>CAZFFM010000368.1:0-2506 GCA_964517425.1 uncultured Ardenticatenales bacterium | reverse complement strand
CAGCCACAGATTGCACGGATTTCCACAGATTTTCATCTATGCTTTCTGATTTTTCGTGAAAATCCGTGACCATCCGTGGCAAGAACAAGAAACGCCAGTGTCCAGGTTGGGAGATGAGATAGGCCCGACGAGCAGGCTCTCGCGCTTGCCCCACTTTGTATGCTTCGTGTCTTTGTGTCTTGGTGGTAAGGGCAGAGCATGAATGATTGTAGACGTAAAATATGACGCATACCCGAAAAGAGAAGCGCACACGGCCACCAACCTTTTGCAAAAAGAAGAGAAAGGCAGTAAAATACATTCAGGAGAGAACGCTTTACTAGTCGAGACAAGGAGGTACTCGATGGCCAATCGTCTGCAAGTTGTCTACGTTTGTACGCACTGCCTGAAAGTTTCTGCGGATCAAGAAATTTGTCATGACGAGGAGATGTTGAAATGTGAATGTGGGGCACCGGGTGATGAGCGCTCCCGGCCAATCACGATGCAGGGCCGGCTGGTGACCCATGCCCCACGCTGGTGGGTCGAAGCTTGTTGTACTCGAGCCCAATCCAACTTGCAATGAGGAGTATTCCATGAAAGATATTGAAAATGTGGTCATTATTGGTTCTGGTCCGGCCGGCCTTACTGCTGCCATTTACACCGCTCGGGCCCAGTTGAAGCCCTTACTGATTACCGGCCAGGAAATTGGTGGGCAGGTTTCCATCACCAGTGAGGTAGAGAATTACCCCGGCTTTCCAGAGGGATTGACCGGGCCCGACCTGGTGCAAAACTTTCAGCAACAGGCCGAGCGGTTCGGCACGCGGCTGGAAATTGACGAGGTAACGGAAGTTGACTTTCGACAGGAGCCATTTCGGTTGACGACGTATGGCGGCCAATTCCTGGCAAAAGCGGTGATCATTTCCACCGGCGCTTCTCCGCGCCGTCTGGGTGTGCCGGGAGAAACAGAGCTTACCGGCAAGGGCGTTTCGTATTGTGCGACCTGCGATGGTTTCTTCTTCCGCGAGAAAGAACTGGTCATTGTGGGCGGCGGGGACAGCGCGCTCGAAGAGGCTCTCTTCTTGACCCGTTTCGCTTCTCGCGTGCGCGTTGTGCACCGGCGTGACCAATTGCGCGCGGGCCAAACACTCCAGCGGCGCGCGCGTAACAACGAGAAAATCAGCTTCGTTTGGGATTCCGTCGTGACAGACATTCAAGGAAAGGAAGCTGTGGAGAGCGTTCATTTGAAGAATGTGAAGACCGGCGACGCCTCAGAAATGAAAACCGATGGCGTATTCGTCTACATCGGCCACATTCCCAACAGCTCGCTCTTCAAGGGCCAACTCGATATGGATGAACAGGGGTACTTGATCGCCAACCGGCGCAATCACACGAGCGTGCCGGGCGTGTTTGCTGCCGGCGAGATTGCCGATCCTGTTTTTCGTCAAGTGGTCACGTCTGCCGGGGAAGGGTGTAAGGCTGCCATCGAAACAGAGAAGTACCTGGCAGACCTGGAAGACCGTGGTTATCCGGGGTGATGCGCGGGCAATGATAACTTCACTGAAAAAAGCTTTCGCACCCGTCCTCGGACCTCAGAGCAACCTTTACGTAGCGAATCCAATAATGAATTGAGGAGATGAAACAGATGAAACTAGAAATCATTGGTCGAAACATAGAGGTTACGGAAGCACTAGGAGAGTACGTGCAAAAAAAGTTGGGCAAACTGGAACGTTACCTGCCTGATATTACAGACGTACGCGTCGAGCTGGCCGAAGAAAATACACGCGATGCCGCGATGCGACAAGTGGTACAGGTTACAACAAAAGTAAGGAGAGGCAAGATTCTGCGAAGCGAAGAACGTTCTGCCGACATGTTTTCGGCAATTGATTCCGTTCTGGACAAAATGTACCAGCAGATTGCTCGTTACAAAGGGAAACGGCTGGCCCGCTGGCGGCGCGGTGCGGCTACTGCGGAAGATGAACTCATGCTCCCCATCGAAGACTTGGAGGAGGAAGAACCGGGCAAAATCGTGCGCATCAAACGGTTCGCTCTGACCCCGATGAGCGAGCTGGAAGCAATTGAGCAAATGGAATTGCTGGGACACACGTTTTTTATATTCTTTAATCCGGACCAGGGAGACCAAGGAGGGGTCCAAATCGTTTACCGCCGGCGAAGTGGCGACTACGGATGGCTCATACCTGAGTTGGTGTAACAATCACCTTTTCCATCGAGGGCAACCGGTAGGGGAAGCCCTCGCACGTTTCACCGTTTCACCGTTTCAGGCCGTCAAAGTTTTGCGTCTGCAACATTCACGCCCTGCCCTTACCACCAAGACACAAAGACACGAAGTATACGAAGTGGGGCAAGCGCGAGAACCTGCTCGTTGGGCCAATCCAATGTTCCAACCTGGACGCTGGCGTCTTTTACTTTTGCCACGGATGGTCACGGATTTTCACGGAAGAATCAGAAAGAATAGAAGAAAATCTGTGGAAATCCGTGCAATCTGTGGCTAAAAATGCCGTGTCATACGGTC
>CAZFFM010000367.1:0-2511 GCA_964517425.1 uncultured Ardenticatenales bacterium | reverse complement strand
TCTGTGGCTGAAAATGCCGTTTATACGGCCAACGTGATTTTCGCCAGACTCCAGTCCCAACGTCGAAACATTCAAACTGGTTGTTCTTCGTGTCTTCGTGGTTTATTTGAGAAAATTGCCGCACAAAAAATGATGGACACCCCTTACCCAGGCAGCGCGATTCATCCGCTGCCGGCCAAACGCAAAAATATGACGGCCACCCCAGGGAAAAAGGGTGGCCGTCATATTTTTGCGCGGCAAGGCACCCTCCCGTAAATGATAAACCACTAAGGCACGAAGGCACAAAGAAAAACAAAGGTGAACGTTCAAGACTCGCGCGAAACATTTTGTGCGCTTTGTGTCTTGGTGTCTTTGTGGTGAGAGAAGCTTTACGGCTCGCAGCCCTCGTCCCCGAGGGCGTTGCCTGCCAGGCAATATCGCCCAAGACGCCCCCGTGGACGGGGGCTTGAGTACTTGAGCACTGGAAGGCAACACCCAGGCTCCGTCATTTATGCGGAGCCGCCCCGGCACGCTCCACCCAAGCAAACAGCTTTTGATCATCTAAATTCTTGTACACGAAGCAGGAAGGTGAACCACAGATTTCACGGATGGCACAGATTAAGAAACTGTTACCACTCAGGCTGCCTTGCCGTGACGGGCTAAAGCCGTCACTGGCTGCGAGAGAAAGTCGCTGAAGCGACTGCCCTGTGGGAATTCAGCCGCTTTTAGCGGCTTGGCGGGGCAACCCAGTGCCGATTTTAATCCGGCACGGGCCCTACCTGAGTAGCAACAAGAAACCAAGAATAATCTGAGAAATCTGTGCAATCTGTGGTTAGCCTTTTTGGTTCTGGCTCGGCCAGGTTAGGGGAATCTTCTCAATCGGCTGGGGGCCGGGGTTAGAACGTTTGAGCGCTCGGCGGGCCGGAACCGTAGCGCCGGAATTCCTATTCTGGCGACTGCACTTTCAACTGCGCCTGGAGCACGTAACAGGAGGCCAGATTTCGCATACGTTGCGCGTCATCTGGATGAGCGACGAGTGCCTCTTCGAGGATGGATATAGCTTTCTGAAGATGCAACATGGCTTCACGTCCACAGCTTTGTTTTGCTAGAGTCTGTGCTAGGGCCAGGTGAAAATCTGCACGCTCAGGGGCCAAATTGCACGCGCGTTCATAGGCGGCAACGGCTTCTTCCGGTTGCCCCAGCGCTTCGTAACAGAGACCCAGGTTGTGCCAGGCTTGAGCTTCTTTGCCAAACGTGCCTACCATCGTCAGGTACGGGTCCGGCTGCCGCCAAACTTGTTCATAGATTTCCAAAAAGCGACGCAATGCGCGTGCAGCGCGGGAAAAATCGTCTTGACGGAAGTAGAGACCGGACAGCGTAAACCACAGGTCCAGGCTCTGCGGATACGAGGCCAGCCCGTCCCTGCAGATGCGTACACCTTCCTCTAGCCGGCCGATCTGCATGAAAGCGTAAGCCAGGTTGCCGACCAACATATAGTGTGCACGCCGGTTCATCTTCGGCCCACGAGAAGCCAACGCCGCTGTCGCGTACGTCAGCACCAGGTCGTAGCGCTCCCACTCGCGGTAGACCGATACCAATTCAGCCAGCGCAATCGTGTCATCGGGAGACTGCTGCAACCGACGTTGCAATAACACCTCATTGCGCCGGTACTTCTCGACCATGGTCTTTGGATCAAGGTTGTAGCCATCATGGAGAATCCGAATCTCCTTGACGATGGCCCGGCCATTGTGAATCAGTTGCTCATGTACGATCCCTTCGTAATGCGCTTTGCCCCGGCGGAAGAGGCGCGGAAAGTAGTGTACTGACAGACCATCAGGCAGGGTATTGTACAGCGCGACATTTACAGCGACGTAGTCTTTTCCCTGTATGACTCGACGCAGCAGGGGAATGTCTTCTTGCTCCAGCACTTCGTCCGCGTCCATTTGCAAAACCCAATCGCAGGTGGCATGGTTCAGGGAGACGTTGCGAGCTTCGCTAAAATCGTCGTTCCAGGGGTGGAAGAAGACCTTGCTCGTGTATGCCCGGGCGATCTCTACGGTCCGGTCTGTTGAGCCGGTGTCCACAACGATGATCTCGTCCGCTACGGTCCGAACACTCTCCAGGCAACGAGTCAGACATCGGCCCTCGTTCTTGACAATCAAGCACACAGAGAGGGTGACGGGTCTTTGGTCTGGTGGGATTCCAGGGGTTGTGCTTCGGGTATCAGGATTTTGCAAGAGCCTCCGCTCTCCCTATACCTTCCCGCAAGACGGGAAAGACTGTTCAAGAAAACTTTCTCCAGCGATTGTTTCCGCTATGAATGCCCACTCATTATACTTCAGGGAAGAGAAAAAGACAAGACGATGGCTCCGTTGGGGTGGCCGTCAAAGTTTTGCGTCTGCAACCATTCACGCCCTGCCCTTACCACCAAGGCACAAAGACACGAAGTATACGAAGCGGGGCAAGCGAGAAAGCCCACTCGTCAGGCCTATCCAATGTTCCAACCTGGACGCTACGTTTTTTACTTTTGCC
>CAZFFM010000366.1:0-2639 GCA_964517425.1 uncultured Ardenticatenales bacterium | reverse complement strand
CGCGCGCTGGAAGAGCTTCGGCACCAGTTCACCCGCGCCCGCCGATGCCGGCGGAGAAATTGCCCTTCGCCCATCGCACTTCCTGGCTTTGCTGGCCGTCCGGCTCGGCCGGCAAGAGGTGGCGGAGATCGTCAAAAGGTTGGAGTTGCCGCGTCGTGATGCCACACGCGTGGAGCAGGCACAGGCCCTCTACGCCCTGCAACCAAAGTTGCGAGCGCGAACGCTGCGCCCCAGCCGGCTCTATCGCTTGCTAAAACCTTTTGACGAAGATGCGCTTTTGATTCTGTGGGCCGCCACCGACATTCCGATTGTACGCCGGCGGCTGGAACAATTCCAGACCCGCTTGCGTTACGTGTCGCCGCACACCGACGGTCACAAGCTGCGGGCGTTGGGCCTCAAACCGGGTCCGATCTACCGCGAAATTCTGGAAAAGATACGCGACGCCCGGCTCGATGAGGACGTCGTCAGTGCTGAAGATGAGGAAGCACTCGTAAAAACCTTGCTTTGAAAATAGAATTGGTCAGGCGGCCACTGGTTGCGCGTGTTGCGTATTGCGTGTTGCGTATTCCGTCGCTCCCCGCTCCCCGCTCCACGCCCGACGTTCCTCATGGGCACTGCTCTGGGGAGGAGACTCAAGGTGAAAAAGATTCCGAAGAATGCGTGGAAACAAGCGATGGTGATTATGGCCCACCCCGATGATCCGGAGTTTTTCTGTGGCGGCACGATTGCCCTGTTGGCGCAACAGGGCATTACCGTCACTTATCTGCTCCTGACAACTGGCAATAAAGGATCGAACGATCCCCATTTGTCGGATGCCGCGTTGTGTGCCATGCGCCGGCGCGAGCAGGAAGCAGCGGCCCGAAAACTGGGCGTGCAGGAGATCATCTTCCTCGACCACAACGACGGTGAGCTGGAAAACAGCGCCGAGGTACGTCGCGAGGTGGTACGCATTATCCGGCAGGTTCAGCCCGAATTGGTGATCGCCAACGATCCGGCCGTGATCTTCTATGTCCCGTCCGGCTACATCAACCATGCGGATCATCGGGTTGCCGGGTACATTGCCATAGATGCGGTCTTCCCGGCGGCGGGAAACCCCCGTTTCTTCCCTGAACTCCTGCGCGAGGGGCTGGAGCCGCACGCCGTACAGGAAATCTGGCTGGCCCGCAGCAATCAATCGGACTTGGAGATAGACATCAGCACGGTAAACGAGCTGAGGCTGGAGGCTTTGTTGGAACATGGCAGCCAGGTCGGCGAACCGGAAGAATTCTTGGCACGGATGCGCAAACGCCAGGAAAAAGAAGCGGGGCCTCCGCTGGAAACGTTCAAGCGATTGGTGATGCGCTAACGTGCCGGCGGCGCAGCCAAGCCAGGAGGCGAGGGCGCGCGCGCTGATATGCCCAATAGAGCGGGCGGGAGACAACGAAATCCCACGCGCCAATGTGGGGCGTAAACAGGGCCCCCAACCCTGCCTTGAAACGCCACACCCCCCACAAGGGGTCTTCCTCCGAGAGGACATCTGGTGCACCCCACAAATCGTAGGTCACACAGCCGTTTTCTTGTGCCCGGCGAATCGCTTCCCATTGCAAGAGATAGTTGGGCATGTGCCGGCGGCCCGCGCCAGAGGAAGCCCCATACATATACCAGACCCGTGTGCCGAAACGAAAGCATAGCACGCCGGCCAGAGGCCGGTCCTCGTGATATGCGAGCAGGAAATCGGCCTGGCCCGCTTGCAAGAAGGTGCCCCACACATCGCGGTAGTAGTCGAACGTCCGAATGAGAAAGTCATCCCGCGCGGCCGTTTCTGCGTAAAGCTCGTAGAAAGTGGGCAGGTCTGCGATGCCCGCGTCCCGGACAACGACACCCCGGCGGCGAGCCAGCCGTACGTTGTAGCGGGTTTTTGCTTTCATGCGGGCCAGTTGTTCTTCCTCTGAGGACGAAATGTCCAGCAGGGCTGTATTGCGGAACTGGATTTGTTCGTCCGACGGAAACCAGCCCCGCTGTTTGAGTACCGTTACCATCGTCTGATCGGTTGCCGGCATGTCGGGGTCTATCTTCACGAAGATACACCGTTGCCGGCGCGCGGTCCGCTCAATCGCGGCCAGCGTCTCCGCGAACAGCGCGGGGTCATCGTGGCCGGTGAGCGGCCCCTTCGGCACGTATCCCACGGCCCAACCGTTGCGCCCAATTGGCCGGCGCAGGATTTGCGCGGCCGCAACGGGCTTTCCGTCGCGCTGCAACACAAACCGTGACGCGGCCCACCCCCAGCGCGACTTGAACTCTCCCCACAAAGAGCTTTGGAGTACGTGCGGCTTTGGGAGCGTGAGGATTGTTTGATCCCAGTCGCCGGCACCGGCAACGGGATTCCATGAAATAGTTGGCATCGGCAGAGTCGTCAGAAAGTGCTGGTTGATCGCATCGTTGTGCGTTCGTTTCCGATCTGGGTATGATTCACAGAAGTTCACAGAAGTTCAACTTCTGAGAGAAGTTGAACTTCTTGTTCTTGGCTTCTTGGGCGAAACACCACGAAACCACGCGCATTATACAGCAACTGCGGGGAACGTGCAATTGCAAGCAGTCTGCGGTTGGCGGGTGTCCGTCAAAGTTTTGCGTCTGAAATCATTCACGCCCTGCCCTTACCA
>CAZFFM010000365.1:0-2648 GCA_964517425.1 uncultured Ardenticatenales bacterium | reverse complement strand
GCTTGAAACTTCCCCCCTCGTGAGGGGGGATTGAGGGGGGTGGGGAGTGAATGGTTACATAACGTGCCAATCCAAAATCCAAAATCTAAAATCCAAAATCTAAAATCGAACCGGCGGATCGCCGTCGTGGCCATCGGCGGTAACTCGCTGATCAAGGACAAGGCCCACAAGACCGTGCCCGACCAATTTGCGGCCACGCGCGAGACCACGCGACACATCGCCGGGATGATCGCGCAGGGGTGGGAGGTGGTCATCACGCACGGGAACGGCCCGCAAGTGGGCTTTATCTTGCGGCGGGCCGAGTTGGCATCCCGCGTTTTGCACCGCGTGCCCCTCGACTCCTGTGGCGCCGATACGCAGGGCGCGATCGGCTACATGATCCAGCAGTCCTTGCACAACGACTTCCGGCGCATGGACATCCACAAGCACGTCGTCACGGCGGTCACCCAAGTGATCGTGGACGCGGACGATCCGGCGTTCCAGCGCCCGACCAAGCCGATCGGCTCGTTTCTGGAGCGGGAAGAAGCGCTGCGCCGGCAAGCCGAGGAAGGCTGGCACGTCGTGGAAGACGCCGGCCGGGGGTGGCGCAGGGTCGTCCCCTCGCCCCGGCCCGTGGAAATCGTGGAACGGGACGGCATTCGCGCCCTGCTGCAGGCCGGCCTCGTTGTCGTCGCCGTGGGGGGCGGCGGCATACCGGTCGTGCGGGACGCGGCCGGTGCGCTCTCCGGCGTGGAAGCGGTGATCGACAAGGACTACGCCAGTGCGCTGCTGGCCTGCCGCTTGCAAGCCGACCTGCTCCTGATCTCCACCGCCGTGGAGCGGGTCGCGCTCAACTTCGGAAAGCCGAACCAGCGCTGGCTGGAGCACATGACCTTGGCCGAAGCGCGACGATACCTGGCCGAAGGGCAGTTTCCGGCGGGGAGCATGGGACCAAAAATCGAGGCCGCCATACAATACCTGGAAGAAGGGGGCAAAGAAGCGATCATCACCAACCCGGAGAACATCGCGCGCGCGCTGGCCGGCGAAGGAGGAACACACATTGTGCCCTGAAGCAGGAAGCCTTCGAGAAGATAAACCACAGATTTCACGGATTACACAGACTGAAAAACCAAGAATAATCTGAGAAATCTGTGCAATCTGTGGTTCATTTTCTTGCCGAGAAAACAAGAATCTCATTGACAAAGTAAAGGGAAGTAAGCACACGATATGAACGACATACGCAACCAGACAGAACCCGCCCCCACAAATATCCTGGTCGTAGACGACGAAGAGTCCGTCTGCAACATGGTCAGGGAAGCACTCATCGCGAAAGGGTTCCAGGTTTCAATGGCCTATAATGGAAAGGAAGCCTTGCAGCAAATTAGCAGACGACCGTTCCATATCATTGTATCCGACATCCGTATGCCTGGGATGGATGGCTTAACCCTGCTGAAAGAAACCCAACAAAGAATGCCCTCCCCGCTGGTGATCATCATGACCGGTCATGCCGACATGCACTACGTCCTGGAAGCGCTGCGCAATGGTGCAGCCGGTTTCCTCGTCAAACCCTTTTCCATCGCGGAACTGCAAACCGCCATCCAGACCGCTTTGCAACGCAAGCAGAACGAAGATGAACTGGTGCGCTTGCAGACGCTGACCCACGTGTCGGAAATCAGCCGGGAGTTGGTGCGCACCCTGGACCTCAAGCCGCTGGCCCAACTTGTGGTGAACATCGCCGCGCAGGAAGCCGGCGCGAAACGGGCTTCACTCATGTTGACAGACGCTACCGGCACAGAACTGATCATCGCAGCTGCAACCGGCTTGCCCGCAGAGATCGTATCGGCGACACGGATCAAACTGGGCGAAGGGATCGCGGGCTACGTGGCCGAAACAGGGCAAATGGTAGTAATTAACGAAGGCGACAATGTTGAGCTATGGTTACAGGAACGTCTCCATCTGCCAAACGCGGGATCTGCCCTGTCGGTGCCGCTCGTCTCCTTGCCCTTGATCAGCGACGGCAAGCCGCTCGGTGTGCTCAACCTGAGCCGGCCCAAAGGGGCACCACGCTTCAGTGAGAGCGACATCAATCTGCTGTCTATCCTGACCGACCAGGCCACGACAGCCATTCGCAATGCGCAGCTTTTCCAGCAGGTACGGGACCTGTATTTGCGCACGATCCAGTCCATTGCTATGACGATCCAGGCCAAAGACCCCTACACGCACAGCCATTCTGGCAATGTCGCAAACTATACCGTAGCCCTGGCCCGTACTCTAGGTCTCTCTGCTGATGAAGTCGAAGACATGCGCATCGCCGCCCTGTTGCACGACATTGGCAAGGTGGGGGTACGGGAAGAGGTCTTGCACAAGCCAGGCCCCCTGACCCCGGAAGAGTACGAACACGTGAAAACGCACCCGCTCGTTGCCGAACAGATTTTGCGCCCCATCTCCGAGCTGGGCGACATCGTGGATTGCATCAAACACGAGCACGAGAACTGGGACGGCACCGGCTACCCCTCCCGTCTTCGTGAGGAGGAAATTCCCCGGGGGGCGCGCATCATCGCCGTGGTGGACGCCTTCGACGCCATGACCTCCGACCGGCCCTATCGCAAGGCCATGTCGGTGGAACAAGCGCTCGGCATCCTGCGCAATGGCGCCGGCCAACAGTGGGA
>CAZFFM010000364.1:0-2672 GCA_964517425.1 uncultured Ardenticatenales bacterium | reverse complement strand
ACGGATTTCCACAGATTTTCATCTATTCTTTCTGGTTCTTCCGTGAAAATCCGTGTAATCCGTGGCAAAAGACAGTAGGGGCGAGGCATTCCCGCACAGACCCATGAGGAGGGCAAATCCCCTTAGCGTGCCCTACAGAGTAAGGAAGAACACTGCCAAGGGGAATGCCTAGCCCCTACAAGGCGGTGGCCCACACTTTTGCGTTACACCCCTCGTCCGGGTGATATTGACGCACTTCTTGTATTGTGCTAAAATCTGGAGGAGGAAAAAACTGTGTCCATGACCATATCTTTGCTGATCAAATTCATACTGGTAGCACTTCTCATCCTGACCAATGGCTTTTTTGTGGCCGTTGAGTTTTCTCTTGTTACCGTACGGCAGATTCGTATCCGGAAAATGGCGAGGGCGGGCAACGCAAACGCTCGCGCGGTCGAAGTTTGGATTGCCGACCCGGACCGGGTCATAGCCGCCGCGCAACTGGGAATCACTCTGGCCAGCCTGGCCCTGGGATATTTGGGAGAGCAGACGATTGCTCAACTCATCGAGCCTTGGCTGCACATCCTGCCCCCCTTTATTACCACAACAATCGCGGCAGGCCTTCCTTTGGCCATCTCCCTCACGCTGATTACCACATTACACGTGATCATTGGCGAGCAGGTGCCCAAGAGTATCACCATTCGCCATCCGGAAAAGGTCGCTCTGTTCGCTGCCCGGCCCATGACTTGGTTCTTACAGTTCTTTCGCCCCTTCGTCGACCTGATGGATAAGCTGGCCGAAATGGTCATGCGTTTGCTCCGCATCGAGCCGGTGCCGGGCCATCATACGATATACTCCGTGGACGAACTGAAACAGTTGGTCGTACAAAGCCAACAGGATGGAATTCTGGCAGAGCAGGAAAGGCAAATGTTGCACGCCGTCTTCGACTTTCGCGATGTTCTTGCTCGTCATGTAATGGTTCCCCGTACGGAAATGATCGCCGTGGCGGAAGAAGAGCCGGCCAATACAGTGCTGAATCTGGCGATCGATCACCCATATACGAAATTCCCTGTCTTTCATGAGGACCTGGACCATATCGTGGGAATCGTTCACACGAAGGACTTGCTGCGGGCCATGAGGGACAAGAATGGCAAAACGAATGTGGTAGATTTAATGCGCCCGGCGCTGACCGTTCCAGAGACGTTGCACATAGCCGACTTGCTGGCTGTATTCCGCAAACATCATGTCCACGCAGCTGTGTTGATTGACGAATTTGGCGGCACGTCCGGGTTCGTAACGCTGGAAGACGTGCTGGAGGAGATCGTAGGCGACATACAAAGCGAATTTGACGCAAATGAACCGGAGCTTCGCCATCTTGCGGATGGCACAATTGTTTTGAGCGGTCTGATGACGATGGATGAATTCAACGAACGGTTTGGAGCGCAACTCAAAGACTCCAACTACGACACGATTGCAGGCTACATGTTGGGACAACTGGGACGCATGGCAAAACGAGGAGATACTGTTAGCACAGCGGATGGAGTACGCTTGACGGTTGAGGCTATGAGTGAACGTCGCATAGACCATATTGGCGTTGAATTCGCTGGGTATCCGTTCAACCCCACCCCTGAATAGGACGCAGATATACGCAGATTTTCGATGACTTCTTGATATTATCTGCGTTTATCAGCGAGTAATCCGCGCAATCAGCGTTCTATTTTCTGGGAACCTGAACGCTTACTTCGCTGGATCACCAGGCCGCGGACCGGCCCAAGATTCGGCGGACACCTAGCAACTTATCGGACCTCTCCGACGCCTGCCAGGACACAAGGCCTGCTGCCTATTGCTCCTCTGCCTCGCCATGGTTTGGGAGAGCAACACTGGACAGGTTCACCCCACGCAGCAACGTTTCTAATTGCACCTGTGCTTGCTTCCAGACACCACACACAGAGCACGTATCATCGAGGTTGCACGTGCTAGGCCGCATCGTGCAACGGTTGAGAGCGAGTGGGCCCTCCACAGCCTCCACAATGTCCAACAGCGTGATCATATCTGCTGAACGGGCCAGCGTAACTCCACCAGAAGCTCCACGATAAGTACGAAGCAATCCTGCCCGCGTTAATTGGGCAATGATCTTAGTCAAGAACACGCGCGGTATTTCTTGCCGTTCGGCAACTTGGTGGGTCAACGCACGTTTTCCGTCAGCCATCGAAGCAATGTCAAGCATTGCCCGTATGCCATAATCTCCACGCCGACTTAGTTGCATGTCTTCACATCCTCCTTCGGCCGTTTAGCAAGCAATCCCCTATCCGGCATCATTTCTGGTTATGAAAATAAGCCGCCGGCCACCTCCCACGCTTGCCGAAGGCCTGCCGGCAGGTGAGCAATCGCTCATCGGTGTTTGGCTCACAACCCTAACCTCCGGTGGCAAATCTACAATCACGGAACTGCCTCCCAATCGGCCTATATGACCATAATATATCATATTTTCTCTACAATGTCAATGTGCTGGGAATCACGGGTGTTCGTCAAAGTTCTGCGGCCACAATCATTCACTCCTGCCCTTACCACCAAGACACGAAGTATACAGCATTTTCAGCCACGGATTGCACGGATTTCCACAGATTTTCATCTATGTTTTCTGATGTTTCCGTGAAAATCCGGTATCTTCTCAATAATTCGGGGTGAGCAGAATG
>CAZFFM010000363.1:0-2677 GCA_964517425.1 uncultured Ardenticatenales bacterium | reverse complement strand
CGTGTCTTTGTGTCTTGGTGGTAAGGGCAGGGCGTGAATGATTGCAAACGCAAAACTCTGACGGACACCCGGCTGGCGGGTTGTGTATACGATTCGGTGGAAACTGTTGTCTGGCGCAGACACCCCCACTTGCTCCAGTCTTTGACAAACCGTTTCAGACGTGTTAGAATACCGCTTAGAGGAATTGCAGACTCTTTGTGATCGGCCTGATGATTACGGATTGCCTAGCGGCTTGCGGGAGAAAGAATAATGGGACACAGATTTTCCGATGATTTGGCCTGAAAATCTGTGTGTTTATGTGTCCTACCAATAAAAGGCAAACCTCTCCGACAGCCTGCTAGCCCTTTCCCATGTCCTGTAGCCTCTGCCACTATATTGTTGCCACGCCGTTGTTGGGCACTTTACCGCTGATCTGGAGAAGCAAATGCTTGAACGCTCGACTGCCAAGTACGTGTTAGGACTTTGGCTAAGCGATCTGTTCATGACGGCTCTTGCACTCAACCTGGCCGGCCAGCTCCGTCTGATGCTTCCGCTTGGCAAGCCCCTCAAAGTCATCGGGGGCACACCCAATCAAATCGTTCTCATCATGATCCTGTTGATTTGGACCAGCATATTCGCGGCCTTTTCGCTGTATGACCCCCATCGCATTCTGCGTGTGACGGAGGAGTTGCAACGGGTCCTTTTTGCCATTGTCGTGGCCGTGTTGGCGCTGGCCGGCATTTTGTTCTTCTCGTTTCGGGGGGTTTCTCGCTTGCTCGTGGCCTATTTCCTGGCGGTGGACCTTCTGCTGGTGCCGGCCGGACGGGTTTTGCTCCGCTACCTCTTCAAGCTCCTTCGTCGTCGCCGCGTATCTCTTCGCCGCATATTGATCTTAGGAACGAGCGGAGTCGCTCAACGGGTGGCCGCTGCACTGGAAGAGTACCGCTGGGCCGGCTTAGAGATCGTCGGCTTTCTGGACGATCAGCTTCCATCGGGATCAATGCGGGGCTACCCCATCCTCGGCACAATCGAGAACGCCTCAGCCATCATTGAGGAGACCAACGCTGACGAAGTGGTCATCGCCTTGCCGTTAGACGCCTACCGTGCTGTTCCCGAGATTGTAGGCCGCTTGCAGGCCTTGCCCGTGAACGTGAAGATCGTGCCCGACTTCCTGCCCCTGGCTTTTTTCCGCACATCAATGGAAAACCTGGGCGAGGTGCCTTTGCTTGGGCTGAAAGAGCCTATGATTCAAGGGTTCCCTCGCCGGGTCAAACGGGCGACCGACATTGTCTTGTCGTCAACCCTGCTGCTTCTGGCTGCTCCCTGGTGTCTGCTCATTGCTTTGCTCATCCGGCTGGACAGCCCCGGTCCGGTAATCTTCAAACAGGAGCGCGTCGGCGAGAATGGGCGGCGCTTCTGGATGTACAAGTTTCGCACGATGGCAGATGACGCCGAAGCGGTCGTCGGCGAGAACGGTACGTTTTTGAAGCTCCCTGACGACCCGCGTGTCACGCGTGTCGGCCGGCTGCTGCGCCGCCTGAGCCTGGACGAGATCCCGCAATTGTACAACGTGCTGCGTGGCGACATGAGCATGGTTGGCCCGCGGCCCGAACTGCCGTTCCTCGTTGACCACTACGAGTTGTGGCAACGGAAACGGTTCAGTGTACCACAGGGCATGACCGGTTGGTGGCAAGTCAACGGCCGCAGCGACAGGCCCATGCACAAGCACACGGAGGACGACCTGTTCTACATCCAGAACTATTCGATCTTCCTGGACTTTCAGATTCTCTGGAAAACAATTTGGGTTGTACTTCGCGGGAAGGGTGCCTACTGAAGCAATGAAGATCGCCATGTTGGGTACCCGAGGGATACCGGCCAGTTACAGCGGATTCGAAACTTGCGTAGAGGAACTGGGCAGCCGTCTGGTCGATCGTGGACACCAGGTGACGGTCTATTGCCGCTCTCATCACATCACGTACCCGGGGAAAACGTATCGCGGTATGAACCTGGTCAAATTGCCCACGGTCCGCAACAAGTATCTGGACACCATCGTCCATTCTGCCCTCTCTGCCATCCACGTCTTGGGCACGGATGTGCAAGTGGCGCTCTTCTTCATCGCCGGAAACAGTCCCGTGTGCTGGATTCCGCGGCTGGGCGGGAAAAAGGTCGTCTTGAACGTAGATGGCCTGGACTGGAAGCGAGACAAATGGCCCGCACCGGCCAAGAAGTATATCCAGTTTGCAGAGTATCTGGCCACAAAATTGCCTCATGTATTTGTCACCGACTCGCGGGTCGTGCAGCAATACTACGTGCGCCACCATCGCGCAAAAGCTCGCTATATCCCGTACGGGTCCGAGGTTGCCCCTCTGCCCCCCGGACCATTTTTGGAACGCTATGGCCTGGAGCCGCGCCGCTACCTCCTCTTTGTCGGTCGCCTGGTTCCGGAGAACTGTGCCCACCATCTGGTCGAAGCGTACCGGCTGCTCGATACGGACATGAAATGCGTCATCGTCGGGGACGCTCCTTACGCGGAAGCGTACATCGCCTCGCTGAAATCAGGCGGCGGCGACGGAATCGTTTTCACCGGCTATTTGTTCGACGAGGGCTACCGGGAACTCAGCACGCATCCATACACCTTCGTGGAGACATCCGGTGTAGGGGGCACGCACCCGGCCCTGTTGGAAGCGATGGGCCTGGG
>CAZFFM010000362.1:0-2700 GCA_964517425.1 uncultured Ardenticatenales bacterium | reverse complement strand
TGCTTGCTGATGTTTCCGTGAAAATCCGTGGCAAAAACAAAAAACGCCAGTGTCCAGGTCGAAACATTCAACCTGGTTTGGTTGTTCTTTGTGCCTTCGTGTCTTCGTGGTTCAGTGGTTCATTTGAGAGAGTTGCCGCGCAAAAATATGACGCACACCCCGATGGTATCTCACTGTTGACAAATCGAGAGAATCATGTAAAATGGGATTGACAACAGCGTTTCCGTCAAGATAAAAATGATTGACACCGTCATTGTGCGCGCAGCAAAGCAATCTCCACGCACGGCTGAAGAATCGTTCCCCTGTGAAATGGGGGATTGCTTCGTCGCTCCGCCCCTCACAATGACACTCACCCAAAACCTCTTGACAGAATAACAGGCGTATTACAATAGGAACTTGGATTCCCCTGGAGAGAACATGATGAAAAACAGAACGAGACCGCTGGTTATCGCCGTGGCTGTCGCCATGCTGGGTGCGCTGATCACCCTGGGGGTGGCCAGCCGCATGGTTTCCACAGAGGCGCAGGGAAGGGCGGTCCCCAGCGTAGACATCCCCTTGAGACCGGGCTGGAATCTGATTTCCTTCAACATTTACCCTTCCGACACGACCGCGTCGAGTGTGCTGGCCCCCCTGGCCGGGCATTTTGATGTCGCCTTGGGCTTCGACGGAACCGGGCAATCTTACTACCCTGACATTCCGGCCGGCCAGCAGTCCCTTAAGCAGATGGACCCGCTGCACTGCTACTGGATTCGCGCACATGACTTTGTGACGCTCACCATCCAGGGATCGCTGGTGCCCAGTGACACGCGCGTCCCCCTACGCGCCGGCTGGAACCTGATACCCTACTTGCCGATGAGCAGCATGCCCCTTACCGAGGCGTTGCAATCCATCGCCGGCCACTATTCGGCCGTACTCGGCTATGACCAGGGAGCACAGTCCTATTACAAACAGATACCGGAACGCATGAACACGTTGCACGACTTGCAACCGGGGCATGGCTATTGGCTTCATATTGATCATGATACATATCTGACGTACGGCCCCACACCGTCACTTTTGGGGATACAGACATTCGGCGAACTGATCAACGTGCCCGTGCGCGACAGGGCCCGTGATGCCGGTATGCGCTGGCCGCGCATGGATATTTATTGGGCAAATATCGAGCCCAACGCGCCAGTTGGAGGCGTACATAGCTACAACTGGGGCAACTATGACGCGAAGATCGGGGCCATGCTCCAGTTTGGCTGGCGCAACCCCGTGCTAACGATCAAGGGTTCTCCGTCCTGGGCTGTGGACAGCTACAATCCCTCCGTGCCGTTTACGGGCGGCCCCATTGATACGGAAGATCTGCCAAACTTCGACGCTTTCCTGAGCGCACTCGTCAGCCATTACGCTCCAGACGGCACGTGGGCCAGGCAAAGAGGTTTGCCCGCCGGCGTGGGGGTGCGCTACTGGGAAATCTTCAACGAACCGGACAATCAGCGGATTGACGATGCCGGCTGTGTTGCCGTTGGAAGCGCGTGGGGTGGGGACCTCGATGCCGACAGTGTGCCCGACCCGCAGGAGTATGCCGAGCTTTTGCACCGTGCCTATCCGATCCTGAAGGCGGCCAATCCACAGGCTCAACTCGCATTTGGCGGGATCGCCTACGAGGTGATTCCCGAAGATTGTTTTAACATGGGCTTCCTGGATCAAGCCTTGACGTATTTGCAGAGCCATTATGCCTCGGACCCGAACTACCCCTTCTTCGATCTGCTCAGTTTTCATCAGTACGATGCCTGGCGCGATGCCTGGGATGGTGCAGGGTCGGCAAACCTGCCCTTCAACCAGGGTCTTCTGGCCAAGACGGAGCATGCTTACGCCGGCGCAGCCTATCCGGCCATTCGTGATGTACTTGCCACGTATGGGCTCGACAAGATGCCACTGGTCATCTCAGAGGTTGGTCTTCATTCTAGTCGTTCGGCAGCTGACGATGCAAATCAGGCGCGCCATTTCGTCCATGTCTACGTGCGGGCCCTTACCTTGTGGCCAGACCAGGTCTTTGCTGCCATGTGGTTTACCCTGCAAAATAGTGAGTATGCTCTCGTACAAGGTGATACGATAGCCACTCCCTATCAGGCATATTACGCCTACAAGTGGTTAAGCCAGGAACTGGCCGGGTACCGCTTCGATGCGCAACTGGGGCCGGAGTCTGCCTCTGCCGGGGGAACAGAATCGGTCTACGTGCAAGCCTACCGCTTCCAACGAGATGGCGGCCAACACAAGCTGGTGCTCTGGACGGACGATGGCAAACCGCTGCACGGATCGGGAAGCAACAAAGCGCAAGATACCCCTGTTTCAGTGAAAATTGGCAGCCTACAATTAGGGCAGTCTGTGGCCACGCCGCTGACCCTGCGCGTGGTAGACAGCACCTCCTACCCCACCATGACCGTCCAGACGATCCAGGATGGCGGATCGGGCGACGAGGATCACGTAACCAACGGCTGGATCACGTTGACGATCACTCAGAATCCTATCTACGTCGAACCTGTTGCACCCTGACCGCAGACGCATTTACAAGGAGGGGGACCGTGGCGCAAGGCCGACGAACGGCCCAACGTGATTGATAGCAGCTTGTCGGAGAAAGAATCACGGGACACGAGATTTGGGTGGCCGTCAAAGTTTTGCGTCTGCAATCATTCACGCCCTGCCCTTACCACC
>CAZFFM010000361.1:0-2707 GCA_964517425.1 uncultured Ardenticatenales bacterium | reverse complement strand
TCGAGTTTCGAGTTGCGTATTCTGCCGCTCCCCGCTCGACGCTCGACGCTCCACGCTCCACGCTCCACGCTCCACGATTTTCATCCTTGCGTCTCAGCGCCTTTGCGTCTTTGCGTTAAAACGATTCTCACCCCCAAATTGAAATACACCCATCACGGCGGGGCCCCGGACATGTCGTACAAGCGAACAAGGCCAAAGTCGGGGACGGTGCGACTTTCCACCAACCGGTATTGGCGGTCGAGGTAGTGTCGTACAGCACCTTCCGGGTCGCCATAATGTCCGACACGCCAGACAAACCACACGCGGTTGTGATGCAGCAGCGCCGGGGAAAGCTGGTCGTCGAGTGCAGCAGTGTCAATCGGAACGGGCAGCGAATCAACTACGGGGATATGCCCCCGGGCATAGTAATTGAACGGCTTGCTGTACCAACCGGGGTCGAAGACTACGATGTCGTTCGGGGCCGACTGTGCCGAAAGATCTGCGGCCAACTGGCGCCAGTCCACGTTCTGCGGCGTTGCTTGCATCTGCACCGAAATCGAGAGCGGTATGATCGTGACGAGCAGCACGAGCAGGTAGCGAACAGACCTTCGGGGCACGGAGGAGAGCCCATACGCGACCAACAACAAAAATGGGGGAAGGAAGGGCAAAAGATAGCGGGTCGCGAAAAGGGGCTTGACCTGGGAAATGGTCCAGGCTGACCCAATGGGCACCAGCAAATAGAGCAAACAGAAAAGTACGCCCCACCGTTCACGTTTCGTTTGCGGTGCGCGCGGCCTGAAGGTGGCCAGAGCGAGCAGGCCGGCTATGCCATAGACCACGTAACCTGCCCGCCGCCATAGCGCTGGGACGGCAGCATGAGTAGGGCCTACCACATAGAGCAGCAATACTTCGGGCAAAGCGCGAAGGGATGGTGTGCCGACGGCTTGTGCCACCCACGCCCCCCCTCCGCCTACGACTTGGCGAACCAGCGTCGGGAGCCACGGCAAGAAGAAAAGCATAACAACGCCTTGGACGACCGCCCATTGCCGCGCCACCTCCATTTGGCGGCGCGGCTTTCCGCGCGCGCGCGCTACCCAAAAGATCATGATGGCCCAATGGGACAGGAGCACGAAGAACGCGTAGTAATGCGTATAGAGGGCCAGAGTCGAGCAGATGACATAGCCGGCCCAATGGCGACGGCACTGACTTTCCAGGGCCAGGGCCAGGTACCAGGAAGCGAAAAGGGTCAGCGTGGTGACCAAAGCGTACATACGCACTTCCTGGGAATACCACAGATGGAGGGGGGAAACGGACAACAAGAGGGCCGCCAGCAAGGCCGTTGTTTTGTCAAACAAGGCGCTTGCCAGGAGAAAGATCCCCACCACGCCGAACACCCCGGCAACCACGGAAAGGCTGCGCAGCGCAAACTCGCTTTCGCCGAAAACAAGCCACAGGTGCAGAAGGATATAGTAGAGAGGTGGGTGAATATCGTGGGCGGTCCAGGCAGTTAGCGTGGGGATGTCCATGCGCGCCAGAAATAGGCTGGTTGCTTCGTCAAGCCACAGGCTTTCCTCCCCAAGGGAATGCAGTCGGAGTATGAGCGCGAGGGAAACCAATGCAACAACCGGCAGCACCTTGGTCCATGCTACCGGTCGTCTCACAGGCAAAGAAGTTGGCATCGTGCGGATGGAACTCTTTGTCTTTGTGTCTTGAAGTCTTTGTGGTAAGAAATCCTGCAAAGATAGTGAGTCACAATCGACGGGTGAATTCCTAACTGGAGTCTGGCGTTTTCTGTTTTTGCCACGGATTACACCGATTTTCACGGAAAAAGCCAAGAAATCTGTGCAAATCCGTGCTATCCGTGGCTGAAAATGCCCATGCTACACGGTCAAAACGATTTTCGCCAGAGTCCAGTTCCTAATTCTTCGGAGCCATTTGCTCCTCGCCAGAAGTCTGGCCGAACTTAATCCCGGCCTCCCAGTGTCGGCGGGCTGCTTGGGGGCGTCTTATAAGAAACCTTGGCCTGGGACAGAATCTGGCGTATGTATTCATGGCTAATTGAATCCACGATGTTTCGCCGCTCAGCCTCTTCCGCCAATTTGTGCAGCGTCCACTTACTGAAGTTAAGGCCCAAATCGCGCGGGTTCTGTTCAGCCAGGGCAACAATCTGCTCTTTCTGCTCCTCGGAAAAACGGGGAGGCGGACCGCCTGATCGCGGAGAAATCAGGCCAGACGGTCCCTGCATGTTGAACCGGTGAATCCATTTCCGCAAGTTTGTGGGGTGTGCGCCCAGCAGCGGGCCAATCTCCGGAATGCGATATCCCTGGCTGGAAAGTAGGATCACACGGGCCCTGTGTCGTAGTATAGGGTCCGCGTCCTCGATCCAGTGCCGCAGTTGTTGCTCTTCCTCTTGTCTTATGTCTCGTACGTAAAGGGCCATCTTTATTACCCTCCCTAATTCCGGTGCG
Organism: uncultured Ardenticatenales bacterium; assembly: GCA_964517425.1. Taxonomy (GTDB): domain Bacteria; phylum Chloroflexota; class Anaerolineae; order Ardenticatenales; family JAADHH01; genus JAADHH01. Next base: position 260 of record CAZFFM010000361.1, on the reverse strand, counting down.
ACCTGCAGGCTCTCGTCTCACGCCGAAAACCTCGGCTTCCGAGGAAAACGGTCAGTAGTTGAAGGAATTTGTATAGTTACCACTTGTCCACTATTATACAATCATAACATGAAGAATTGGTGAACACCGCACAGAAGTTTCCTTACAATCTGTTCATCTTGCGCGCCACCAGGTCTGTCGGGTTGTTCATAAACCCCGGATGACAGCGGGTGTGCGTCAAAGTTTTGCGTCTGCAATCATTCACGCCCTGCCCTTACCAC
>CAZFFM010000360.1:0-2727 GCA_964517425.1 uncultured Ardenticatenales bacterium | reverse complement strand
CCAGCTTGTTTGCTGCCTGCATACCACAGACGGCACAAGGAGGGCGTATCTTACGAGGGAATTAGATGGGCGCACGATTCTTGCTTTGCGAGGGGTACGGTCCCAACTTACTTGGCCTAGCGATCGAAGGCGAACACCCATGCCGCTCCGTAATGATAGACCGGCCGAAAATGGGGGCTGGCGATGAGTTTGGCGGCGGTAAGCGCGCCACCTTTGGCACCCACGTAGACGTACGTTACCCTTTCTTCGCGCAGTGTGCGCAGGAAGCTGGAGTCGTCCACCGACGATACGGTTGCGGTCTCTTTGGCCAGTCCGGTGATCCGCCGAATGTAGTCCGGCGACCCGTAAATGTAGTGGGACATGGGCAAGAGCGAGCTCCGGCCAGTCAATGGGGTGAGCCAATATCCGCCGTCGCTACCCGTGTAAACATCGTCTTGCCAGAAGCGGGTGTTGATGACGAAGCGGGCGTCGGGGGGCGTGTTCTGGCGAACCCAGGTCAGGGCCGCCTGATCGTCTGTCGTGGCCATCACGGTCACAGGGTTGACCACGTCCACCAGGCTCCACGCGCCCCCGAAGCTCACCAGCACGATCGCCAGGCCGGCAGCCGGTTGGATGAACGGTCGCCAGTGCGGTAGAATCTGCCGGTGCGTGATCGCCAGGAGGTCGGCCAGCAGGTAGCTGCCGAGTATGGCTATGGGCAGGAAGAGGCTGATCACCGCCGTGGCATTGTTGATCAGCCAAATCGGGCGCAGCCCCACGAGATTCGGGTTCGCCGCCAGCCCGACCAGTCCGACCCACAAAACGACCGTGAGCATGGCGCGGTTGCGACGGACGACGGCCCAGATTACCCCGCCGGCTGCCAGCGCCAGCAGCGAGCCGTTGTGACGGATCCACACGAATTCCCAGGGAAAGGCATTGTAGGTTGCGCTGCTGGCCAGCCCTTGGCTGTTCGCCAGAAGGGGCAGAACCATTTGCCGGCCCAGGTTGACCAGCCAGGGGGCCGTAAGCACAGCCACGGCCGCGGCCAGCCATGCCGCCCGCTTCCACGACTGGAGGCTCTGCCGGCGATGGGTCGCCGTTTGCACCAGCAGGTCGGCAAACACGAACAATGCGTAGTAGACGAGCACGCGGTAATGCGTCAACAGCAGGCCGGCGACGCACAGGGCGGCTAATGTCAGGTGGCGCGCGCGGTGGTCGGATGTCTGGAACCATTGCCGCGTGGCGACCATGCAGATCGGCAGCAGGGCCAGGCCTGTCAATTGCGTGTAGCGTCCCCAGCTCACGTAATACGCCGGCATGAGCGAGACCAACCCCACGATGAGCATAGCGATCAGACCGGCCAGCCGGCGGCCGGAGAGATGGCGAACGAGCAAATAGACCGGGAGGATCAACAGCGCGTTCAGGGCCTGTCCCAGCCCCAGCAAGACACGCGGCACACTCATGCCGGTGAGCCAGGAAAACGTTGCGGCCAATGCGTGGAAGCCGAAGTGGTAAACAAATTGGTCAACCGGCATCAGTGGGCGATACGTTGTTGGGAGGCCGCTTTGTTGCATGAAGAGTTGCGTCACGCTGGCGTGGAAAACCGAATCGACCCACAGGGGGAGAACCAAGTCGCGAATCTCCAGATAACGGACGGCGACGGTGAGCAACAGCACGAAACTCCAAAGCAAGAGAAAGGGTTTGCTCGTTCGTGCCTGCGGCTGCCAAGTGCCGCCAGGGCCGCGCCGGAAACGGACGACGGCAATTGCAGCGACCGCCAGCGCCGCGAAGCCGGCGACCAGCAGCGGCCGGTTGGCTTGCAAGCGCGTGACGTGTGCCCAGAGGTAGGCCAGGGGAATCAGGGCCAGACTTAACCCAAAGGAGAAGGCCAGTACCTCCGGCAATTCTGGTGACTCGCCGGGGAGAAGCAGGGCGTAGGCCACAAAGCCGGGCAAAAACAGAAGCAGCAACAGGGGAATAGCCAGCAGGCCGTTGTTGCTGGCGCCGTCAGCCAGGTAGCGCAGCAACATGGGGATGTCTTCTTCGTAGTACGTGCGAAAGGTCCAGTCTCCCGGAGCTTTCTCGCTGCCGACCCAGGTTTGGCCGCCGGCGTAGACGTCGAGCGCAGATTGTTGCAGGGAAATCCGCGCCGACTCCCTGCCGGTTGCCTCCAGCAGATAGCGTTTCCCGCGCGAGTTTGCTTGCAGCGGGAAGGAGAACTGGTAGAATTCGTTGGCGTGCAGATCGGCCAGGCTGGCGGTGCCGGTGGCGATGACTGCGGCCGGTGGCGTGTCTTGTCGCAGGGTCAGGGTGATCGCCGGCCCTGGATAGGGGACGGATGCTGCGGGCAGGCTGGCCGGCATGATTTGCGCGGCGCTAAGGTGGTCATGAACCGGAACAAATGACTGGGCAAGTGTATAGCTGTTGCTAAGGGCTGGGGATTCGTTCGTGGAAAGGGGTTGTTCCTGGTCGAGCCGGAGACGATGGGGAGTACATGCAAGAAGAAGCCATGCTCCCAAGAACAACGAAATCAGGATGTAGATTGGTTGGGCAAAACGAGTACGCACAATCCCTCAATAGGGCAGGTTGACATACAATTGTCCCAGGTCTACGGTTTTGTCTGCCTTTACGGGTATCAGGAGATCGTGTCCGCTGTCCGGGTCCGGGATGAGCATTGCTCCAAGGGGCGTGCGAATCACCAGGGTGTAGGTACCGGGGGCCACGTCCACAAAGGTAAAGTGACCATCT
>CAZFFM010000359.1:0-2729 GCA_964517425.1 uncultured Ardenticatenales bacterium | reverse complement strand
CGTGTCTTTGTGGTTCATTTGAGAGAATTGCCGCGCAAAAAAATGACGGACACCCGCCCACAGGGTATGAGTTGACTGAATTCTAGAGGTCTCAAGACAGGGAGGAGAGCGCTATCATGAGTGCAGAATATCCAGATGCCGCCTGGCGTCCATCGCCCAACTTCGGCGAACGGCCACCAGACACCACCATTGACACGATTGTCTTGCACGCGACGGCCGGAGGACTAGACGCAACATTAGCGTGGTTCGCGAACGCCAAATCTCGTGTATCATCTCATTATGTCATAGACAAAGACGGCTCCATGTACCAATGCGTCCGTGAAGTTGAGCGCGCGGCACATGCCGGAGTCAGTAAAATGCCAGATGGGCGAGAAGATGTCAATGATTTCTCCATTGGCATCGAACTTGTCAACTTGAATGATGGCCAAGACCCCTACCCTCCCGAGCAGATGGATAGCGTGGTTGCTTTGGTGCAGTATCTGGCCGACAAATACAAAATTCCGGCAGAGAATGTGGTTACCCATGCGGAAATTGCGCCCAACCGGAAGACAGATCCCCTGGGTTTTCCCGTTCCAGACTTGCTGGTACGTGCCTACAATTTGACCACGCCACCGCCCGATAGCATCGTTCGCAATGCCGCCTGGCAAGCGGGGGGCGTGCCCTACAATCCAGACGCCGCCTTCCCGAAGTTCGCTCGCCAGAACGACCTGGGAAATCCCGAAACCCCCGAATTCGATTTCACCCATCGCGGACGTCAATACCGTGGACAGGGTTTTAGCAAGGGCATTGCCTTCACGGCTGTCGGGGAGTGGGACAAGATTCAGATGATAGCCTGGTAGCATCCTTCCTAAGGCCCGATCATGTCCCAGACTACAGTTCACGAGGAGGACGTTCCGGCGCGCCCGCGTCCGCGGGTTGTCGTGGCGATGAGTGGCGGCGTGGACAGTTCCGTTGCTGCGGCCTTGCTGGTCCAGGAGGGCTACGAAGTCGTTGGTATTATGCTGCGTTTGTGGGCTGCCCAGGATTCGGGGGAAGAGGCCTGTGATCCAGTCCCTCGTTCTTCAAATGGGCGCATCCAACACTTCGTCCATAATCGTTGTTGTACGCCCGACGCCGTCGAGGACGCGCGCAAGGTTTGTGACCTGCTGGACATTCCTTTTTATTTGCTAAACGCCGAGCAAACGTTTCACCAACACGTTGTGGAACCATTTGTCTCGGCCTATGTCGCCGGCCAAACGCCGAATCCCTGTTTGGCCTGCAACCGGCACATCCGGTTCGGTTTCTTGCTGCGACATGCCAGGGCGCTTGGCGCTGAATATCTGGCCACCGGCCACTATGCCCGGATACAGACCGAAAACGACCGTTACCAGTTGATGAAGGGGGTTGATGTGCAGAAAGATCAATCCTATGTTCTCTATATGTTGGGGCAGGAGGACTTGGCCCACGTACTCTTTCCCGTAGGGCATTTTCGGAAGCCGGCCATCCGCAAACTGGCCCACAAGTTCGGATTGCCTGTTGCAGAGAAGGGGGACAGCCAGGACCTCTGTTTCGTAGCCGGGGACGGCTATCGCCAGTTCCTCGGCGAACAGGTCCCCGAGGAGCTGCGGCCCGGTCCCATCTTTGACCAGGCCGGGCATCGTTTGGGTACGCACAATGGGCTGCCTCTTTACACAATCGGACAACGCAGGGGGCTCGGCTTGCACACCGGCCACCCTTTGTATGTCTTGCGTCTGAATCCGCAGGAGAACAGCCTGACGGTTGGCTCACAAGAGGCTCTCGACCGGCGCGAGGTTGCGGTCACAGCGGTGAACTATGTTGCCGGCCAGTCCCCACACCGCCCGTTGCGAGTGACGGCCAAATTGCGGTACGCCGCACCGGTGGCTCCGGCCACCTTGGAACCCCTCGCGGGAGACGCCGCCCGGCTGATCTTTGACAAGGCTCAGCGCGCGGTTTCCCCCGGTCAGGCGGCTGTCTTCTACGATGACGAAGAACTTCTGGGCGGTGGCTTGATCGGCGGAGGAGTCTGATAATGGAGATATTGTGGCCCTCGCTCGTTTTTGCCGCCGTAGTTTGCGCATTCTATGCCGGCTTACTTCACCTGATGACCAGGCAGGGCGCGGCGTATATTCTTGTTTATTGGATTGCGGCGTTGCTGGGGTTTGGCCTTGGCCAGTTGGCTTCTGTTTTCTATACGCAAAGACCGTTCATGGTGGGCCCTATTCACTTTGTTGAAGGCACGATCGGAGCCTGGATCGTTATGAGCGTTGCAAGCTGGCTAAAAACGTAGCCCCTTGGAAGGAGAGTATCATGAGCATAGCATCAGTTCGGGACATTGCCATCGTTCTTCTGGCCGTAGAAACTCTCATCATCGGAGGACTACTCATTGTCCTGGTATTGCAAATCCGCAACTTGATCAACGTACTGAAAGATGAGGTCAAGCCGATTTTGGATGAGGCACACGACACGGTCTCCACAGTCAAAGGTGCCACGAGCTTTGTCAGTGACACGGTGATCACGCCCATCATCAATATGGCCAGTTTCGCATCGGCGGTCCGCCAGGGCGTGGCGACTTTTCGGTCGCCCGGCCGTAAACAGACGAAACCCGGCGAGCACCCCACAGAAGCGCACGAGCAATGAATTGAGAAAGATGCCAACTTTCCAGAAAGTTGGCATCTCTAGCAGTTTGTCGGAGAAAGAATAAATGGGACACAGATTTGCAGGATAAACAC
>CAZFFM010000358.1:0-2742 GCA_964517425.1 uncultured Ardenticatenales bacterium | reverse complement strand
GTTGGCCGTATAAACGGCATTTTCAGCCACAGATTGCACGGATTTTCACAGATTTCCCACTTGACCTTTCTGATTTTTCCGTGAAAATCCGTGTAATCCGTGGCAAAAGTAAAAAACGCCAGCGTCCAGGTTGGAATATTGGATAGGCCTGGCGAGTAGGCTTTCTCGCTTGCTCCACTTCGTATACTTCGTCCCGTGCGGGCTAGAACGTTAGGACGTTCGACGGACCGGAACTGTGAGTCGGTATCCCTATTTTGGCTCCTGCCTCGCCTGGGTCAGCACAAGCTCTAATGAGCGGTCTTGATTCAGGCGACCCTGGAATATTACCCGGCCCTGATCGTCCACCGTGGGGCCGGCCTGCACGGCGTGGAGGGTTTTGCCAGGTTCGGCACGCACCTGTACGCGAAACGGTATCCCCGCCGTGCCAGATTGCTTCTGCCAAAGCAGACGATACACATCATCCTGGCCCTCTTTCTGGAGTACGTCTGGTGGTAGGGCGTATTTAATCGTGACGGTTTGTTCTTGGCCAGGGCGAAGTACGAAGGTGCCCGCAAAGACGGTTTTGCCTGCCTCTACCGTTGTTGTAATCCCATCATCTTGCAGGCCCGTAACGCGTAACAATTTGCTGCCGTCCGGCACATAAACGCGCACAAAATCCCAGTAGCAACGGCCCATCATCTTTTCGTAGGTGGGGTCATAACGTGGTCTTTGATCGCATTTCTCATTGGACGGCGGGGCCTGGTGGCGATAATGCACTGTCAGGTTTGCGCGAATGTCCTTGTCACTGTTGATTTGCATTTGGTATTCGACTGTTTCAGCGATTCTCCCGTTGGCTTTGTTATAACCAATGTTTGTGTCGACAATTTGCAAGTAGTCGCCCGTAAAAGGCAAGACCGCCCCATCCCATTTTTGGTCAGCGAAAACGTGTTGGGCCGGCTCATCAAATAGGTAGACCAAAAGGTGTCTGTCGTTTAGCGTGCGCAAAACAGATTGTGCAACCTTCGGCAGCTTCTCGTTCGATACGCTGGTCGTGAGCCCTTCCAATAGATTCTTCGTCACCTGGTGGACGAAATCCTTACGATGGGGGAACCACAGGCGGGCTTTTTCCTCCCACGGCATCTTTTCCCATTGGTCCAGCGTAAAGCCCATAGACAAGGGTCCCCAGTAATAGCGCATCAGATCGATCAGGTTGTCGCCGGTAACCTTTTCCGAATAACCGTTGAGACGCAAAGGGCCGACGGCACCAACGAACGACTGCAAAGCAATCATGTCCACCGAGATCACGCCATCCAGGTGAACTTCTTGGTCGGTCTCATAGATGTGGGCAGCCGTGCGGGCCGCAGAGGGGAAATCAGGAAACCAGTTCGCATCACGAACGACCCACAGTTCAATGCCCATGGTTTGTTTCATAGAGGCGGGCGACAAAGGATGAGGCTTACTAAAATCATCCACCGCATAACTGTCGTGAAACGCCAGGCTGGTGATCTTGCCAGAATCGAGAGTGACCAGGCCCACGCCGGCGATAAACCCCCCCGTGGCGCGCAGTTCGTCATTGTTCTGGGCCAGAATCAGATAGTGTCGAACGCCCTCGAAGCCCAATAGCGCAGGAGACCGGCTGCCTAGTTGCAGGGACCCTGCAGCCAGTGGCAGATAACGATTCAGTTGTTCGACGGCTTTCTTCGCGCGAGGGTCCAGTCCCCTGGTTTGCACAGTAGAAAGGACCGTTTGCGCATGTTCTACCCTGTCTGCTGCTTTTGCCAGCAAGTCCGCGTTATCTGCCATAGCGTGCATGGCCTGCTGCAACTGGTCGGGCGATTGCGCGTTGCCCTGCTCTGAGGCCAGCGCTTGTTGCACCCCGTGCATCACTGTGCCGACCTCTGCGCCGGCTCCCATCAACTCTGCAGCGGCCTCGAGCAAAGGGGGCGCCGCTTGCAGATTGTGGTTTACGGGAGAACCAAGAACCCATAGCGGCGTCAGGTCAATACGAAGCGCGTGTAAATCCTGCTCCATGCCTTGCAGATCGTCATGAAAACGCACCCAGTTCGTAGCGAATACGTCCGGAGTTTTGTTCGCTGACCAGATGGCTTGCTGTGACCGTCCACGCACGACCAAATCGGCACTGTGCCATACCAGATCAACTCCCCAGGAAAAAATGAGTACAAGGGCTAGTATGCGCAAGTGGAAAGAAAACAGGCTGTGAGAGTTCGATGATTGATTCATATCATCCCCATTAGCAAGCCGCATCAAGGTCGCCCTGCACATGACGGTGCTCGCGGAAAACAAAGGTTGACTTGGTAACCACTGGCTTTGGAAGGCCGTTCCTTGTTTCCTCAATACTGCGGCGATACTGGTAGTTTAACAAATTTCCCCCAAAAGTCAATGTGGCGGGTGTCACGGGGTGTGTGTCAAAGTTTTGCGTCTGCAATCATTCACGCCCTGCCCTTACCACCAAGACACAAAGACACTAAGCATACAAAGTGGGGCAAGTGCGAGAACCTGCTCGTCGGGCCTATCTTATGTCCCAACGTCGAAACTGGAATCTGGCGAAAATCATTTTGCTCGTATAATACGGCATTTTCAGCCACAGATTGCACGGATTTCCATCTATGCTTGCTGATTTTTCCGTGAAAATCCGTGACCATCCGCGGCAAGAACAAAAAATGCCAGTGTCCAACGTCGAAACATTTAACCTGGTTGTTCTTTGTGCCTTCGTGTCTTCGTGGTTCATTTGAGAGAATTGCC
>CAZFFM010000357.1:0-2747 GCA_964517425.1 uncultured Ardenticatenales bacterium | reverse complement strand
CCAGCGTCCAGGTTGGAATATTGGATAGGCCTGACGAGTAGGCTTTCTCGCTTGCCCCACTTCGTATACTTCGTGTCTTTGTGTCTTGGTGGTAAGGGCAGGGCGTGAATGATTGCAGACGCAAAACTTTGACGCACCCCTCCTCAACTGTTGGCAATTTTGAAAATCTGTGGTATAGTTATACGGTATAAAAGTTTCAACAAAGGTATAGCCCAACACTACAGAGGTAGTATGAAGACAAACAAACAGCACGCTTCCCCTTCTGGGGAAGAACATCCCGTTTGGGACAGCGCAGACGCGCTCCAAGACGTTTACCTGGAATACCCGATCCTGCCTTTGCGTGAGATGGTAGTCTTCCCTCACATGGTGAACCCGCTCTTCATAGGAAGAGAACGCTCCATGCGTACTATAGAAGCCGCTTCGGCACTTGACCATCCCCTCATTGCCGTCACCCAGTGTGACCTTGACAAGGAGAACCCAACGCCAGAAGATCTCTATGCGGTGGGTACAGAGATCACCATTGAGCGCATCCTCCACCTGCCGGACGGCACGGCCAACGTTCTGGCCCAGGGCCACAGCCGGGTCAGGATCGTAGACTTCACCCAAACACATCCATACCTTATGGCCCGCGCCACGCTCACACCCGATGACTTTGAAGAAACACTCTCAACGAAGGCCCTGATGCGGGCCGTACTGGCATTGTTCGAGAAATGCGTCAATCTGAATGAGGTCCTGTCCGAAGATGCCTACGTAGCGGCATTGAACGCAGACGAGCCCGGCTGGCTGGCCGACCTTGTTGCTTCTATCATGGAATTCGACGTCGAAAAACAACAGGAACTCCTCGAAACATTTGACCCCACCGAGCGCCTTGAACGGTTGAGCATCCTACTGGCTAACGAACTGGACCTGCTCGAACTGGAAAATGAGATCCACACCCGCGTACAGGAAGAAGTAGATAAAAACCAGCGGGAGTTCTTCTTGCGTGAACAAATGCGTGCCATTCAGAATGAACTGGATGAAACGGACCCGACCACCAGCGATTTGAAAGACTTGCGCACGCAAATCGCGAACTCGGAGATGCCCGATATCGTCCGTAAGAAAGCCGAAAAAGAGTTACACAGACTCGAGAACATTCCCCCTTCTTCACCAGAAGGGAGTATTATTCGCACATATTTGGGCTGGCTGGTTGACCTGCCGTGGGCAAAGGCCACAGAAGACAATACAGACATCACCCATGCGACAAGCATCTTACATGCGAATCACTTTGGCCTGCGGAAAGCGAAAGAGCGTATCGTTGAACATATTGCCGTACGCAAACTGGCACCCGAGAAAATGCGCACACCAATCCTCTGTTTCGTTGGCCCCCCGGGAACGGGCAAAACATCTTTGGGACGTTCAATTGCCCAAGCCCTGGGGAGAAACTTTGTTCGCGTCAGTCTAGGCGGGGTGCGCGACGAAGCGGAGATACGCGGCCATCGTCGTACGTATATTGGCGCTCTGCCGGGCCGAATCATTCAAACCATGCGCGATGCCGGAACTACGAACCCCCTCTTTATGCTAGATGAAATAGACAAGTTGGCGTATGACTTTCGTGGCGACCCGGCATCCGCCCTTCTTGAAGTTCTGGATCCCGAACAAAACTTCAGCTTTGCCGATCACTACCTGGACGTTCCCTACGATCTGTCCAAGGTCATGTTCATCACCACGGCAAACACGCTCTATCCCCTTCCTCCCGCTCTGCTGGATCGAATGGAAGTCATTGACTTCCCTGGTTATATCGAAGAAGAAAAACTCCAGATCGCCAAACGCTTCTTGATTCCAAGGCAGATTGAGGAACATGGGATACAGGACCACGGCATTCGCTTTTCGGACGGGGCGATCAGCAAGGTCATCCGCGAATACACTCTCGAAGCCGGCGTTCGCAACCTGGAGCGGGAGATTGCCCGCATCTGTCGCAAATTTGCCCGCAAGGTCGCAGAAGGGAAGCCGGTGCCCCATCACATCACCGCCTCTTCGCTGGGACGTTACCTGGGACCGGCGAAGGTCACGCACTTGGCCGCGGAAGACCACAACGAAATTGGTGTGGCAACCGGCGTGGCCGTCACCGAATCTGGTGGAGACATCCTCTCCATCGAAGTGACGATCATGGAAGGAAAGGGAAACCTTTTGCTGACCGGCCAGCTGGGTGAGATCATGCAAGAATCTGCCCAGGCTGCCCTGAGTTACACCCGTGCGCGTGCTGAAAAACTGGGCATAGCCAACACTGACTTCGACAAGATTGACATTCATATCCACGTGCCGGAAGGGGCCGTGCCCAAGGATGGCCCCTCCGCCGGAATCACGATCGCCACGGCTCTGATTTCTGCGCTGCTCGACTGTCCGGTAAATCGCGAGGTGGGGATGACCGGAGAGATTACCCTGCGCGGAAGAGTGCTGCCCATCGGAGGCTTGCGCCAGAAAGCGATGGCCGCCTATCGTGCCGGGCTGAAGACGTTTCTTGTGCCTACCAAGAATCGCAAGGACATGGTGGACATACCGCACAAGGTTCAACGGGATCTTAAATTTGTGTTCGTAGAACGAATGGATGACGTGCTGCCCGTGGCCCTGGTACAGACCGACAATCATCCGGCCACGACTTGAAAAACCCGGCATGGTTCAGCATGGCATGAAAGCAGATTGACAAATTGAGTCGTGGCACCAGGAAGAATCTGCGTAAAACGTGAAACGTACTGCGTGAAAGAAGGCCC
>CAZFFM010000356.1:0-2780 GCA_964517425.1 uncultured Ardenticatenales bacterium | reverse complement strand
ATAGATGAAAATCTGTGGGAATCCGTGCAATCTGTGGCTGAAAATGCCGTGTTATACGGCCAAAATGATTATCGCCAGACTCCAGTTCCAACGTCGAAACATTCAACCTGGTTGTTCTTTGTGCCTTCGTGTCTTCGTGGTTCATTTGAGAGAGTTGCCGCGCAAAAATATGACGCACACCCTCACCCGTGTATGCGTTTGCTCAAAGCTTTTGTCCGTGATATACTTTGTTTTTCTTTGTGTCTTCGTGCCTTGGTGGTTAAACCAAGCACGGAGGGAAAACGATTCTCAAATACCCGTGAGCCGATGATAGAATTCGCTCTTTATCTGCATATCCCTTTTTGTCAAAAGCGTTGTGCCTACTGTGATTTCAATACCTACGCCGGCCTGGAAGACTTGCAAGCCGGCTATGTAGAAGCGCTGCGCAAGGAAATCGCCCTGCAAGGCCGACGGTTTGCGCGAAATGGTCACTTGCCCGTTGCGCGCACGATCTTTCTGGGGGGAGGTACGCCCTCCACCCTCAGCGTATCGCAAATCGATAGCCTGTTGACGGCTTGTACAACGTCCTTTGCCCTTGCAGAAAACGCCGAAATCACCCTCGAAGCGAATCCGGCTACGCTGACCACCCCGCTCTTGATTGGCCTGCGCGAGTGCGGCGTAGACCGTCTCAGCCTCGGCGTGCAGAGTTTTGACGACGATGAACTCGCCTTGTTGGGGCGGATCCACAACGCGGCGACCGCGCGACGGGCTTTTTCCCTGGCCCGGCAGGCCGGATTTGGGAACCTAAACCTTGACCTCATCTACGGTTTGCCCGGCCAGCGTCTGCAGACATGGCAAGCCACGCTGCACACCGCTTTGTCGCTGCACCCGGAGCATTTCTCTCTCTACGCCTTGGGATTGGAGCCGGGAACTCCCTTACATCGTGATGTCGTCGCCGGACGAATCCCGTCGCCTGACCCCGACACGGCCGCCGACATGTACGAGCTTGCCGAGGACGTGCTGGGCGAGAATGGCTACCAGCATTATGAAATCTCCAACTGGTCTCGTGATGCGCGACGGATGAGCCGGCACAATCTGACGTACTGGCACAACGAGCCATATCTGGGTCTGGGCGCGGGTGCGCATAGTTGGGTCTCGAAAACCCGCTTTGCCAATGTGCGCCATCCATCGGAGTATGTCCGCTCGCTTGCGTCTGTCCCCCCCGCCGAAGCCGCGCAACCGCTTCCCCCGTCACCAGCCGTACAGTTGGACACGATTGAGCATATTTCCAAAGAAATGGAAATGGATGAAACGGTTATTTTGGGTCTTCGCCTGGTCGAAGAGGGCGTGACCGACGCTCGATTCAATCTGCGTTTCGGTCAGTCGTTGTGGGGGCGATATGGCGATGTGATTTCAGGTCTGTTGGACCTGGGTCTTTTGGAAGGTACTGCAGAGCGAATACGGCTCACCAGACGCGGCCGGTTGTTGGGCAATGAAGTCTTTCAGCGATTTCTGGTATGAAAATGGACGACGAGTTTTGGGTTTCGAGTTTTGAGTTGCGTATTGCCGTTCGTCATGCAGTCTTCACGCAATACGCTTCACGCATTACTCTGGAATCCCCATTCCAGGGTGGTTGCTGTCAATAGGTTCGTGTGAGCAACATTGTTGTCAAGTTTCGTAATAAGTCGCCTGATGGGCCGGTGGGACCAGCTTTGTCCAGCGCACCCAGGGCGCGCTCCTGCCACTCGCTGGCCAGCTTGCGTACGAAGTCCCGCGCCCCGGCCCGCTCCAGCAAAGCGGTCATTCGGAGAACATCGCTGTCCGAGAGCGGCTCGTCTGCTTCGTACAGCCGGCGTAACTCAGCAGAGTCTGGGCCGGTCAAGGAAGACGTCGCGTATACTACCGGCAACGATTTCTTCCGCTGCCGCAAGTCCGCGCCCACCGGTTTGCCGGTGATCGAGGTGTCGCCCCAGATACCCAGTTCGTCGTCAATCATCTGGAAGGCCATGCCTACAGCCTCACCGAACTGGTGGTACAGTTCTATCGTCTTGGCGGAGGCGCCCCCCAAGCAGGCTCCGCTTTCGGTCGCATAGGCCAGTAGTGCCGCCGTCTTGCCCCGGATCATGCGCAAATAGTCTTCCACGGCCACGTCTTTCCGGGTCTCAAAGCTAATATCCAGATACTGCCCCTGGCACAGGGCCAGCGTGGTCTCATCGAAACGTTGGATCACCTTCTTGGTCTGATGGGCGGGTGACATTTCCCTATGAAGGAGCACGTGCAAGGCAGTGTGCGACAATACGAACATCGCGTCACCGGTATTGATGCCCTGGGCGATGCCCCACTCCGCCCAGACCGTCGGGCGGTTGTGGCGTTCCTTGTCTTGATCCTCGATATCATCATGAATCAGCGAGAAATTATGCAGGACCTCAATGGCGACGGCGACCGGAAGGGCTGTTTCATACTGCCCAGATGTTGTCTCGCAAACCAACAAGCACATAACAGGGCGTAAACGTTTGCCGGTTTTTTGCTTTGCCGGTCGAAACGTGTTGTCTGCCCAACCAAGATGGTATTGCATCATCCCATAAAGTGGCCCGAGCAAAGGCGATGGAGAGGCAAGAAGATTCGCTAAATCTGTTTCTATCGCCATGCGGTAGGGAGTCAAGCGATGTAAGAGTTCTTCCAGGGGAAACCTCCTTCTGTTTTGGCGTTGCTTGTTCCCATCAATAGTACCAGCGATGGTGTTTGTTGTCAAATGGCAAAGGGGCGTAACTTTTCGGCCCTTACAGTGTTATCAATTGTAG
>CAZFFM010000355.1:1426-2783 GCA_964517425.1 uncultured Ardenticatenales bacterium | reverse complement strand
GCGCAACACCGTTCCGACTGACCAGGATTTTCTCGTGCTCCGTGCGGGCGATGGTTTCCTCCTCGGAGAACAGCTTCTCGTACAGACGCTCGCCGGGACGCAGGCCGGTGAACACAATCTCAATATCGCGCCCGACCTGATACCCGGAAAGCTCGATCATGTCGTGGGCCAGATCGACGACCTTGACCGGCTCACCCATATCCAGCACAAAGACCTCGCCATTGCGGCCTAGCGCTGAAGCCTGCAACACCAACTGGATGGCCTCGGGGATGGTCATGAAATAGCGTCTCATCTCCGGGTCGGTGACAGTGACCGGCCCACCCTCGGCAATTTGACGCTGGAAGAGCGGCACCACGCTACCTCGGCTGCCAAGCACGTTGCCAAAACGCACCGAAACGTACGGCTTGCCGATTTCGTGAGCGGCTTTCAAAACCAGCAGCTCCGCCACCCGCTTGGTCATCCCCATCACGTTGACTGGCTGAACCGCCTTGTCGGTGGAGATGAGCACAAAATGCTCGACCCCGTATTCCCGGGATAATTGGACCAGGTTCAGGGTACCCAGCACATTGTTGGTGACCGCGTCCTCAACGTTGTCCTCCATCATGGGCACGTGTTTATGGGCCGCGGCGTGAAAGACCACTTCGGGGCGGAAGCGTTCAAAGATCGCCATCAAACGAGGACGATCCCGCACGTCCGCTACCACCAGATGCAGTCCATCATTGCAGCCAGGCTTCCCATCCAACGAAGCGGCCAGTTGAAACAGGCTGTTCTCCCCATGTCCCACAGCGATCAACTGCGCAGGCAGGCATTGCGAGATCTGAGCGCACAACTCACTGCCGATCGACCCCCCCGCGCCGGTGACCATAACACGCTTGCCGGAGAGCAAAGCCCGCACCTTTTCTGTATCGGTGATCACTGGCTCACGGCGCAACAAATCACTGATTTCAATCGGACGCAGGCGGCTGACGCTCACCCGCCCGGACAAGATCTCATAAAGTCCGGGCACGGTCTTCGAGGGCACACCAGCCTGGTCGCACAATGCCACAATTTTCCGGATCACCTGGCCGGAAACTGTTGGCATGGCGATGATGATCTCGTGCACGTGGTATTCGTTTACGAGTTCCGGGATCTCTTCCAGAGAACCCAAAACCCGGGCTCCGTGGATGATCGAGCCGATCTTCTCTCGATCATCGTCTATAAAACCCACCAGTTCGTAAGGGATAAAGCGGCTGGTACGTACTTCACGGGCTACCAGTTGCCCGGCACTCCCGGCCCCGGCAATCAGCACACGTTTGCTTTTCGTCCCGCTACGGCGCGTCCGGCGGTACTCGTAAGCGCGCACGCTAAAGCGCGAACC
>CAZFFM010000355.1:0-1326 GCA_964517425.1 uncultured Ardenticatenales bacterium | reverse complement strand
GCCTTATCCCACGGCAGATTGACCCGCAATCCCAGAGCCAGGGTGGGGGTCAAAAGCAAGAATAGAAGATCCAGGAAAAAGAAATGACGGTTACGTATACGGGTTAACATCTTGTGGATTTCTCCCCTCACAGGTGAAACAACGCCAGAAAAGTTTGAAGGATAATTTTCAAATCAGTGAGAAAGGATGCTGTTTCAATGTATTGAAGTTCAATGCCAAGTTTTTGCGGCATAATTTCTTGCCGATAAACCCGTTCCCAATCGCTCCCGCTGAGGAGACGCTCTTCGTGGCGGTAGCGCACCGACGCCAGACTGGTGATGCCAGGCAGCACGCTGAGGACGCGTTTTTGTTCGGGGGTGTAAAACCCAACATAATGGGGATCTTCCGGGCGCGGGCCCACCAAGCTCATTTCTCCCCTGAGAACGTTGATCAATTGAGGAAGCTCATCCAGTTTCAACTTCCGCAACCAGTGACCTAGCGGAGTGACGCGGGGGTCCCTTTGAGCGGTGATTTTCGGCCCGGATTGGTCCGCGCCAACCGTCATGGAGCGGAATTTGTAAAGATTAAAAAGAACTCCATCTTTGCCAACGCGCTTCGCCTTGTAAAGGACAGGCCCCGGAGAAGTGAGTTTGATCAGCAAAGCAACAAGCAGCAGGAGGGGGGAGAGAACCATGAGGGCGAGCGCGGATACGATGATATCGAATGTGCGTTTCATTTTGGAGGATGGAAGGCAGAGGTCGAAGGGGGTATCAGGGTAAAGTCTTCCATAACATGGCGCTGACCTGATCATATCCGGCTATCACTCTGGCATGATCTTCCCTCGGCAGATAGCCACAATCCGCGGCAAAATCGAGCCAGACTCTGGTCTCCTCAGCTTCGCCCAAAGCGGTGTTCAAACTATTTTTGAAGACAGCCTCATGACGACGCCTAGCGTAAGTTTTGTGCAAATAAGTGCCGAGTCGCAAGAATCGGCGAAAAAAAGGAACTTTAACAGCTGAAACGATTTCGGTTATGCTCCTGCAAACCCACCTTGGAGGTTGCAAGATGAGCGAAACCGAAAAAACAACCCTGACGCACCATGCGCTGTTAGTCGCCTGGGGTCAATTTGCCCATTGTCTTGGCCTAATCGGAGCGCTGATGCAAGTGGCATTGAAACAGAAAACGAGAGTGCATAAGCCCCAGTCCAAAGTGCTAGAATTCTTTGTGTGCATTCTGGCCGGCATTCAATATCTCAAAGACATCAGCCATTCGGAGCATCCAATGGATAAGGACGAGACAGATACAACGTCCTTGGGTCAGTCACAAATTGCCCCCCCCCCCTAACCC
>CAZFFM010000354.1:0-2871 GCA_964517425.1 uncultured Ardenticatenales bacterium | reverse complement strand
GGGGCAGCGGCTCGCCGAACCAGACCACGTCTGGTCGCACCAGGCCGCCACAGTTTGGGCAGCGGGCGGGCACATCGCCTGTTTCTGCCGCCTCCGCGACAACCGTGCCCTCGTCGAAGCAGATCGCGCGACCGATGTTGCCGTGCAACTCGATCACCCCACGACTCCCCGCTCGCTGGTGTAGCCCGTCCACATTCTGGGTTATCAGCGTGAACTGCGGCACACGCTTTTCGATTTCCACCAACGCCAGGTGGCCGGCGTTTGGCATGACCGCGGTCACCAGTTTGCGTCGCCAGGCATACCACGCCCACACGAGTTGTGGGTTGCGCAGGAAGGCCTCCGGCGTGGCCAGCTCCGCCGGATCGTACGCTGCCCACAGGCCCTGCTGCGCGTCGCGGAACGTGGGCACGCCACTCTCCGCCGAAACGCCCGCGCCGGTGAGCACGGCCACGTGTCGCGCCTTGCGCAGCGCCTCCGTCAGACCTTTCGGGATATTGGTGATGTTCATCTGGCGTGTTCATCCGCTGTATCCGCGGGTCGGAGCAGGGACCTGGATCTTGATAAACGGCTTGCTACCGCGTACCCTTTCTTGATCTTGCCATCTACGACCTTCGCAGCAATCCGTTCTGCCTCTGTCCACGACTCTGCCGGGATGATCCGCCAGCGTTGGTATGCCGTGTGCCGGCGGCCCCACCCACACACAACCGCGGCAGGGTCAAATAGCGTGGATTGTACCCCGACCGCATACCAGCGATCCACGTTTCTTGGGATGTCCGTTCGGGTAAGGTAGAGAAGTGTCGTTTTGAATACTCCTCGCGACTACGGCCCCGGCTGCCTGGCTGCCTGGCGGCAAGCAATGAAGGTAAGCCACCTGGAAGGTGTACGTTTTTGTCCAAAGTCCCAATCTTTCCAAGCTTGCCAAACCGATTCGGCGGTAAAACGCCCCTCGCGGCCGGCTTTGTCGCGGATCATCGCTACCATCTCTTGCAAACGCCCATCATCACGGGCCAGCGGAATCTGGGTCAGCACCTCGGCAACGTGCAAAATGTCGTACCAAATCAAAGGCGCTTTGAGCTTCGCAAATCCGCTGCCCATGGCAAACAGGTACGGCCGGCGTTCCTTGCGCTGTTCCCACAATGACAGAAGCGTCTCCACACCGATCTGTACGCTGGAGTGGGACTGATGTTCCGGAAACTGGGCCAGCAACTTGAGCATCAGCAGGTTCGCATAGGGACACGGATCAGATTTGCGGCCCGGCCCCCGAAACTTTCCCAACGCCGGCGCGACGGCGCACGGCCAGCCATTCTCCCTGACCAGGCCAACCAGATGGGCCGTAGCATGCTGCACTTCACGGGAGTCGCCTGCTCCCAGTTTCTTTAATGCGTACAAGACCAGGGGCGCGTCACAAAGCATCCATGCGAACTGGTCTTCACCTGTTCCGCCATATTTGGGGTTGATGTTGACCAACATCTGGAATGGTCCTTCTGGGGATTGGTGTGCGTAGATGCGCTGAATGAGGTTCGCCATACCATCGTCGTCTACGCGAAACCCCAAATCGGCCAGAAAGACCAATTTGTGCAACAGATGCCCCGCCGATTTGTGCGACTTCAGAATGGGCCCGGGCCAAGTGCCCAATTCTTCGACCAAACTCTTTATCTGAGGATAGGTCACCATTGCTTGACGCGCTTCCTTGACTGCGGGGGCATCTTCTGGCTGACCAAGCAAATCCACCCGAGTGCGATAGGCGACCCAAGTCGGCCCGCTCAGCAACCAATCTGTGGTTCGGTCCACGATACGCTCCTTGCAATACGATCTGGCTATCGGCGTTGCGGATGAGTCGCCGGCGCACAAGCAACGATAGGGCGACCCCCAGCCGTATAATTGGCGGTCGAACGAAACCGAACGCGGCCAAGTACGCCCCCCTTTGGAGTTCCAGGAAAGCAGGATGTGGGAGGACGCCTGGAAACACGTACCTCCCTGAGATCATTATACCCCAAGGAGAGGCACTTTGTCAAGGATATGTTGCGCGGGGCGGGTGACGTCATTATCTTGCGTCTGGGGGCGGTCAAGGGATCGCCTGGACGCGCCGGAATGGGGATTCCTGAGTGGGGAAATACGCAAGCTCCGCTCCCGGTCAGACTGCAGGTCTCACCTTGTTTTTGCCGATCCGTGTATCTTCTCAATAACCTGGGGAACGCCCCCCGGCCCCCAATTCTGGGGGAGCACATTCCCCCCAAAGTTGGGGGGTTAGGGGGGCGCGACATTCTGCTCACCCCGTATTATTGAGAAGATACCGATCCGTGGTCTAAAGGTTGGGGCCAACCTCACCTTTTTTACCGGCAACCGTCGGGAACTTCCAGGGGATACACGAGTTCCTTGTAGAAGTTGTTGCGCCAGGTCGGTGAGACGAGCATTTGTCCAGCCTGAAGGTCAACCGTAATCGAACCGCGCCACCTCGTGCCCACCTCGTTGTCCCGGAATTCATAATGTCCCGGCGCGAGCTGCAAAACCAGTCGCCCCGGTATGTCATCTTTCTTCGCCGGAATGATCTTCGTCCAATTCAGTGGTGCCATGGCATCAATCAGCAGATCAACGCCGGCGTCGTTCTCGATGACCAAAAGTCCCTTACCGGGTTCTGGGAAAGCAAACCACGCGGGGCACGCCGGGTTTGCAGTTGCCGGTGAAGCTGCCGGCACAGAGACTGCGGTCGGCGGGATCGGCGTGACAGTCGGTGGCACAGCGCTACTCGTCGGTGGCGCAATGGTCACGGTGGGCCGTACCGCAGTAGCGGTGACTGTTGGCAGAGCAGCGGTAGAGGTCGGCGGGATCGGCGTGACAGTCGGTGGCACAGCGCTACTCGTCGGTGGCGCA
>CAZFFM010000353.1:0-2882 GCA_964517425.1 uncultured Ardenticatenales bacterium | reverse complement strand
CCAACGTCGAAACATTCAACCTGGTTGTTCTTTGTGCCTTCGTGTCTTCGTGGTTTATTTGAGAGAATTGCCGCGCAAAAAACTGACGGACACCCGTTGTCGTCACCGGACGGGTTGCCTCTCCCAAATGAGCGCTAACCCTGTGCCATTGCACGCATCTCGGGAATGTGAACTTCTTGCACCACGATAACCAGCGTGTCTCCGGCTGCGATCTTGTAGCTGGGAGCCTCCCCGAATATCATCTCGCCAGTCGCTTTGCGTATGCCTACGACAATGGCCCCCCATCTCTCCCTCATTTTGGTTTCGGACAAGGGATGTCCAACCCATGGCGAAGCCAACTCAATTTGTACCTCCTCCAGTTCCGTCTCCCCTCCCTCGTCATAAACCAAATGCGAAAGGAATTCGGCCACTGTCGGTCGTAGTACGGAAAGGGCCAACCGTTTTCCTCCAATGGCGTATGGCGAGAGGACGTCGTCCGCACCGGCCAGGCGCAGCTTCTTGGCGGATTCTTCCGAAGCACTGCGGGCCACCACAGTAACCTGCGGGTTCAGCGCTTTTGCCGTAATTACAACCATCACGTTGTCGGCATCGCAATCCACCACGGCGATGGCCCCTCGAGCGCGTTCTATTCCCGCCTGCAACAAGACCTTATCCGAGCTGGCGTCGCCCTGGATAAAGGGAATGTCCCGCTCCATCAGTTCCTCGAACAGGGAGTCTCTCTCCTCGATGACAACGTAAGGTACTCCCTCGCGCTGACACTCGGCGATGACTGCCTGTCCCATGCGGCCGCAGCCACAGATGATGTAATGTTGTGACAAGCCGGCGATAACCCTGTTCATGTGTCGTTTCGACATCGTATGCCACAACTCTTCGCTCAGGGCAATTTCTGCCGCATTGCGAATAAACCACGCAACTACGGCGACCCCTGCGATGATTAGGATTACACTAAAAAGCCGTCCGGTTGCAGAAAGCGGCGGTACATCCCGGAAACCGGCCGTGGTCGCCGTCGTGAAGGTAATGACGGTCATGTACAGACCGTCCACCAAAGGAATTCCTTCCAACTGACTGAACCCCACCGACCCGGCCACCAGCAGTCCGACAAGCATGAACACGGAAAGCTTCAGTTGCTGGACCGGGTCGCGTGAACGGCGTAAAAGAGACACCTGTCTCTACCCCTTGGCCGCCGCACGTAGCGCCGGAATTTGCTCTTCCCGCGCAACGACTACCAACGTGTCTCCGGCCGAGATGATCTGACCAGGGGATGGCCCAAAGATTAGTTCCCTCTCTGCTGTTTGTATCCCCACCACGATGGCCCCAAATCGTCCGCGCACGTTCGTTTCGGCCAGCGTTTTTCCCATCCATTCTGAGCCTTTGGAGACATAAACTTCCTCCAATTCCGTTCTGTCTTCTTCGTTGTAGACCAAACGGGCGAGAAACTCTGTCACCGTGGGCCGCAGAATGGAGAGAGCCAGCCGCTGCCCGCCAATGGCGTAGGGAGAGAGGACTTCGTCTGCGCCAGCCAGTCGCAGCTTGCGGGCCGCTTCGTTTGTGGCTGCCCGGGCTACCACC
The DNA here is from genome assembly GCA_964517425.1 of uncultured Ardenticatenales bacterium. Lineage (GTDB taxonomy): Bacteria > Chloroflexota > Anaerolineae > Ardenticatenales > JAADHH01 > JAADHH01. Next base: position 1,313 of record CAZFFM010000353.1, on the reverse strand, counting down.
GTCACCCTGGGGTTCAGCGCTTTTGCCGTGATCGCCACCAGAACGCTGGCCGCGTCCCGATCCACTACCGAGATGACCCCTTTCGCGCGCTCAATTCCTGCTTGCAAGAGCACTTCCTCCGATGTAGCATCACCCTGGATGAAGGGAATGCCCTTCTCCAAAAACTCCTTCGTTTTGGCTTCATTCGACTCGACGATCACAAAGGGCGCGTTGTAGCGTTGAAATTCCTCAACAATGGCGTGCCCCATTCGGCCGCATCCGCATACGATATAGTGATCGGAAAGTTTGTCAATCATCTGTTTCACCCGCCTTTTAGACATGGAACTCCACAATTGCTCGCTCAGGGTGATCTCCACCGCGTTGCGCGCGACCCAGGCCACCGCGCCAACGCCGGCGAAGATTAGGGCCACGGTGAATAATCGCCCGGTGCTCGAAAGGGGCTGCACTTCCTGAAACCCAACCGTTGTCATCGTGATAACAGTCATGTACAGGCTGTCTACGGCTGACATGCCTTCCAGTTGGTGGTACCCAACCGTGCCGACGAGAATCAGCGCGGCCAGCAGGAACAGCGACCGCCGGAATGGGCTGACCGGATCGCGCGACCGGCGAAAATCAAACATGTCAACCTCTCTTCCGAATTGCTTCTCCGCTCAACGCAGTTTGTAGCCAATCGTGCGCAGGAATCCCTTGCGCCAGGCGATTCCATCCTCTTGTTCGACACCCTTCGTCTTTACGCCGTCTACGACGCCCAAGATGGCCCGGCCTTGCTCCGTTTCGCCAATCACGACCTCGGTGGGATTGGCCGTCGCGCAGAAAATCCGGCAGACTTCGGGCACCATCTTCACGCCGTTCAGAACGTTGATCGGGAAGAAGCCGGAGCCCAGAAAGATTATGAAGGCGTGGCCGGCAGACAGAGCCAACGCGTTTTTCTTGGCCAGTTCGATCATGACGTCGTCCGTGCCGCTCCAACGAACCAGGGCTTCGCCCGATGACTCGCAAAAGCCCAACCCAAACTTGATCCCCGGCACAGCGCCGACCAGCGCTTCGTGGATATCCTCAACCGTTTTGATGAAGTGACTTTGTCCGAGGATAAAATTCACCTCTTCCGGTTTCTCGATTGTCACCGTGATCAATTGCATGGCGCACCTCCTTGTAATATCGAGTCTAGCACACATCCGCTTGAATGTCAAAGTATTCCAGGGGGGTGGGTGTCCGTCAAAGTTTTGCGTCTGCAATCATTCACGCCCTGCCCTTACCACCAAGACACAAAGACACGAAGTATACGAAGTGAGGCAAGCGAGAAAGCCTACTCG
>CAZFFM010000352.1:0-2898 GCA_964517425.1 uncultured Ardenticatenales bacterium | reverse complement strand
TCCTGCTGGCCGATGGCTGCCGGTTCTCTCGCTGGTGTTCGGCCAACAGATCTTCCAAGGCAACGACCAGGGTTTCGTACTCAGCTTCGTTGTTGGTCATACGGCGGTGGAAATCAATGCGTTCCAGGCGTTCTTCTCCGCTATCGGGGTAACGCACGGCATAGCTTCCGTACCCCGGCCCCGGATTTCCACGACTGCCGCCATCAAAGATCAGCACGTGAGTTGGTTTCTTGTTCATACAATCTCCATCCCAATTCATTTGTTTTGGCATTTTGTCAACGAGACTCTTGTTTCCTGGGCAAGAAAAATCAACCACAGATTTCGCGGATGACACAGATTGCGAAACCAAGGATAACCTGAGAAATCTGGCAATCTGTGGGAAAGCTTTTTGGTTCTGGCTTGTTCTGGTTAGGCCTCTCGTTGAGTTTCCAGTTCGATCATTAAGCGTTTGTTGATCCGGCCCTTGCTTTTGTAGCCGACGATGTGGATGGGGCCAACCTCCTGCGTATTGTGTACGTGCGTACCACCGTCTGCCTGCAAGTCCAGCCCCTCGATTTCAACCGTACGTACCTCCCGGATGTGTGGCGGGAGCAGGTTGATTTTGGTCCGAATCAAGTCGGGTATCTGGAAAGCCTCTTCGCGGGGCAATACAGCGACATGGATGGGCCGTGCTGCTTTGACCTCGACATTGATTTTCGTCTCTATTTCGCGGACGAGGGCCTTCTCCATGCGTTCGAACTCGAAGTCCATGCGTGCCCGTCCCGGTTCCATCGACCCGCCGGTAACGTGCGCCTGGTAGTCGCGCCAGATGACGCCGCAGAGGATGTGCAGGGCGGTATGGATGCGCATCAATTGGTAGCGGCGCGACCAATCGAGTGTACCTCGCACCACGGTGCCGGCGGGGGGAGCAGCGCCGTCCAGCCGGTGAATCAGGTGGTCCGATTCGCGTTTGATTCCGGTCACTGTCCAAACCTGGTCGGCGGTGCACAGCGCGCCCACGTCGTTCGATTGCCCGCCACCTCCCGGATAGAACGCGGTGCGGTCCAGCCACACGCCCGTCTCTGATGTGCCGGCAACGGTTGCTTGAAAGTCACGCAGATAGCTGTCCTGCAGATACAATAATTCGGTCATGCGCTTACCTCGGTTTATCGTATCTTCTCAATATTCCGGGGCGAAGAAGTTCGACTTTTGGTAAAAGTCGAACTTCTGGGTCGACTCACCCCGTTTTGTTGAGAAGATACGATTTGTAAATAAAAAACTCTCGTCCCTCAAAGGACGAGAGTCTCGTCAATCTCCCGCGGTACCACCTTCGTTGGCACAGTCTGTGCCCCCTCTTTGAGGAACAAAACATCCCTCCGCCAGAGATAACGGATGGCGACTCCGGCCCCATCTACTGGCAGAAGTGTTTCTGCGTTTGGGGGGCAGCTCCGGAAGGATTTTCAACCGGTTTCACACACCCGACTCTCACCGTCTCGGGCTCGCTGGCTGCTTATGCCGGCCTACTCGTTTCCCTCATTGCCGATCGTTTATTTCTGTTCGATGAAAGCAGCACGTCAGCGTACCGTTTTCAATATATCAGTATGCCACAAAGGTTGCCAAATGTCAAATGCCCAGACTGTACTGAAGCTGGCCATCTTCTGCGCTGAACTTTTGGTAGAGTACGTGCAGGTTATCTTCGTGCATCTGACGCACCATGCCATCCAACGGGATGGGGGACTCGTCACAATCCTCCAGCCGTATGTTGCGCAGGTTTTCTTCTGCTTGCCCCGTACGGATGAACTCTCGCACGCGTTCCACAATGCAGTCCAGGTATCCGATGTGTGTTTGCAAAACATCTGGAATCTCGCCGCGTAAGAGGATCTCTCCGTGTCCTTGCACAATACTTTCTGGAGCTATCTCTTGAACATGTTCCAACGATTTACGTGCAGCTTGCCAATCTCCCCAGACAATGTACGGCACCGGTGTGACAACATCTCCGGCAAAAAGAATCTTTTCCCCCTCCACAAACGCCGTGATCATGTCATCAGAGTGGCCGGGCATGTGCTGTAATCGCAAAGAATACTTGCCCAGATGCACGCCCATGACTTCATCAAAAACCAAGTCAGGAATACGCAGTTCGACTTCTGCCAGTTCTGTCGTTTGCGCCTTGCCATCACGGAGAATCTGTTCGCCAGTTTGCAAGAGGCCGTCCCGGCATAGACGATGGCCGACAATTGTGGCTTCCGGGAAGAGATAATTGCCGTAGATGTGATCTGGGTGGCGGTGGGTATTGATAACAAACGGTGCGCCTTTGGAAGTATTCCGGTCGATGAATTGTTTCAGCTCCCGGCTCTCAGAAGGGAATGGCAACGTGTCTATGACAATAGCCCCCTCGTCTGTGATGATTACCCCTGCCGTCACCTGCGCATAAATGTCACTGGTGAAAATGTAGATATCTTCGGATACCCGTTCGCGTCGCATGACTATTCCCCGCACAGATTTGCGATTCGCAGCATGATGTTCTGCTTTGAAAAGAAAGTAATCAGGTGTCGCGTGTCACGCAATACGCAATACGCAGTACGCTCGACACTCCACGCCCATGAAATTCGTCCTTGGTGGTGCGCAGCCGCCCATGGTGGCTGTGGCTAGACTAAGAACGCCCCTTGGAATTTGCAGGCGGAGGGGGTGGGATTCGAACCCACGGTGACTCGATGAGCCACAACGGTTTTCGAGACCGCCCCGTTCGTCCACTCCGGCACCCCTCCGTGCGCAAACACCCAAAGTATATCATAGGGAAAGCAATAGGGCAAGTTTTCCTCTTCCGGCGGGGGTGCGGCAAAGGGTTGCGGCTGCAGTCATTCACTCCCTGCCCTTACCACCAAGACACAAAGACACGAAGTATACAGCATTTTCAGCCAC
>CAZFFM010000351.1:0-2916 GCA_964517425.1 uncultured Ardenticatenales bacterium | reverse complement strand
GCACAAAATAACGCAGCATTTTCAGCCACAGATTGCACGGATTTCCACAGATTTTTATCTATGCTTTCTGGTTCTCCGTGAAAATCCGTGACCATCCGCGGCAAAAGCAAAAACGCCAGCGTCCAGGTTGGAACATTGGATAGTCCTGGCGAGTAGGCTTTCTCGCTTGCTCCACTTCGCATGCTTCGTGTCTTTGTGGTAAGGGCAGGGCGCGATCGCAGACGCAAAACTTTAACGGCCACCCGCCTCACGGCAACAGCCCCCCGTTTGACCCCCTGAGGAAGTCATGATAGAATCATGGGAGCAGTAAGCCCATCCGCGTTGAAATGTCCGTACCTTGCGAGAGGGAGGCCGCTAATCATGGCAGATCAATCCATTTCCTCCAGCCTGGCCGAACAGGCTTTGCGTCAAGGCCAGGCTGCGGCACGAGCAGGCCGGCCCGGCGCAGCCCGGCGTTTGTTGCGGGAGTCTGCACATCTCGCTCCAGACAACGAGGAAGTATGGCTGTGGAGAGCGGCTGTGGCTGCCTCCCCTCAGGAAACGAAACATCATTTAGAGCGCGTCATTGCCCTGAATCCAGAAAACAAACGGGCTCTGGCCGGGCTGACTGCTGTAGAAAAGCAATTGAAAAGCAGCCAGCCGGATCGAGCGGTCGCCGGCACCAGGGAAGCGCACGAACACGTTGCCATCTCTAGGCCAGGCAAGACTGCACCGATCTCGGGCGAGATGGCTTCGCCCGGCCGTGAGCAAGTGGAAAGTGTCGTCGCCTCGGCGGTGAGGCCGGCCCATCCGGCAGAAGAAGCACGGCCGACCGTTTCGCCACCCACAGCGAAAGTGGAAGACCCGGAACGTGCCCCACGGGTAGACCTCTTTCGACTGTTCCTGATCATTCTGACATTGACCTTCATTGCGGGGATCATCTTGTTGCTCCTGTTGACCACCGGCATCGTGCCGGCCATGGCAACCTGGGGCGATTACGCCTCGCCGGCGGCGATCACCACGCCCGTCATTCAGCCGGCGCGACAAGGCATCGTCGCTCCGCACGCGGCGGCGAAGGAGCAACTGGCCCTGCCCGTGCCCATGCCCACACCCAGTCACGCGGAGCGACTATCTGTCCTTCTTGAGACGCTGACTTTGCCCTGGCAACGAGCAGATTGGTCGCGGGTGCTCGCTCTCGTCCGCCAATCACGGGTGCGCGACGACCCTTTGGCGCAGGAAAAAGCGTTTGCTGCGGAAATGAACTGGGGGTTGTCCCTGGCCGGCAACGGCAACCTTGAATCTGCATTGCCCCATTTCGAAGCGGCGCTTGCCGTCCGACCGGGCGACGTGCGTGCCCTCGGCGAGCTGGACAAGGCCAAGAATTACTTGGCCGGTCAACAAGCTATGGTCCAAGAAGATTGGCCCACAGCCATTCGAATGCTCACCCGTGTTTTGGCCGTTGACGCAGATTACGTGCAAGTGAGGCAGCTCCTTGGCGAATCCTATTGGCAACAAGGTCGCACGGTTGAGCAGGCCGGACGACTTACCGAAGCCGCTACCGATTACCGGGAAGCGCTGGCCGCCAACCCGAACCGGCAAGACGTTCGCAAGCAGTTGGCCCACGTAACCTGGCTCCTGACACCACCTACGCCAACCCCCACCGTGACGCCCACTCCCGGGCCGGAGAAGTGGATTGACGTGGACCTCTCCGAGCAGCGCCTCCGGGCCTACGAGGGGAACAAAATCGTGCTGAACGTGCTGGTCTCCACCGGTCTCTCCCGCACCCCTACAGTGCAGGGCACGTTCCACATTTGGGTCAAAATGCTCAAGACAAACATGGTGGGGGGTGACCCGGCCCTGCACAATTATTACAATTTGAAGAATGTGCCGTATGTCATGTATTTTTACAAAGACTACGGCCTGCACGGCACCTTCTGGCACAATAACTTTGGCCATCCCATGAGCCACGGCTGCGTGAACCTCCGTACCACAGACGCGAAATGGCTCTTCAATTGGGCCGACCCGCCGATGCCAAAAGGGAAGACCACGGTATACAGCACCGCCCAGTCCCCAGGCACCCGCGTTGTCGTTCATCCCTGACGTTGACAGATGATTGAAGCTGTGGTAGTATTTGTCTTCTGCGCACCCTAACCCGGACAAGCCGGAACCAAAAAGGCTAACCACAAATTACACAGATTTCTCAGATTTATTCTTGGTTTTTCAATCTGTGTGATCCGTGAAATCTGTGGTTCCTTTTCTTGCCCAGGGAGGGCCAAACAAAACAGCATACGCTACACCACATCCCTGCTTACGTGGTGGGCAATGCCCTACCGATTTCAGGAGTAACCATGTACGAGAAAGTGATCCGCATCCCCCAGACAATTCTAGACGATATGATTGCCCATGCCAAAGAGGGAAAACCTGAAGAAATCTGTGGCATCCTCTCCGGGCATGGTAACGTAGTGACACAAGCCTATCGCGCCCAGAACGTGGCCGAAAAACCGATCGTGACCTACAACTTCTCCCCGCAAGATCAATACCGAATCTTCAAAGATATTGACGAACGCGAAGAGGAAATGGTAGCAATTTACCATTCTCACCCGGCCAGTCCGGCTTACCCCTCTGTCACCGATCTGCGTTTGGCATTCTATCCCGAGGCCAGCTACATCATCCTCTCGCTGGCTCGGCCGGAGCAACCCGTTGTGCGCGCTTTTCGCCTGGAAGATGGTAACATTCAAGAGATAACCATCGAACCGTTTGATAACCGCTAACGCTTCCGTGTTTCTCCGGCAACAAGAGCAGATATTCGAAGAGGGGCCGGGGGCGGCGTTCAGTTCAATTGGCGGCTCGCAGATTCACAGGCAGTTCAACATGGGCAAATTGTATCTTCTCAATAATTCGGGGTGACCAGAACGTCAAGCCCCCCTAACCCCCCAA
>CAZFFM010000350.1:0-2924 GCA_964517425.1 uncultured Ardenticatenales bacterium | reverse complement strand
CATGATTCTAGCTGAAGGAATTGATGCAGAAAATGGAACTTATCCTCCAGAGCTACGGAAGAGAGGCGTCCAGCCAACATCGTTCAGCGGCGTTTCGCCGGCCAGCGCTTCATCGAGATGTTGCGGATCGAGCGGCAAGAGTCCGCGATATCGCCAGAGGGAAGCGGCGTACCGGTCGCCGGCCAGCGTCTGTCGCTGTACCCGCCGGCGCAGCTCGTCGTAGTCGTACTGCACGTCGAGGATGCCGTCGTTGCCGTGGTTTGGGCAGACATAGCCCACCTCGCCGGGCGTGTATTGTGCCCCGCACAGGACACATCGTAACGTGATTGCCAGGTTGCTTGTCATTTTCGCTCCTTACCCGGTATCATCTCAATAACTTTGGGAATGCCCCCGCCGCCCCTCAATTCTGGGGGAGCATATTCACCCCAAAGTTGGGAGGTCGGGGGCAAAGCCTTTTTTGTTGCCAATTGATCGTTGCCCGATTGACAATTGCCCATTACCTACCGCCCCTGCCACCAGTCTTTGCGCGAGCGGGGGTCCATGAACGTGCCGTAGTCGCGGATGGCTACGCCGATTTCGTCGTTCCGTGCCCGGCCGAGTGCCTGACCGGCGCGCAACGCCGGCAGGTGCCCCCGTCCCGCATCGTTCCGCGATTGGTAGAGAGCCAGCAGGCGGGGTTCCACGCACAAGCCTTCGATGTGCAGCGTGTACCCGTGGACGACGTTGTCTTCGCGGGTGTATTTCAGGGTGATGCGCGTGGCGCTGGCGTACAGCACCAACACCTCATAGCCGCTACCGATGGTGTAGCCGGATGCCGGCACGTGGATCGTTTCGCCGGGCGTGGCAGAGAGGCCGGCCAGGGTCACATCCCAATCGGCCAGCAAGCTACCCCGGCAGTTGCAGCCCCAGTCCCAGTCATACACGCGATAGGCAGCCCGAAAAGTGGCCGTGCGATGGTCGGCGAAGAGGCCGGACAATTGCGGGGCTTTGGAATCGGTGCCGCCGGTGTAATCTACCAGCCCCAGAAACGCCGTTGTGGGGGCATACCCGCGCAAGGCCAGGTTCAGGTCGGCGTGTTGTTCGGCGGGCCGGTCGGTGGGGGGCGGATTGACCGAAAGGTCGCCATAGCTTTCGCCGGCAACCGGTGAGCATGTGCCCTCGCTGCTGGAAACAATGGGCAGATAGATTGCAGGGGTGAGCAAGCTTACGGCCGGAAAAAGTTGCTGGCCGGTCTTTGGTTGCTGGAAGGGCATATCCCTGTTCTCTGTGATGTTCAAACGCTGGCGCGTTGCGATCGGTTGGCCGCTAACCGGCACCGGAGTACCGGTCAGGTTGGGCACCAGAAAGAATCCTCCAGCGCCAAGCAAAAGACTGAGGAATGGCCATAACAGACGCAGACGAGTTTTTCGAGACATAGAAGAGTACCCTGTTTGTATCTTACTGGACTCTGGCGTTTTTCTGTTTTGGCCACGGATTACACGGATTTTCACGGAAAAAACCCAGAAATCTGTGCAAATCCGTGCCATCCGTGGCTGAAAATGCCCATGTTACACGGTCAAAATGATTTTCGCCAGACTCCAGTATCTTACCACAGCTTGTTCGGTACAGCAAGCGAAGTCCAAGCCGCGTCAGGTTGTGTATCTTTTCTTGGTGGCAACCTTCACCCACTTTTCACAGAATCGTACACACTACTGCGCGTTCGCAATTTGGTAGTCCATACTATTCTGTGTTATAATGTAAGCAATGTTGTACCCGTGTTTCCTGGTTGAATTCACCTTTGTTTGAGAGCATACAAGGAGGTAGCTTCATGAGCACCAAAGTAGGCATTAATGGATTCGGTCGCATTGGCCGGCAAGTCTTCAAAGCCATTCGCGACTACTACCCCGACACACTCGAAGTCGTCGCCGTGAACGATCTCTTTCCCGTAGAGACCAACGCGCACCTGTTGCGCTACGATTCGAACTACGGACGATTTCCCGGCAACGTAGAGGTCGCCGACGGCAATCTGGTCGTGGATGGCCAGGTGGTGCGTTCGTTCGCCGAGCGCGATCCGGCCAAGCTTCCCTGGGGTGACCTCGGCGTTGACGTCGTCGTCGAATCGACCGGTGTGTTCCGCGACCGAGACCGAGCCGCACTGCATCTGAAAGGGGGCGCTAAGAAGGTCATCATTTCGGCTCCGGCCAAAGGCCCAGACATCACCATCGTTTTGGGGGTGAACCAGGACGCGTACGATCCGGCCCACCACCACGTCATTTCGAATGCTTCTTGCACTACAAATTGTCTGGCCCCTGCGGCCAAGGTGATCAACGACAACTTTGGTATTGTCCGGGGGTTGATGACCACGATCCATGCCTACACCAATGACCAGCGCATCCTGGACTTGCCCCACAAAGACATGCGTCGTGCTCGGGCAGCCGCCTTGAACATCATCCCGACGACGACCGGTGCGGCCAAAGCCGTGTCGCTGGTTATCCCGGAGCTCGAGGGCAAGTTCGATGGCTATGCGCTGCGGGTTCCCACTCCGACCGTCTCTATCGTGGACTTCGTCGCTACCGTCAAGAAGCCGGTGAGCGCAGATGCAGTGGCTGCGGCCTTCCGGGCGGCGGAAAGCGGCCCCATGAAAGGCATCCTCGGTTTCTCTGATGAGCCACTCGTTTCCATGGACTACAAGGGCGACCCCCGCTCCTCAATCATTGACTGGGGCTCCTGCATGGTCATGGGCGACCTGGTGAAGATTGTGTCCTGGTACGACAACGAGTGGGGCTACTCCAGCCGGGTGGCCGACCTCGTCTCCTTCCTGGTAGATCAAGGGGTGTAGTTGGGCCAAGAATTTAGTAGTTTAACTTCTCGGAGAAGTTGAACTTCTAAACTGGACACTGGCGTTTTTTGTTTTTGCCACGGATGGTCACGGATTTTCACGGAAA
>CAZFFM010000349.1:0-3004 GCA_964517425.1 uncultured Ardenticatenales bacterium | reverse complement strand
ATCCGTGCAATCTGTGGCTGAAAATGCCGTGTTATACGGTCAAAATGATTTTCGCCAGACTTCAGTTCCAACGTCGAAACATTCAACCTGGGTTACCACTCAGGCTGCCTTGCCGTGACGGGCTAAAGCCGTCACTGGCTGCGAGAGAAAGTCGCTGAAGCGACTGCCCGGTGGGAATTCAGCCGCTTTTAGCGGCTTGGCGGGGCAACCCAGTGCCGATTTTAATCCGGCACGGGCCCTACCTGAGTAGCAACCAACCCTGTTTTTCTTCGTGCCTTCGTGCCTTCGTGGTTCATTCCTTGCGAGAAGGTGCGTTCCCGCGCAAAAAAATGACGGGACCCCCATCAGAATTTACCCCTTGACAGCGCGGCATTTCTGTGGTATGATGGTAACACGCGTCAGTAACTCGTGTTACCTCGTAGGTCACAGGGACTTTTTCTCATGCCGAAGAAAAAGAAGGTCGTAAGTGCCGATGTAGCCCGCTTGGTCGGTGTATCCCGGACTACGGTATCGCTGGTACTCAACAATGTCCCCGGCACGCACATCTCTGAAGCAACGCGACAGCGTGTGTTGGAAGCAGCCCGCGAACTTGAGTACTATCCCCATGCCGCAGCGCGTTCGCTGGCTCGACGTCGCTCCGGAAACATTGGCGTAGTACTCTGCCAGAGTGCCGCCCGCCTCTTCGCCGACGTCTTCCTGATGGAAGTGCTCCACGGAATTCACAGCGTCATCCGGCCCGAAGGTTTCCACATCCTCCTCGAAGCGATCGAGGATGTCACTGCACCCGACGCCTACTTTGGGCTGGTTCAATCGCACCAAATTGACGGCCTGATCGTCTCCGGCCCGCGCTCCGACGACTTGCTTTTGCCCAAAATTCAGAAGAAGGGTTTCCCTGTTGTACTCGAGGGACAGCTTCCCGACAGCAACCTGCCCCAGGTGGACGTGGACAATGTCGGGGGCGCGCGCTCTGCCATTGAACATCTTCTCTCGCTCGGTCACCGGCGAATCGCCTTCATCAGCAATGGCCCGCTCATCTACACGGCCAGCCGGGATCGCTTGCGTGGCTACCAGGCTGCCCTCACCGCTGCCGGCCTGGATTATGACGAATCGTTGGTCCGTTACGGCGCGTTCAGTCGGGTCAGCGGCCGCGAAGCCATGCAGTCACTGCTCGCCTTGCCGGATCGCCCGACGGCTGTCTTCGTCGCCAGCGACGTGGTCGCCTTCGGTGCATTGACCGCCCTGCGTGACGCCGGCGTGCATGTCCCCGATGAAATGGCCGTCGTCGGCTTCGATGATGTGCGCATGGCCGCTTACGTCACACCCTCTTTGAGTTCCATTCGCCTGCCGGCTCGACAATTGGGCCAGACGGCAGCCGAGCTTTTGCTACGCCTGATCCGTGGAGAGAAGGTGGAACAGGGTACGACACTTCTCGATACAGAGTTGATCGTCCGGGAGTCTTCGGGCGTAGAGCGTAGAACAAATACCAATTGTCAATAGTCAATGGTTAACGCAACACGGAGTACGCATTATGTTTTCACGCAGCACACAAACCCAAAATCGCCGAAGGGAACAGAACGGGATTCAATCCTCCGGCGGGTGCCAGCCCCTGCTTACCCATAGGAGTCGCGCTTCAACGACATATTCATTATTCAGCCGCAGGGTGACCACGGTGGCACGCCCCGTTGGAGTCAGTCCGGTGATATGTGTGCCACCGTTCGCCCAGGCAAAGTGGTTGTGCCAGTGCTGAGTACGCGGATTGAAAAGGGGAACCAACTCGCCGGTAGCATGATCAATGGCATGGGTTCTGGCCCCTTTGAATTCATTGCAACGATAACAGGCCGCAGCCAGATTGTTCCGATCATGACCACCACCGGCCGACCTGGGGATAACATGGTCAATGACCAAGGGGATGCCCATCAGCCGGCGAGAAGTGCGACAATACTCACAGCGGTGGTCAGCCTCAGCAGAGACCTGTTGTCAAAGCACCTTTGGAATGGCAGACACGGTTCACTCCAGGGGCAATTCGTTGAGTGCCGGTATAGGGATGCCGCGCCAGCGCAAGAGAGACCAGGCATAGGCTTTGCGTACCATCAGGCAGTCGGCAGTCAGACGGAGGTGGCTGAGTTCTTGACGTTCTTCCGGTGTGATCGAGCTATTCCGGTTCTTTTCCAGCAGCGCCAGATGGCGCTCTTGCTGGGCTGAGGGTATCTGGCTTTGGGCTATGTGAAACAGTTTGTCCACCGGCAGGTTCTGCATGGCGAGCAATTCGCTTTGCATCTCCGGGGGTGCATTTTCGATAACAGGGGGTAAGTTACCGGTGATACTCTGTGCCGCAAGCTGCTCTGGAGACTGGTGGGTCAACCCGGCAATTCGGGCCAACATCTGGTACACCGATTCGGGAAGCTCAACGGTTAGTGTTTGTGGAGACATCCACTCTCTTCTCCTTTCTGTAGCAGGCTACATGGGCGATTGCCCATCACCAACAATGAAAGTGGGACAACACACTTGCAAAGATTCTAACACAATCCATTACCAAACGCAAGTAGAGCCCGCGGAATGGGGTATAGCACCAAAGTGTAGATCAACGTATGGTGACTGGATAGGATGTTTCTCGGGTATTGGTTCGTGGATCCGTCAATTGATAGTATGAGAGAAGTATGGGGATTGTGAACGCCGAAGGGAGGTGAGGCGAGCAGAATTACTTGCAGTTGTTCTTTCAAGGTCGTTTGTTTCTCTAGCTGAATTACAGGAGGAGATACCATGTTTAGAAATGGGAAATTCTGGGTCTTGCTGATCGCACTGTTGGCGATTGGCTTTGTGGTGGCGGCATGTGCGCCGGCGGCAACGCCCGCACCGAAGCCGACGGCCAAGCCGGCTCCGCCAACGACCGCGCCGGCAAAAGCGACGACGGCACCCACAGCGAAGCCCGCCGCTTCCAAGCCGGCCATTGACTGCATGGGGGCGAAGAAGGGCGACAAGGTTTCGATGATCTACCAGTGGTCGG
>CAZFFM010000348.1:0-3005 GCA_964517425.1 uncultured Ardenticatenales bacterium | reverse complement strand
GGGCTGAAGCCGTCACTGGCCGCGAGAGAAAGTCGCTGAAGCGACTGCCCTGCGGGAATTCAGCCGCTTTTAGCGACTTGGCCTCGCCGCCAGTGCCGATTTCCAATCCGGCACGGGCCCCTTGTGGTAGAACTAGCATAAGACCCTATTAGGGTAAATCAGGCAAGAATGTTCATGATGGAAATCAGCGGCTTCGTAGCGTTCTCCAACAAAGTTTGCCGCCGATTTGGTTTCGCTTCTGGGGAGGAAGGTGGCGGAGGTTCCGTATCTGAAGAGGGTAGAATCACTTTCACTTTGGTGATCCGTTGTCCTTTGATGTCCAGGACCGTCGCTTTCACACCCTCAACGGTGATCGCGTCGCCGACTTCCGGTATGCGACCGAGACGGCTGTAGATGAGCCCTCCCAAGGTGTCACTTTCCTCTGTAGGCAGAGAGATCGAGCATTGACGGTTGAGATCGTCCAGGTCAATTCGCGCATTACATATAACCTCGAATGGGGTAATCACTTCGATGAGAGGCTCCTCGGCCATATCGTATTCATCACGAATCTCTCCGACAATTTCTTCCAGCAAATCCTCGATGGTCACCAGGCCGGCGACCCCGCCATACTCGTCCACAACGATGGCGATGTGCGTACGGAGTTGCTGGAGCTCTTGCAGCAGTTCGTCGGCTGCTTTCGATTCGGGAACGAAATAGGCGTCGCGAATGGTTTGGCTGAGGGGGATATCTGTATTGCTGTCGCGCAGGTAGCCGAGCAGGTCTTTGGCATACAGGATACCAATAATATTGTCGACGTTGCCCTGGTAGACGGGGATTCGGGAATGACCCGCTCGTATTACCGTAGACAACGCTTTGAGCATGGGCGTATCGGCATCCACGGCTACGATGTCAGGGCGGGGAACCATGACCTCACGGGCCAGCGCGTTTCCAAGCTGGAAGACGCCGGCGATCATGTCCCGCTCTTCTTTTTCTATGGTGCCGTTGTCGGCGCCGGCGACGTGGGCCAGCGCGCTCAGATCCTCGTCGGTCAGCTCTCCGTGTGTATGGCCCATTTCGCTGGCTGTCAGGCCGCCAGCCTGGGAAATCTTCATGGCCAGCCAGAGCAGCGGGTACAGAACAAGCGACAATCCCCGTACGATTCCGTTTACGGTGGGCGACAGACGCGCAGCATGTTTCTTTCCAAGCCCAAGGGGAAGTGCGTATCCCAGAAATCCGGCAACCACGAGCCAGACGACGATGGCCGCTCCGGTCGCATTGACTCCCAACCCTTGCCCAGCCGCCCACCCCTGGATGATCACGACACCGGCGGTAAGGCCGATTGCATTCAGCAGCCAGCGAAGTACCGTTTCGCGCTGCGCAAGCCAGAAATCAACTTCGCGCATGTTGATCCAGGTAGCCAGCCTGTGCAGTTCCTTGTGGAGGGCGATGCCCTTGGAAAGGGCGCTGATCCACAAGGGCACCAATGCACCGGCCAGGCCAGCGAGGACTACCCAATTGATCGAGTTCAACATCTCGATTACACCTTCTTCAATTGTCTACTCAGCCGCTCCCGCCGGACCTGGAGATCCGGCGGCCGAGTGAGAGAGATGCCCACTTTGTGGAAAGTTGGCCTCTCTTTTTCCGGCGGCATTTTACGAGCGAATGTGTGCAAACGGGCCAATCTTTGAGCCCTCCTCTATTCGCGCGGCGGAAACTACAGAGGCTATGATCTGACAGTTGTTCTCCACGGTAGCGTCTCGCAGCAGGGAGTTAGGGCCGATCACACACTGCTCACCGATCGTGGTAGTCCCGCGCAGGAACGTATTAGGCTCGATCACCGTATCGCGTCCCACGCGGACATCCATCTCGAAGTAGACCGCGTTGGGATCGCGAAGGGTCACGCCGGCGCGCATCAATTTGCGGTTGAACCGCGATTGCAATTCAGCCTCGGCTTCGGCGAGATGGAGGCGGTCGTTGATTCCCATCACTTCGGTGGCGTCGTCGGCGACCAAGCTGCCGATAGGTTCTCCCTCACCGGCAGCAAGCGCCACCAGGTCTGTCAGGTAGTATTCGCCGCCGGGGCTGGGGGCTAATTGGTCGAGATGTGGCCAGAGCCAGCTTGCCCGAAAGCACAAGATGCCGCTGTTTGCTTCCTGAATGGCCAGTTGCTCCAGTGTGGTATCCTTTTGTTCCACAATTCCCCGAACGTGGCCCGAATTGTCGCGGAGGATGCGGCCATAGCCGGTCGCATTCGGCGGAAGGAAGGTCAGTAGCGACACGGCAGCATTACGCCGGGTGTGTACGTCGAGCATGTGCTGTAGCGTTTCAGCTCTGACCAACGGCGTATCTCCATAAAGGACAAGGACGGTTTGGCTTTTTCCCTGCAACAAGGACCGCGTTTGCAGAACAGCGTGACCGGTGCCTAGTTGGGGACTCTGGGTGACGCTGGCCACGTCCGGCGGCAGCGCCTGTTCTACCCGCTCTTTGTTGTGGCCCAGGACAAAGAGAATGTGTGCCGGCTGTAATTGTTGCGCCGCAGTCAGGACATGTTTCACAATGGGCCACCCTGCCAGCGGATGCAAGACTTTGGGCAGGTTTGATTTCATGCGCGTACCGTGGCCGGCGGCCAGCACAATGATAGAAAGGGTCATCGTTTGGGTTTCTCCAGAGACGTGTGCGAATAGCCAGCAGCACGACACCGGCCGTCATCGAACCTGTGTGTGTGAGGCAGAAACGCGGACGTGTTGCTCACCATGCTAACGGGAACCGCAAAAGAATGGCGCGTTGGCATCCCGAAATGGCATTACACGAGATTCCCTGCGCCGATGAGAGGATATGGACCGTGATAGAGTAACGGACCAAAACCGTTCTTGCGAAGTTATATGAGAATCTGATTGTTCAGGAGGGTCTTCATCCATGATTTCTAAAGTTTACAGGAAATCCATCAGTCTGTCAAATCGCGCGTTTCAAGGGGGTGGCCGTCAAAGTTTTGCGTCTGCAATCATTCACGCCCTGCCCTTACCACA
>CAZFFM010000347.1:0-3140 GCA_964517425.1 uncultured Ardenticatenales bacterium | reverse complement strand
TGTGTCTTGGTGGTAAGGGCAGGGCGTGAATGATTGCAGACGCAAAACTTTGACGAATACCCTGTCTGGCCGATTGGCCAGGTTGACACCTTGAGTCTTCTAGGCTATACTATATCTCATTCATCCCATAGGGGGGGATAGGGTATGGCTGCATAGCACAGAAAGAGGTAAGCAGGCATGACAACGCCGGAAATCAATGAGCTTGCTGCCAGATTATCCAAGTGGCTTGCTGAAAAACCGGGTGCTGTTGTTAACCCCGTGGCCGACGTATTTAGGCTTGGCCAGACACTTGCAGAACACCGTTAGAATGATAAAGGAGCTATTCCCATGGCCGAACAACAAAAGATCGACTTGCAAGTAGAAGGCATGACCTGCGACAGTTGCGCCGTCCACGTGACGAAGGCGCTGGAAGGGGTCGCCGGCGTGGTGGAGGCAAATGTCCCCGGATGGCAGTCGCGCCGTGCCGAAGTGGTCGCCCAACCGGGCGTAGACCTCGACGCACTGACCCAGGCCGTGGCCAAAGCCGGCTACCGGGCCACGCTCGAATCGCCCGCCCCACCCCCAGGCAATGGCCAACCCGTGCAAACCGGCGGACGCGACTATGACTTGCTGGTCATCGGCGGCGGATCGGCCGGCTTCGCTGCCGCCATTCGCGGCGCCGAGCTGGGCGTGCGCGTCGGCCTGGTCAACGATGGGGCCATCGGCCTCGGCGGCACCTGCGTCAACATCGGCTGCGTGCCGAGCAAGACGCTCATCCGCACCGCCGAAGCCTGGCACAAAGCGGGCCATCACCCCTTTACCGGCGTACAGACGCAACAGGTGCGCCTCGATTGGCGCGACGTCATCGGCCAAAAGGACGCGCTGGTGGCCGAACTGCGCCAGGCCAAGTACAGCGATGTCCTGGCCGCCTACCCGGAAATCACGCTCATCGAAGGGCACGCGCACTTCAACGGTGACGGCACGGTGACGGTCGGCGACCGCAAGCTCCACGCCGGCAAGTACGTCATCACCACCGGCGCACACCCCCGATTGCCCGACCTGCCCGGCGCCGATCGGGTGGACGTGTTGACGAGCACCACGGCCATGGCTCTGCCCGAGCAGCCGAGTTCCCTCCTCGTCCTGGGCGGGCGGTTCATCGCCCTGGAGCTGGGCCAGACCTTTGCCCGCTTCGGCACCGCCGTGACCGTTCTGCAACGCAGCTCCCGCATCATCCCCCAGCGTGAACCGGAGATCGGCGACGCACTGCGTGGCTACCTGGAGGACGAGGGAATCACGATCGTCACCGGCGTGAAGCTGCTGGAACTGCGCACGGACGGGGACGAGAAGATCGTCGTCGCCGAGGTGAAAGGTGAAATCCGCGAATTCCGGGGCGAACAGGTGCTGTCGGCACTGGGGCACATCCCCAACACGGCCGGCCTGGGCCTGCAAGCGGCCGGCGTCGCTCTGGAGCCGAAGGGGCACGTGCCGGTCGCACCCACCATGCAGTCCACGAACGCGGACGTGTACGCTGCCGGCGACGTGACCGGCCTGGCCGATTACGTCTACGTGGCCGCGACGGGCGGGGTCATCGCCGCCGAGAATGCCCTCACCGGCAGCGAACGGCGGCTGGACTTGACGACACTGCCGGAGGTGATGTTCACCGACCCGCAGGTCGCCGTCGCCGGTCTGACCGAAGTCCAGGCCCGCGAGCAGGGCTACGACGTGAAGACCTCGGTGCTTCCGCTGGAATACGTGCCCCGCGCACTGGCCGCCCGCGACACACGGGGGCTGATCAAGCTGGTAGCCGACGCGACGACCGACCGGCTGCTGGGCGCACACATCCTCGCGCCGGAGGGGGGCGAGATCGTCCAAACCGCCGTCATGGCCATGAAGTTCGGCGCGACGGTGCAAGACCTGACCCGTACGCTCTTCCCTTACCTGACCACGGTCGAGGGGTTGAAGCTGGCGGCCCAGACTTTCGAGAAGGATGTGGCCAAGTTGAGTTGCTGCGCGGGCTAGCCGCTGCCGATTTTGGGTTGAGGATTGCCGGGTGGCGTATGCAAGGTGTCACGTATTGCTTCCAGCATCCACAGATTTCACGGATGACACAGATGGAAAACAGAGAGGGGCATCAGGTGGCCGCACGACCTACAGTTCCGGTTTTGGGCTTGAATGTGCCTTGCCGTACCGCACCTCTGCCTGACGAAACTCCCGTAGGGCCACCGACAAGCTGGAAGACTCGGCGATCATGCTGGCCACGACAATTGTTTCCAGCACTTCGTCCGCCGTGGCCCCCTGCTTCAAGGCACTTTCGATATGTACGCGAGCGCAGTGGCTGCAACGCAAAGCTGTGGCGGAAGCGATCGCGACCAGTTCCGCTACTTTGGGCCCCAGCGCCCGAGGCTCTCCGAGTACCTGCGACCCTTTGATGACATGGGGGATGAAGAGGTGAGGATGCTGGCTAAGTACCCGGGCAACCAGGGGCACAGCACCGTAACGGTCTTCGACCAGGTCTAGAAGGGCCTGAACTGTCTCCTCTTCATTCTCAAACAAGGCGTCTATCTTGCGCAAGACCTCTTCGTCCATCCTATCCTCCTGCTTCATTGTTAGGTTCCATTGTTCAGGGGCAACCCCTTGCGCGATGGTTGTTCAGGGCCGGTCAGTTTGCCAAAGTCTGCGGACTGCGGATACAATGGATTGGGGCGCACCACCGAGGGTGTCATTCGCCTCACCCTTTGCCGGCCGTTTCCAAAAGTGTCTGAAATTCTATCTTATCCATAGGAAGTTCAGCGAGGATGCTCGGCAGCAATTTGAGCAAAAGGTCTTTGCGTTCTTCTGAGTCCAACCCTTCAACCATCTGCCGGAAACTGCGGGAGACGATGTCCAAAGAAAAGGCCACGCGTTCTTCTCCATCCATGCGATCCAGGAGTGTGGCTACTGTGTTGTCCATGATCTCTGTCAGATCCTCGACCGTGAGTGTGGCGATGGCCTCGCGGGCCATGACTTTGAACAGGTTTCGCATGGTGGATATCCCCTTTCCTGGAAAATCTTGGCTCAGGATACCACCATGCAAGAAATTTGTCAAGATGGTGGGTATCTTCTCAACAATTCGGGGTGAGCAGAATGTCGCGCCCCCCTACCCCCCCCAACTTTGGGGGGAA
>CAZFFM010000346.1:0-3188 GCA_964517425.1 uncultured Ardenticatenales bacterium | reverse complement strand
GAGAACTATACCACACTCGGTAACATTTTACATGAATGAATACGCCCACTTGACACAACCGTGGAAATCCTATATAATCTGAGGTAAGTAAAACATGCTAAAGACACAGATCGGGAGGAGTAGGCGGGCGTTAATCGCCAGAGAGGGAAGGCCACCGGCTGGAAGCCTTCCTCGATGAGAGCCGCCGAAGGTCGCCCAGGAGTCGAGGAGCCGAACGCCAGAACGCCAGTAGGCCCCTCCGGGAAAGCCCGTTACAGCACGAATGAGCGTGGATTGCGTTCGCCAGTAGGGGCACAGCCTTGCACTTGCCCCTTTTTGAAGAGACACAGCGGGTGCATTCAAATCAAGGTGGTACCACGGGATCCCCCTCTCGTCCTTGGGATGGGAGGGGGATTTTTAGTTGATTGAAAGGAGCGCTTACAATGAGTGAAATGGCAAAACGGTACGACCCAAAGGATGTGGAGCAGCGATTGTATGCGTGGTGGGAGGAGCGAGGCTATTTCAAGCCCCGGCCGGTCGCCGATGGCGAGAAGCCGTTTGTCATTTCCATGCCGCCACCAAACGTGACCGGCGCGCTGCACATGGGCCACGCCCTCACCGCTTCCCTCGAAGATTTCATGATCCGCTATCACCGTATGCGCGGGGAGCCGACCCTTTGGGTGCCCGGCACAGACCATGCCGGCATCGCCACGCAAAACGTGGTGGAACGCGCCCTGGAAAAAGAGGGCCTGACCCGCCAAGACCTGGGACGGGAAAAGTTCGTCGAACGAGTCTGGAAATGGCGGGAAGAGTACGGCCAACGAATCACGATCCAGCACCGGCGATTGGGCGTTTCCTGTGACTGGGAGCGGGAACGGTTCACGCTGGACGAAGGCCTGTCCCGCGCCGTGCGTGTCGCCTTCGCCCGCCTTTTCGAGAAGGGCCTCATCTATCGCGGTACCTACCTGGTGAACTGGTGTCCGCGTTGCGAATCGGCCATCTCCGACCTGGAAGTGGAACACGAGGACGAAGCGGGCAAGCTCTACACCTTCCGTTACCCGCTGGAGGGAGGCGGCTACATTCCGGTGGCGACCACCCGGCCTGAAACGATCCTCGGCGATACGGCGGTGGCCGTCCACCCCGATGACGACCGCTACCGCGGGGTCGTCGGACGGACCGCGCTCGTGCCCATGCTCGACCGCCCCGTGCCGGTGATCGCCGATTCGTACGTGGACCGCGATTTCGGCACCGGCGCGCTGAAGATCACACCGGGACACGATCCGAACGATTACGAGGTGGGTCAACGGCACAAGCTGCCGATCATCAACGCGCTGAACGAAGACGGCACGATGAGCGAGGCTGCCGGCCCCTACGCCGGCCTGGACCGCTATGCCTGCCGCGAAAAGCTCTGGGCCGACATGGCTGCCGCCGGCCTGACCGTCTCTGTCGAGGACCACGTCCACGCCATCGGTCATTGCGAACGGTGCCACACGGTGGTCGAGCCGCTCATCTCCACCCAATGGTTCGTGCGCATCCGCCCGCTGGCCGAGGCGGCCTATGCCGCCGTGCAGGACGGACGCATCCGCATCATCCCGGAACGGTTCACGAAAATCTACTTCAACTGGATGGACCCGGACACCATCCGCGATTGGTGTATCTCCCGCCAACTTTGGTGGGGCCATCGCATCCCCGTCTGGTATTGCGACGACTGCGACGGACAGACCTGCACGGTCGCGGACCCCACGGCTTGCGCCCACTGCGGCAGCGAGCGTATCCACCAAGAGGAAGATGTGCTGGACACCTGGTTCAGCTCCGGCCTGTGGCCCTTCTCCACGCTGGGTTGGCCGGACGATACGGACGACCTGCACGACTTCTACCCGACCAGTGTGCTGGAAACCGGCTACGACATCCTCTTCTTCTGGGTGGCGCGTATGATCATGCTCGGCCTGGAGATGACCGGCGAGATACCGTTCGACACGGTCTATCTCCACGGGCTGTTGCGCGACGAAAAGGGACGCAAGTATAGCAAGTCGCTGGGCAACGCGCTCGACCCGCTGGACATGATCGCGCAGTACGGCACCGACGCGCTGCGCTTCACCCTGATGACCGGCTCGACGCCGGGCAACGATATGAAACTTTCGGAGACCCGCCTGGAAGCGAATCGGAACTTTGCCAACAAGATTTGGAATGCGGCCCGCTTCGTGGCCGGCAACTGCGCCGGGTTCGACGCCCGGCAGGGGGCGCAGAAGTTGGAATCGGGCGAGCTGCCGCTCGAATTGGCCGACCGCTGGATCCTTGGCCGCCACAACCGCTTGATTCGGGAAGCGAACCGGCTGATCGAATCGTACCAGTTTGGCGAAGCAGGCCGGCAAATCTACGATTTTCTGTGGGGCGAGTTCTGTGACTGGTACATCGAGATGAGCAAGCTGCGGCTGTATGGCGATGATCTCCAGGCCGCGGATACCGCGCGCACCGTGCTGGTGACGGTGTTGGACCGTACGCTGCGCTTGCTCCACCCCTTCATGCCTTTCGTGACCGAGGAAATCTGGCAGCATCTGCCGCACGAAGGGGAAGCGCTGATGGTCGCGCCCTGGCCGGAGGCCGGCCCGCTGGACGACGCCGTGGAGGCGGACATGGCCCTGGTGATGGACTTCGTGCGTGCTGTGCGAAACGCCCGCGCCGAATATGATGTGGAGCCGAAGCGGCGCATCGCTGCTGTGGTCGCAGCCGGCACACAACGCGACCTGTTGGCCGGACAGTCGGCCATCATCGCCAGCCTGGGCCGCGTCGATTCCGCCCAACTGCGCATCGAGGAGGCGATAGCGGAGCCGCCAGCCCCGGCGGTGAGCCTGGTGGTGGCTTCCGATGTGATGGCATATTTGCCCCTCGCCGGTCTGGTGGACCTGGAGAAGGAGCGAAGCCGGCTGGCCCGTGCCATCGAAACGACCCAGGGCGACATCGCCCGCGGCGAGGAGCTGCTGGCTCGTGCAGGGTTTGTGGCGAAAGCGCCGGCTGCCGTCGTCCAACGCGAACGGGAGCGCCTGGCCGGGGCCCGCGAACGGTTGGCGCACTTGCAGGAACGGCGGGCGGCTTTGGGGTGATCGCGCTGCCTGGCCCAAACGCAAAAAAGTGATGGCCACCCCACTCGCGGGCATGCGCAGCAAATGCCTGGGGAGTACGAGGGGTGTCCCCTCGCCTTTCCCCCTCCC
>CAZFFM010000345.1:0-3200 GCA_964517425.1 uncultured Ardenticatenales bacterium | reverse complement strand
GTGAAAATCTGTGTTCTAAAAAGAAAAAACTGTTCTCTCCGACAGCCTGCTAGCCGCACTATTATACAAGGAGGATGCTTGAGATGGCAGAAAAAGATGGAGGCGGTGGTTTTCTGGCGGGTTTCGTAGTTGGCGGATTGGCCGGTGCAGCAATCGCCATGCTGCTGACCCCACGTCCGGGCGAGGAAACGCGAACGATGCTGGCAGAACAGAGCAGCCAGTTGCGCTCCCGTGTTGCCGGTATGCCGTACGCTGAATCATTCGAGGACATGGCCGGACTGGCCGCTTCGCAATCGGATCAGTTGCGGGGGCGGGGCGTTTCTGCGCTCGAAGCGCAGGTCGCGGTCGTGCAGGATGTTGTCAAGATCATCCAGGAGCAAGTCCGTGAACTGCTGGACGAGAAGAGATCTCGCGTGCAGGAGGCAGTGGAAGTGGGCAAACAAGCCGCGGCCAAAACAAAGGAAGAGCTACTGCAAAAGATAGAGTAACTGCTCAGCACCTCCCTGAATCTGCCACGAATTGCACGAATTTACACGAAAAAAGAAAAAATTCGTGAACATTCGTGTAATTCGTGGCAAAAAGGAGATTGAAACAGGTGTTTGCAAGGCAATCCCTGAACAGTTACAAAATAGAAACAGGCGCCAAGAGCTGATCAAGTCTGGCGTATATCTTCCTCTAAATTGGTAGGTTGCCCAAGTTCCTGAGAGCGTATCACACACCATTTGTCGTGACGTTCGCCGGCTTCTGGCGACATACCCCGATAGGGTGTGAGCAGCAAGGGGCAAGGAAGCCTCTTTCCCACCTGAAAAGCCAGGTGTTCGGAAGTGTATCCGAGTACACGCTTGTCCTTGTGGCCTCTTCCGCCGGCTCCCAATACGACGAGTGATACTTCTGGGTGTCCTTGCACAAAACGGCAAATCTCGTCGGCTGAATCCCCGTAACGGATTTCCAAATCTATGGCCACACCGTACGCCTGTGCCTGCTTCCGTGCATCGCGCAGGGTTTGGACAGCGTGTGTCTCCAGTTCTTTCTCAATCGTTTTCTCGATACCGTGCCAGAACCCCGGCAGGTACTTGCCCTTATCTACGACACGAAGCGCGACCACGCCCATCCCCAACTGCAACGCCAGGCAACAGGCATAATCCACCGCTTCTGTTGCCGATTCCGAGCCGTCTATGCCAACCAAGACTTTTCCTACCATCATCGCCCTCCGCGAATTCCAAACAATCCAGCAACACCAAGACCGGCAATGGCCGGCAACAAGACTGCCAAGATTCCTGTTAACAACGGTTGGGACTGTGCCTGTTGCGCCAACGTTTCCACAAGCCCAGATTTTTCCACTACCAATGTAGTATGATTGGTATAAGCGACCTCCTTGTTGCGAATGGCGATTACTTCAATGTCAAACGTTCCTGTAGTCGCATCGGAAGGCAGCCACAGAACAGCCTCAAAGTCCTGCCCTGTGATGGAAACAGCTTTTTCGTTCCAAACAAAGAACTGCTTGCTTTGTTCCACGTTTAAAATGTCATTCACATACATGTCAAACGAATCGCCGGTGAGTTGCTCCTTGTCCGCCACCCGATGGAGAACAATTTGCCGGCGGAGACCTATGCTCTCCGGATCAAGTAATAGGCGACGCTGGTCTGGCACGGTCAGGATATCATCCAAAGGCGCGGAGGATAGGACGGCGTAGAACGATGGGATCCCCGAAGTTTGCACCTGCTCGACCGGCATCCACAAGAGGCCGGCAACGTGCCCTTTCCGGCTCACTTTCGTCGGCAGCGTGGGTCCGGCAACACGCAACACGATATCTGCATCCGGCGGCGCGACTCCGAACAGGAAGAGCGACGAGCCTTTGTACCCTGTGTCAATCGCTACCCGGTGGGGAAAGACGCGCACCCGAAGCGGCGTATCTTCCTGGCCGGCCTGCCCACTAACGGGGAGTATAAATAAGAGCAACAAACCTATTATGAGTAGAATCGCGCTGAAAATTCGCCGGGTCATCTAACCTCCCAAGATAGCGATAGGTGTTGGCTCTGTATGGGGGAGCCAGTTGTCACCTATCAGGGTTTCTGCATTACGCCCTCACGAGGTAATCATACCACAAAATTTCATTAGGCGCAACCAGAATTGAATTTTTCGACGTTGGGACTGGAGTCTGGCGAAAATCATTTTGACCGTATGACACGGAATTTTCAGCACGAAAGGATTGCAAAGATGCAAGGCCTGATAGAGGACTTTTCACTGACCCTCCGATACTTCCCGAAACGGGTCAGCCTGTTTTATCCGGCAACAGAGGTCGTTTCCAAGCAAAGATGTGTGAACTGCTGGCCGTGGCAAACAACGAACCTGTGCCGGAGACGGGCTTTATCGTGGGGTTGTTCTCCGTCTTGGACGCCTTGCTCGATCTCCCAATGGAAGAGATTGTTGCCGCTTTGCCCCTTTCCGACGAGGTCGCAGCCGCCTTGCTGGAATCTCAAGGCCAGTTGGGAGCGGCCTTGAACTGCGCGCGAGCTTACGAGCGGGGAGATTGGGACGCGGTTTCATATTCGTTACTCACACCTGTAGATATCCAGGATGCCTATCTGGAATCGCTCGATTGGACGGCGCGGGCCGGTGTGCTGCTGGAGGGGACGTAGCCGGTGACCGGTGCGCCCCATTATTCTTTCTCCGGCAGGATGCTGATGCCCTGCCACCAGTGCATGGATGTAAGGTTATTCTGAGCAAGGCCCTTCACTTCGCTCAGGGTAAACTCCGCGGAGGCGAGGACTCCCGAAGCCCCAGCCATGTCGGTGTGGGGCTACTACCACGATTGCCCCGCCCCCTATCTCTCCAACCGTAAGCGTTCAGAGACTACCCTGGAAACACTTGCTTCAAGCTCTTTTTTGCCACGAATTACACGAATTTTCACTAATTTTTTTGCTTTTTTCGTGTAAATTCGTGTAATTCGTGGCAGATTCAGGGAGTGCTGAACGGTTACCTCCAACCTTGACAACGGTCTCTCTTGCGGCGTGTCGGAGTTGCCATCAGAGCCATTTGACGGTATACTATGCCTGGTATCGCTTCGGAGATGAAATCGAAATCTTTATGTTTCAGGTTGCTACTCAGGTAGGGCCCGTGCCGGATAAAATCGGCACTGGGTTGTCCCGCCAAGCCGCTAAAAGCGGCTGAATTCCCACCGGGCAGTCGCTTCAGCGACT
>CAZFFM010000344.1:0-3232 GCA_964517425.1 uncultured Ardenticatenales bacterium | reverse complement strand
ACCTATCACTGGCACATAATTCAACATACTTGCCGCCATTACGCGAATAGTGAGGCTATAGTATGATTAACAGTTAAATTCTTGTACACGAAGCAAGAAAGATGAACCACAGATTTCACGGATGGCACAGATTAGAAAACCAAGAGCAATCTGAGAAATCTGTGCCATCTGTGGTTACCCTGTTTGGTTCTGGCTCAGCCAGGTTAGGGCACGCTAAGGGGATTTGCCCTCCCCATGGGTCTCTGCGGGAGTGCCCCGTCCCTACAGTTCTCCACAGTTTTTCGCTATACCCTTCACTTGGATCACACAGTAGACCACGTCGCTTCCGATTCGAGTAGCCGGCTGTAGGCGTTTGCCCAAAGCGAAGGTGCACGCACATATTTCGTCACCGTGATGTCCGCGAAGTGCGGCAGAATCGCGGCCAGCCCAACGGGCAATCGCTGCCAACGCCCGGCCCTGATGATCGCTTCCAGCTCGTCAGCTGCGAGGGGCACCCAGGCCCATTCGCGCCGAAAACGGTCCGCCTTCACAAAGTAGTTGCGCTTTTCCCAGGCTGCAGCCGCCTGGTCTACACTGCGGTCGATTTCCCGTAAGGAGAGGACAATCAATGCTGCCAGGTTTTTGCTTTCCTCGTCTACCTTTGGCTTTTCCATCAGGTGGCGCAGTGCTTCGGCAATCGTTCGGCGATGTCGGTTTCGTCTTTGCCCAGGACCATCCGTGTTTACGATACGGCTCATGCCTTTTCTTTCTCCTTTGGCGTTCTTGAAAACGGGATTGCGACCTGTTCTGCTCTTCCCAGAACAGAACTTTCCGGGAGATATCCAGTCCCGTGTAAATTGCCTGGGAGTGTAGCGCAGAGAAGGCGATTTGTCAACTGGCGACAAAGTCAGGGGTGTTCGTAAAAGTTTTGCGTCTGCAATCATTCACGCCCTGCCCTTACCACAAAGACACGAAGTATACAGCATTTTCAGCCACAGATTGCACGGATTTCCACAGATTTTCATCTATTCTTGCTGGTTTTTCGTATCTTCTCAAAAAAGCGGGGAGACTTCCGAAGTCTATAAGAACGATGCCGTGGTTTCAACGGTATTGCGGAGACTTCGGAAGTCTCTTTCCCCGAAATATTGAGAGGATACTGAAAATCCGTGGCAAAAACAAAAAACGCCAGCTTCCAGCTGGTTGTTCTTTGTGCCTTCGTGTCTTCGTGGTTCATTTGAGAGAGTTGCCGCGCAAAAATATGACGGACCCCTTAAAGTCAAGGGTGGCCGTCAAAGTTTTGCGTCTTGGGCGATATCGCCTGGCAGACAACGCCCTCGGGGACGAGGGCTGCGAGCCATAAAGCTGATGCTTACCCAGGCAGCGCGATTCATCCGCTGCCGGCCAAACGCAAAAAATGACAGACACCCAAAAAACAATTTCAGGGTTGCTTTTCGCAAACAACTGGCGTATAATACGGACATGATAGACCGACTTATGGATTCGTTTTACCGCAGGCTCAGCATGGTCATGGCCCGGCCTGACAAAAGATGACTGACATACGCTCTGCAATCCATACGGGGGCAGCCCGACTATCCGAAGCTGGCGTCGATTCACCGCGCCTTGACGCGGAATTGCTGCTTGGCCACACCTTGGGCCTGACCCGCACTGAATTGGTTGCCCGCTTGCGTGACCCGATCAGCACGGCAGACCGACTTGTCTTTACGACTCTCCTGGATCGCCGCAGCAATCGAGAGCCGTTGGCCTATATCGTGGGCCGCAAAGCGTTCTACGATTTCGAGCTGGCCGTCGACCACCGCGTGTTGATTCCCCGGCCGGAAACGGAACACCTCGTCGAGCGCGCACTGGCGTTGGGGCCGTACCTGCCGGCCTATCCCGCCCTGACCATCGCGGACGTGGGCGCCGGCAGTGGAGCCCTGGCCCTGGCCCTGGCCCGGCACTTTCCCCGCGCGCAGATCGTAGCGACCGATCGCCAACCGGGAGCGCTGGCTGTCGTCCGGCACAACGCGCAGGCCCTGGCCGTAGATGACCGCGTGCATCTGGTGGCCGGCGACCTGCTTGCGGCTGTGCGCGGCACTTTTTCGCTCATCGTCGCCAACCTGCCATACATTCCCCACAACGACATCGAAACGCTCGCGCCGGAAATCGCCCGCTACGAGCCACCCGTTGCTCTCGACGGTGGGCCGGACGGCCTGGATGTGATTCGCAGGCTGCTACTCCAGCTTCCCGAAAGGTTACCCGCAGGCGGTGCGGCCCTGCTCGAAATCGGGGCCGGACAGGCCGAACCGTTCGCCGCCATGGCCCGCCGCCGGTTGCCCGGCTGGCCCCTTCGCTTTCACGAGGATTATGGTGGTTACCGGCGCGTCGCCGAACTACGGACTCCTGACCATGCCCGTGCTGCGATTGCCTGAAGACAGCCCGCGCGCCTTTGCTGCTGCCCTCCGTTACCTGCGCGAGGGGGCGTTGGTCGCCCTGCCCACCGACACCGTGTACGGTATCGCCGCCAACGCCATGCAGCCGGCTGCCGTCGAGCGGATTTTTGCGGCCAAAGGCCGGCCACACGACAAACCGATCCCCCTTTTGCTGGCCGAGGTCGCCGGCGTTACCGCGCTGGCCGTGGACATCCCGCCGGCAATGTGGCATCTCGCCGCACGATTCTGGCCCGGCCCTTTGACCCTGGTGCTGCGCCGCTCCGCGCGGGTGCCCGACGTGGTGGCCGGCGGGGGCGAAACGGTAGCCCTACGCATACCCGACCACCCCTTCCCGCGCCGGTTGATCGAGGCCCTCGGTGCGCCACTGGCCACAACCAGCGCGAATCGGTCCGGACACCCCAGCCCCCTCACCGCCGGCGAGGTCGAACGGGAACTGGGCCATGCTCTCCGCCTGATCGTTGATGGCGGGCCGGCTCCCGGCGGCCAGCCTTCCACGTTGCTGGACTTGACCTCTGTGCCGCCCCGTCTCCTGCGCGCCGGCCCTGTTACTCGGGAAGACATCGCCGCCGTTCTGGGAGAGGAGCAAGTTTGAATGAGCGCCTTGCACGGGCGGGGAGCGTGGAGCGGGGAGCGGGGAGCGGGGAGCGTAGGGCGTAGAGCATTTGCACGTTTCGCGGCCTCGACTCCCTACTCCCTACTCCCTACTCCCTACTTCTCCCTTCCCCCCCGATTCATCATTCATCGTTCATCATTCATCACTTCAACATCCCTCCCCCAATCCAAAATCCAAAATCCAAAATCCA
>CAZFFM010000343.1:0-3272 GCA_964517425.1 uncultured Ardenticatenales bacterium | reverse complement strand
TAACACGGCATTTTCAGCCACAGATTGCACGGATTTCCACAGATTTTCATCTATGTTTGCTGATTGTTCCGTGAAAATCCGTGACCATCCGTGGCAAAAACAAAATACGCCAGTGTCCAGGTCGAAACATTCAAACTGGTTGTTCTTTGTGCCCTTCGTTACCACTCAGGCAGCCTTGCCGTGACGGGCTGAAGCCGTCACTGGCCGCGAGAGAAAGTCGCTGAAGCGACTGCCCGGTGGCAATTCAGCCGCTTTTAGCGGCTTGGCGGGGCAGCCCAGTGCCGATTTTAATCCGGCACGGGCCCTACCTGAACAGTAACGTGCCTTCGTACCTTCGTGGTTCATTTGGGAGAATTGCCGCGCAAAACCTTGACGGCCCCCCGTAGTAACGTCCGTGCGGTCGTGTTTGGTCTCGTACTCCGGCAGCCTGTTAGGGCATTTGTTTCGTGTTGCGTATGGCGTGCTTCGTGTTGGACGCAGGCTATCAACTGGGGTATGTAGCAGATAATTTGGCGGCTGCGGCCCGGTCCACCAGCCAGGTCAAGACACCGGCAGCCGGTTGGATTCGCTGTGCCGGGAAGCGGGGTGTGGATGTTGTCGCCCCCAGAATGTCCCGTACCCTGGCGGCCTTCCCCTCGCCGGCCACGAGAAAGATCACGTGACTGGCAGCGTTGAGCACCGAGAAGGTCAGGGTAACGCGCCAGGCATCTTGCTGCGGGACGTAGTTGGCTACTGCCAGACGGTCTGTCTCGTCGAGGGCCGCGGTGTCGGGAAACAGCGAAGCGGTGTGTCCATCCGTACCCAGCCCCAGGAAAACGAGATCGAAGCGGGGAATTTTGGGGGCCGGACAGTGATAGAATTGGCGAATTTCTTTTTCATAGGCCCTGGCCGCTACTTCCGGTCTGCGTTCGGCCCGAATGCGGTGGACGTTGTTCTCGGGAATGGGGATATGGTCGAGCAAAGCTTCCCGCGCCATGCGGTAGTTGCTTTGCAGGTCGTGCGGAGGGACGCACCGTTCGTCGCCCCAGAACAGATGTACCTTGGGCCACGGAACTTGGTCACGCAAGGGCGGGCTGGCCAGTAAGGCGTAGGCAGCTCGCGGCGTGGAACCGCCGGACAGGGCCACGGCGAAGCGCCGGCCTTCCGCAACCGTCTCTTGGGCGAGCTGTGCAAAGTGCACCGCCGCCTCCGCGGCCAGCGTGGACGGGTCGGGCAGGACTTCAACGCGCGGGGAGTCTGGTTGCCGCATGTGATTCATGCGACCTTCTCGTGTTGCCGGCAGCCCTCATGCCACTGCCGGTGATCGGCAGCTAGGAAAGCGTCGGCCTCCGGCGGCCCCCAGGTACCCGCTTCGTAGAAGACGAGTGGCGGCGCATTCTTCTGCGCCCAGCCTTCCAGAATCGGATCAATCAAACTCCAGGCCAGTTCGATTTCATCGCCACGGGTGAAGAGGGAAGGGTCGCCGTGCAGCGCATCGAGCAGCAAGCGTTCATACGCGCTGGGGAGTGTGCCCGTCCCAAAAGCCTCGCCGTAGTGGAATTCCATGTCCGTGGAACGCATGGCCATGCCGGCGCCGGGCACCTTGGTCTCAAAGCGCAAGTGCATGCCTTCGTCAGGTTGGATGCAAAGGGCCAGCCGGTTGGACGTTAGATCGGACCCGGCAGGTATGGGAAAAAGCGTATGCGGCGGGCATTTGAACTGGATAATAATCTCCGACCGTTTATCGGCCAGCGCTTTGCCGGAGCGGAGGTAGAAGGGCACGCCCTGCCATCGCCAGTTGTCCACGTGAAGCTGTACGAGCGCATAGGTTGGGGTTTCCGAACTGGGGGACACGCCCTCTTCATCGCGGTAGCGGCGGTATTGCGCCCGGACCGAATGCCGGCCCACCTCATCGGGCGGGATCGGGCGCAGGGCACGCAGCACCTTCACTTTTTCGTCACGCAGCGCGTTCGGCTCGAACACGGCCGGAGGCTCCATGGCGGTCAGAGTCAACAGTTGAAGCAGGTGGTTCTGGAAC
Source organism: uncultured Ardenticatenales bacterium (assembly GCA_964517425.1). Taxonomy (GTDB): domain Bacteria; phylum Chloroflexota; class Anaerolineae; order Ardenticatenales; family JAADHH01; genus JAADHH01. The sequence continues at coordinate 1,255 of CAZFFM010000343.1, read as the reverse complement.
ATGTCCCGCATCACGCCGGCCTGGTCGTAATAGCCGGCGCGGCTGGCTACGTCTACCTGTTCGGCCACGGTGATTTGTACGTTGTCCACGTAATTGCGGTTCCACACCGGCTCGAAGATGGTGTTTGCAAACCGGAAGACAATCAAGTCCTGCACCGTTTCCTTGCCCAGGTAGTGGTCAATGCGGTAGATTTGTTGCTCGTCGAAGACTTGGTGCAGCGTAGCATTCAGGCTGCGCGCGGAGGAGAGGTCACGCCCAAACGGTTTCTCGACGATGATTCGAATCCAGCTATCACCATCTGCCTGGGGCGTAGTCAACCCGGCTGCGCCGAGTTGCCGGATGATCGTTTCGTATAATTGGGGCGGTGTCGCCAAATAGAAAAGGCGGTTGCCGGTCTTTCCCTTTTCCTGCTCAAGTTTTGCCAACCGGTCGCCTAGGTTCTTGTAACTTTCTGTGTCATCATAAACGAGCGGCTGGTAGAAGACCCGTTTGGCAAACTTGTCCCAGATCGGCACCTCTCCGGTCTGCGTGCGGGAGAAAGCGTCCAATTGTTCGTAAAGATGGTCGCAGAAGGATTCATCACTATATGGGCTGCGAGCGGTGCCCATGATGGCGAAGGGGGAAGGCAGTAGGTTCCCCTGGGCCAGGTCGTAGAGTGCCGGCACCAGCTTGCGGCGGGTTAAGTCGCCCGAGGCTCCAAAAATGATGATTGTTGTTGGGATTTCCCCGGAAACGGTTGTTTCCATTGCCTCTATCCTTTCTTGTGGTAACCTGATGATAACCCAATCGTGGTGGCCGTTTTCTCTTGCGGTGCGCGGCCCCATCATTTTGGTAGACTTGTGCGGCCGGTTTCTTACCTCCTGGGGCTAGGAGCCACGCACTTTCGCTTATCCGTACCATTTATTTTACCGGCCCAAGGCTTTGCTGTCAAGCAGCCCTGTCTCGGGATTGCGTATCTCTTTCGGCGGAAATTGCCAGGCAGTCCACATGAACACACAAACGCACCACCAAGGATAAAAATGCGGGGAGCCAGCGCCAGACCTGCCCAGGGAAATCGATCTGTCATTTCGACCAACGGGAGAGGGTGTCCGTCAAAGTTTTGCGTCTGCAATCATTCACGCCCTGCCCTTACCACCAAGACACGAAGTATACGAAGTGGGGCAAGCGAGAAAGCCTGCTCGTCGGGCCTATCTCATCTCGCATAACACAGCATTTTCAGCCACAGATTGCACGGATTTCCACAGATTTTCATCTA
>CAZFFM010000342.1:0-3288 GCA_964517425.1 uncultured Ardenticatenales bacterium | reverse complement strand
CACATGCTGCAATTCATGTTAGAATCAGACCCGTTGCGATTGATATCACAGTTTATGGAAGGTTATGTCCACTTTGCTGCTTCATGATGCCAAGATTCTAGTTACGCAAGACGAGACCCGGCGGCGGATACCGGACGGCGGCCTCTTCGTGCGCAATGGCGTTATCGAGCAGGTCGGGCCGACGTCTGAATTGCCGGAAATGGCCGACCGTATCCTGGATGGAAGGGATATGGTGGTGCTTCCCGGCCTGGTCAACACACATCACCATCTGTACCAAACACTTACCCGTGCCCTGCCCGCTACGCAGGACGCCACACTCTTTGCTTGGTTGCAGGCCCTTTATCCTGTCTGGGGTGAGCTGACGGATGAAGCTGTTTACGTCAGTGCATTGGTTGGCCTGGCCGAGTTGCTCCTTTCCGGCTGCACGACAACGACCGACCACTTGTATCTCTTTCCGAATGATTCGACACTCGACGCTGAAGTCCGGGCAGCGACTGAACTGGGCATCCGTTTCCACCCCACGCGGGGCAGCATGTCGCTGGGCCAATCGCGCGGCGGCTTACCCCCGGACCGGATCGTGCAGGACGAAGATACAATTCTCGCCGATTGCGAGCGCGTCATTCACCGTTACCACCACCCGGAACGATACGCCATGTTGCGCGTCGGCCTGGCACCTTGCTCCCCCTTCTCGGTTACGCCAACACTCATGCGCCGTTCGGCCGAACTGGCCCGCAGGCACGAGGGGGTGACTTTGCATACCCACGTAGCCGAGACATTGGACGAAGAACAATTCTGCATGGAGAAATTTGGGCACCGGCCCATCGCCTATATGGAAGACCTGGGGTGGGTTGGCCCCGATGTCTGGTATGCCCACGTGGTACACGCAAACGACGCCGAGATTCGCCGCCTCGCCGAAACGGGAACGGGCGTGGCCCATTGCCCCACGTCCAACATGCGACTCGGTTCGGGGATCGCTCCGGTGCAGGCGATGCGCGCGCAGGGTGTGCGTGTGGGGCTGGCTGTGGATGGCAGTGCTAGCAATGACTCGTCACACTTGCTGGCGGAGGCAAGGCAGGCGCTGCTCTTGCAACGTGTGCTCGGCGGCGCGGATGCCATATCGGTGGCCGAAACGCTGGACCTGGCCACGCTCGGCGGCGCGGCTGTGTTGGGCCGTGATGACATCGGGTCGCTTGCACCGGGCCAGGCCGCAGATTTCATTGCCCTGGACCTCAACCAGTTGGGCTACGCCGGCGGCGCTGTCCACGACCCCGTCGGCGCTTTGCTCCTTTGTGCGCCTGCCTCGGTCACTTGGTCCGTGATCAACGGGCACGTCGTTGTCGAAAGAGGGCAGATTCCCGGCCTGGACATGCCATCACTCATCGCGCGGCACAACGCGATTGCCCGTCAGATGACCGGCGGGAACGCAACAACCAACGAAGCTATGACAAGAACTTAGAAGAAAGAGGAGAAAACCATTGAGTGCAAAATTGATAGATGGCAAAGCCATTGCAGCAGATGTTCGCAAGGAAGTTGCGGAACAAGTCGGGGCTATGCAGGAAAAATACGGCCGTGTGCCGGGACTGGCCACCGTGTTGGTGGGAGAAGACCCCGCGTCACAAACGTACGTGCGCATGAAGGGACGAGCGTGCGAAGAAGTCGGCATGCGTTCTATCCGCAAGGTACTGCCGGCCGATTCGACCCAAAGTGAGGTAGAAGCGCTGGTACGAGACCTCAATGACGATCCCGAAATTCACGGCGTTCTGGTTCAACTCCCCTTGCCGGGTCACCTGGACGAGGAAGCCGTTCTCAGCACCATTGACCTGACCAAAGATGTAGACGGGTTTCACCCGGTCAACATCGGCCGCCTGGCCATGAAGGGACGTGAACCTCTGTTCATCCCCTGCACGCCCCACGGCATTCTGGAATTGCTCGACCGCACCGGTGTGCAGATTGAGGGAGCCCGCGCGGTCGTCGTTGGTCGCAGCAACATCGTCGGGCTGCCGGTAGCCCTGCTCCTCATGCATCGCAACGCCACGGTGACGATCTGCCATTCCCGTTCGCGCCCCCTCTCCGCGTTCACGAAGCAAGCCGACATTCTGGTGGCTGCCATCGGCCGGCCGGAGATGATCACCGCCGACATGGTAAAACCGGGTGTCGCGGTCATTGATGTCGGCATCAATCGCGTTGATGATCCAACCCGCGCACGCGGCTACCGGCTGGTGGGGGACGTGGCCTTTGAGGAAGTGAAGGAAGTTGCCTCGGCGATCACGCCTGTGCCGGGCGGCGTAGGCCCCATGACGATTGCCATGTTGCTGAAGAACACGCTCATTTCAGCGCTGCGCACTTCTCCGCTATAACAACGGAACCTCGCGTGCCAGGGCAATGGAGCCGGCAGCAGCGCGTTCGCAGAGCAATCAACCGGATACGTCGCTACACTGCCAGCCACCAGGCAATAAAGACACCCATCAGGGCACCAACCACCACTTCTATGGGGGTATGTCCCAAGAGTTCACGCAGCCGTTCTTCGCGGATCGGCTGTCCCTGGAACAGTTCATCTACAATCTGGTTGATCAGTCGCGCCTGAATACTGGCTGCCCGGCGTACCCCGGCGGCATCGTACATGACCACACTGGCGAAGACCACACAGGTCGCAAACAGTGCGCTGTCGAACCCCTGGTCCAGTCCGACGGCCGTGGCCAATGCGGAAACAAAGGCTGCGTGCGAACTGGGCATGCCGCCGGGGCTTGCCCATATTCCAATGTGCAAATGGCGTGTCTTGAAAAAATCTACCAGAACCTTGGCCGATTGGGTGATTACCCAAGCAATCAGCGATATGGTAAGGACATGATTGCGTAGTAGCGCTTGTAAGATTGTGCCCTCCTACCACTTCATCTCAGAATGGAGGCTCTTGGACACTATTGTCATTTGCCTCAACCAGTTGGCGCACACGAAGTTCTGCTCGCTCGAGCAGATTGGTGCAATGATTGGCCAGAGCCACCCCACGTTCATAAACAGCCATCGAGTCCTCCAGGCTGAGTTCTCCGCTTTCCAGGCTTTGCGCGGTCTGTTCCAGGGCGGCAAGCGCTTCCTCAAATTTCAATGCCAAGATGTCATCATTCATGTCGTTGCTCCTGTCTGTTCGCGCGTTTCGAGCAGCGCGAGGCGATTACAAGGGCGCGTTGTATCTTCTCAATAACCTGGGGAACGCCCCCCGGCCCCCAATTCTGGGGGAACACATTCCCCCCAAAGTTGGGGGGTTAGGGGGGCGCGACATTCTGCTCACCCCGT
>CAZFFM010000341.1:0-3319 GCA_964517425.1 uncultured Ardenticatenales bacterium | reverse complement strand
AGTACGTTTCACGTTTTACGCAGATTCTTCCTGGTGCCAAGACTCAATTTGTCAATCTGCTTTCATGCCATGCTGAACCATGCCCAATGTTCCAACGTCGAAACATTTAACCTGGTTCTTCTTTGTGACTTCGTGTCTTCGTGGTTCATTTGAGAAAATTGCCGCGCAAAACTTTGTCGGACACCCCATTGGCAAGGGTATGCCGCAAAAGCGTGGCCTCGCCCCTACAGTCCCCCACAGTTTTGGGCTATACCCGCAACACTCTGTACGGCTACGCCATCTTTACTTGACTCACTCACAGATGGAAAAGAACGCGGATAAATTGACTGCTGAAGCCGCGTGTGGTACAATACGGCCCGAACAGGCTGCCCAATCGCAGGGGCGCACTTTAACCATGAGTACGGCGCTGTGTCCATGAGCGGCTGCTCGCCACCAATCATGAAAATGGCATCGAGCGTGGGGCGTGGAGCGATTGTCGCTCACCGCTCGACGACAACGCGTCGTCCATCGTCCGTGGTCAGTCGTCTATTTTCAAAACAGGACTTGAAACCTATACAATGCGTCATAGAATCCGCGAACTAGCAACCTACCACGACCTGATCCACAACCTGGTTGTACGTGACCTGAAAGTGCGCTATAAGCACTCTGCCTTGGGTATACTCTGGTCACTCATGAATCCCCTGCTCATGATGCTTGTCTTCACAGTGGTTTTCACTGTAATGATGCCCAATAACGAGATTGAGCGTTTCCCTCTCTTCATTCTTTGCGCGCTGCTCCCCTGGAATTTCTTCTCCGGCGCCATCATGGGCGGACTATCCAGCATCGTAAACAACGGGCACTTGATCAAGAAGGTGTATTTTTCCCGTGAAGTATTGCCCTTGTCTGTAGTACTATCAAACCTGGTAAACTTCCTGCTCTCTTTGCTCATCGTACCTATCTTCATGCTTGTCTACCATACACCACCGACGATTTGGCTCATCTGGCTACCGGTGGTCATCCTCATTCAGGTCGTTTTTACCCTGGGACTGGTACTCTTTCTTTCCACGGTTGACGTGTACTATCGAGATACAGCCATGATTATGGAAGTGCTGATGTTGGCGTGGTTCTTCATGACACCGATCTTTTATCCATTGAGTATCTTGCCACACTACAAAGTTGTGTTAGGACTGACACTTGACATTCGCCGGTTGACCTACATCATCAACCCCATGGCTTCGATCATTGCTTCATATCGCGTGATCATCTACAGCGGAGTATCCCCTGCCCTTGATTTCATTGCCCGTACTGCCGTAACATCCCTGGTCGTTCTCCTCGGCGGGTATGCCGTATTCAATCGCTTCAGTCCCTACTTTGGTGAAGAGGTGTAGTGGCTCCTAACCATGCGAAGAATCTACCGAATGGCCCTCGTTTTGCTGGCAGCATTTTTGTTGCCGGCATGTTCAAACCTCGTAGATACCGTCCAGTCCTCTCACCGTGGCAAACAAATTTATCGTGTGCCCAGCATCCCGGCGATTGGGCAAACCTTTGTGGCCTCTCACGACGGTCTCAGCACAATTTATGTTGCTCTTGGTGGAGATTTCCTGGCACGGGCCGGCAGCCTGACCCTGCACTCCGCCGGCTGATTGACGTGGTGCCCTTTGGCTTGCCGCCCGACCGGCCACACCATACCGAGCAGGTGCTAAAGGGGGTCTATCCGGGGATTGCTCCGGATGACCGCGTTGTCCTGTGGGGCGGTGGTGTCTGGGATTGGCTGGACCCCGTTACGGCAGCCGAGGCCACGGGACGGTTGACCGGCCAGTTGAAGAACGTACGCCTCTTTTTCCTGGGAATCCGGCGGCCCAATCCGGGTGTTTTCCCCAGCCGGCGTGTGGGTCTGGCCCGCGATATGAGTCGCAAACTCGGGTTGATGGACCGCCATGTCTTCTTCAACGATTGGGTTCCCTACGACCAGCGGCAAAACTACTTACTTGAGGCGGACGCAGGCATCAGCCTGCACCGTGACCATTTGGAGAGCCGCTATGCCTTTCGCACCCGCGTCCTGGATTACATCTGGGCCGGCCTGCCCATGGTTCTGACCGCTGGTGACGAGATGAGTGCGTTGGCAGTGCACGAGGGGGTGGGGCTGGCCGTGCCACCGCAAGACCCCGCTGCCTTGGCCGAGGCTTTGCACCGCCTGCTGTCCACGCCTGATCTGCGCGAAAGCTATGCTCCCCGCTTCCAGGCCCTTGCCTCACGAATGACGTGGCAGCTGGTCACGGAGCCACTGCTGGCCTTCTGCCAACAGCCGCGCCGCGCCGCTGACCGCTTGCGGGGTGAGCCACCGCACGGCTTCGTGGCCCCATCGCGGTCGGGGCCGGCGGGCTTGCCGGTTTCATATCTCGTGGCGCGAGCATTCGAGACGCTGCGGCGTCGAGGCCCCCGCACCTTGGCCTTTGAGGTACGCAACTACCTCCGCTGGCGGGTGGGACGATGAAACGGTTTTGGATATTCGGCCTGCTCATCTTGCTTTCCGGCTGCGCGCCCTGGGTGCAGACAGCGCAAAGTCAGAATGTGAATGTGCCGGTAGGCGAAATCTATGGCCCGCATACCACCGGGCAAACCTTCGTCGCGCGATGGGGGGGGCTGAACGGGGTAGAGGTTCTGCTGGCCACCTATGCCAGAGAGAACACCCAGCCCCTCATCTTTCACCTGCGGGAAAGTCCGGACAGCACGGAGGACCTGGCCGCCGTCACCGTCGCCGCCTCGGATGTCGTAGACAATGCCTACCACACATTTCCCTTCCCCGTCCAATTGGGGTCGGACGGCAGGGGATACTTCTTCGTCCTGGAAGCTCCCACGGCACAGCCGGGCGATGCCCTCACGGCGTGGCAAGGGCCGGCCGATGCCTATGTGGATGGCGCGCTCTATCTGCGGAGCCACGCGCAGGACGGGCAATTGATCTTCCGGCTGCACTACGATCCCCTGCAATTGCTTGGTTCCCTGACCCGTGAGATGGCCCAGGCAATCCCCTGGGGACTGGCCCTGGCTGCCCTGTTCCTATTGCCCGGGCTGGCCCTGCTCCTCTGGTTCCAGCCTGCGGAAGCGCATGGCTGGGTCGAGCGGCTGACTGTGGTGCCGGCGCTGAGCGCGGCCCTGTCGCCGCTGGTATTGCTGTGGGCGCACGTAGCCCACCTGCGCATGGGGCGACTGATGATGGGTGCGTTGCTCGTTCTGTCCGCAATCGCCATCCTGGTGCGCATCCGAAAGGGTGTGCCGGCCATCCGTTTGCCCCGGCAGGACTCGCTCCCGATGCTGACACTTTCCCTGATCCTGCTGATGG
>CAZFFM010000340.1:0-3323 GCA_964517425.1 uncultured Ardenticatenales bacterium | reverse complement strand
GTGCCTTCGTGCCTTCGTGGTTCATTTGAGAGAGTTGCCGCGCAAAAATATGACGGACACCCCTTACCCAGGCAGCGCGATTCATCCGCTGCCGACCAAACGCAAAAATATGACGCGCACCCCATTCGATGGTTGACTTTGCAGGCGAAGTGTGTTATCCTTACATACACAACACAGCCGGCTCTGGAGCGAAAAATTACGGCAGGTAAACCTTGCCGGTGCGTGTGCGCACGACACGGCAATTGCGCACTCTTGGCATCACCGGTGCCGGCCGGCAGAACGTTTAGACGATTGCAGCAAACCTACACCAAACAGCTTGGTGGCGATGAGAAACCAGAAGGAATCCTTCATGGAAACTGTGGAAAGGCGTAGCCGTGCAGCGTGGTTGGCGAGTTGGCCATATCCTGGGCATACCCCTCCGGGTTGACGCGAGTTGGCTGGTTGTCTTTGCACTGATCACCTGGAGTCTGGCAACGTCCTATTTCCCGGACGCAAATACCCACTGGCCTTTGGTCATGTACTGGATTCTGGGTCTGATTACCAGCCTGCTGTTCTTCACCTCGGTCATCCTCCATGAGTTGGGCCACTCTGTGGTGGCCATCCGCCGGGGGACACCGGTCTTGGGAATCACTTTGTTCATCTTTGGCGGCGTTGCCTGGTTGGCCGATGAGCCGCGTACGTCGTTTGACGAGTTGCTCATCGCCATCGTAGGGCCGGTGGTGAGCTTTGCCCTCGCTTTCGCATTTGGAATACTGTGGCTCGCCGCCTTCACCGGCACGCAATTTGTGCATGCCGTGGCCCTGTCACCGATTGTGGCATCGCTCGTCTACTTGGTTTCGATCAATGCGATGTTGGGCCTGTTCAATCTGATTCCGGGCTTCCCGCTGGATGGTGGCCGTGTGTTGCGCGCATTGCTTTGGGGGGCCAGCAAGAATTTCGTGCGGGCCACGGAAGTTGCGTCCTATGTCGGCCAAGGCATAGGGGGCCTGTTCATGATTGGCGGATTCTTGTTGCTGGTATCTGGCTCCCAGAATGGTGGCGGGTTCGTTGACGCTTTGTGGATCCTGTTTATCGGCTGGTTCTTGTTTACAGCGGCCCGCAGCAGTCGCCGGCAGCTTGAACTCCGGCGCGGATTACAGGGTCTGCACGTCCGGGAAATCATGCGGCGCAATTTTCAGAGCCTTTCTCCGGAGGTTTCCCTGGCCTACCTGATGAACCATCTGGTGGAACCGTGGAGTGGCGCGCTTCTTTGGCCTGTCGTCCAGAACGGTGTGTTGCGCGGGCTGGTGTTTCGGCACGATGTAGAATCGACGCCGCGTGCACAATGGGACCGCTTGACCTCTGCCGACATCATGAAGCCGCGTAACGTGCAGCAAGAAGTTCACCCGCAGGACGAAGCGGGCAAGGGGCTGCGTCTGCTTCTGCGCCAAAATGCCCAGTTCCTGCCTGTGGTTGCAGAAAATCAATTGGTTGGCCTGCTTTTTCGACACGATCTACTCTCCTTACTGCAGCGAAAGCAAAGCGAGCACCACGGTACTCTGGGGGGATAGAAAACGTGAGTCATAACGACAGCGAGGCAACCGTGTTGCTTTCGTGCGGTTCCGAGCATGTAGAGAAGATAAAAATGGAGGAAAAATGCTGACACGCGATGACCTACACGCCTTACGATCGTTTCACAGCGAACAAAATCCGGTGGTGAGTCTCTATCTCCACATTGCCAAGGGCACACCTGACGAGGGCAAATATCTTTTGAATCTCAAGAACCTTCTCACAGATCTAGAGAGCCGGCGGGACCAGTGGACATCAGCACAATGGGCCTCGGTATCGCAAGACATTGCCCGCATCCGCGAATTCGTGCGGGACGCGTATGCCGGCGGCGCAACCGATTTGTGCGTCTTTGCCTGCCACGGGGACGATCTCTGGAAGACATTTGCTCTGTCCTATGCCGTCCCTACTCGTCTACACGTCCATAATCATGCGCAGGTAAAACCATTGCTCAGACTCTTGGAAAAGTATTCACCAAGCTGCACAACCCTCGTCGATCAAAATCGAGCCAGAATCTTCCTGATGCACGGAGACCAACTGGAGGAGCGACTCGATATGGTCGGGGGGGTACCCGGCCGGCACGACCAGGGAGGCTGGGCCCAGGCACGATTGCAACGCCAACACGATCAAGCCGTGCTTCACCACCTCAAAAGCACGGCAGAAGAAATTTTCAAAATCTATCAAGAAAAATCATTCGATGGCCTGATCCTGGGCGGCACGGACGAAATCATCAGCCAGTTCCGAGAACTGCTCCACCCTTATCTCCGCGAACGCGTTTGGGATACCTTCCCCGTGGAAATGATGATCAACATTGGAGATTTGTCCGACCAGGTACAGGCCGTCACCAAACAGGCACGCCACGATGAACACCATAACCTGTTACAACAACTGCGTGACGGCGTAGGAACTGGCACCAAAGCCGTTTCCGGACTGGAACCGGTGATCGCTGCTTTGCAGAAAGGGCAGGTGCAAACCCTGTTGGTCCCCGTCGGCTTTCGTCAGAAGGGGGCGCGCTGCACCAAATGCGACGCCCTCACCAGCGAGGATCGGGAGAGCTGCGGCTACTGCGGGGGGAACCTCATCTTCACGTCCGATGTCATTGAAGACGTGCTCCAGCAAGCCTTTGACCAGGGATGCCGAATCTGTTCACCCGAAGGTGATGTCGCAGAGGAGATGAATGCCGAAGGAGGTATCGGCGCTCTACTCCGCTACGCAAGCTAACATCACTATCTTTGCACTTTCACCTGCATGCTACGCAGGGCTTGACTCACGGATGAAAAGAAACACGGATAGCAACAAAGAAGAAGAAGGAATCCGTGTTCGCTTTTATCCGTGAGTCGTGACAGGTAGGGAGATCCCAGGGCCTGTTGTCTGCATGGTATGACTCTTACCAAAAGTGCAAAGATAGCGTAACACGAAAGATAGCAAAATGGCGAAACTATTTGTTTTGGGAGCGGGCGCGGCACTGCCCAGTCCAAGCCGCGACACAACAGCACTGGCCCTTCAGGTGAAACAGAGCCTGACGCTGATCGAAGCTGGTGGGAGCACCTTGCAAAAGCTCCAGCAGCTTGACTTGCCACTGGAGCAAGTGGACCAGCTCGTGCTGACACACGGTCACCCCGACCACAGCTACGGCTTTCCGGCTGTCTTGCTCGGCCTCTGGCTGGCCGGCCGCCAACGCCCCCTGCCAATGTACGGCCCTGCGGAGGCCTTGGATAGTTTTCGGCAGATACTGACGCTCTTTGGAGGAAACGATTGGCCGAACATGTTCCCGATCT
>CAZFFM010000339.1:0-3337 GCA_964517425.1 uncultured Ardenticatenales bacterium | reverse complement strand
GGACGAGGACTTGGAGCTTCTGGAAGCCAACGTGTCACGTTTGCCTCAATGCGTATTTTGGTTTTAGATCTGCGATTCTGGTTTGTTGCTCTGCGTAATCCGTGATACGTAATGTGTAAGGCTGTTCGTCGTGGAGCTTTTACGAAGTACGTATTACGCATTACTTTCCGTTCATCATTCATCGTTTCCGATTCATCTCCGCTCAATGCTCCTTCCAATCAACAGCACCCCGGAAGGGATTCGAACCCCTGACCCGCTGCTTAGAAGGCAGCCGCTCTGTCCGCTGAGCTACCGGGGCATCTCCGGTCATTATAACACGAGGGAGGGTTGTCGTCAAAACGCGGCGTGCGGCAAGATGGCTGTCGAAGTTGTAAGCGTTCAGGTACCCAGAAAATGGAACGCTGGTTGCGCTGATTTCCCGCTGATCAACGCAGATAATATCAAGAAGTCCGCGAAAATCTGCGTGTATCTGTGTCATCTGCGTCCTATTCCGGGGGGAGCTGATCGGACACTCGACGTTTTGCGTTTGGGGAGCCAAATCCTACCCGCTCGCGGCGGATGACAATCCGCCGCCTGGAGACGCAGACTATCGGCCGCCTTGAGCAGCAAGCAAGGCAGCCCAAAATGCAAGAAAAACGGTGGGCCCCCTGTGCGACGAACGCGCAGGCCTGGCCATCAACACTCGCTGAAACCACAGGCGTAGCACCTGCGACACCCTTCTTCGCGGAGCAGCGCTGCATGTCCGCATTCAGGACAAAGGTCGGCGTGGGGAAACAGGGGAAGTTGTTCGGCAGAGTCTTTGTCGTAGCCATTGTTCTCTACCGGCAAATCTATGTGCTCGGCCAGCGCTTGCGCCACCCCGTCGGGCAGGGAGCGGACCTGGCGCGGGCCGAAGCCGATGGCCCGAAACCCACCGATTCCGCGCAATTCGTTGACGACGTTGGCCAACCGCTCGTGGCCGGGCAAGGTGGAAGGTTGGCGCAGGCAGAGGGAAATCAACCGGCCAATGGCCTCGGACATGGCCGCCGTCTCGCTGCCGGCCTTGCCAACGTTGAGGAATACTTCAAACGGTTCGTTGTCCCCGTTGTGGTTGACCGTCACGTACGCTTTGCCCAGGGGCGTAAGTACCCGATAGGTCGAGCCGGTCATGCGCCGGGGGCGAGGTTTGACGATCAGGGCCGGCGTTTGCTGCGTTGCGGCCGCTTTTGATTTCGCTTGCTTGGTCGCTTCTGTTTCCAGCACAACCTTTTCCCGCGATCCGGTCACGTAAACCGTCAGTCCCTTGCACCCCAATTTCCAGGCCAGCATGTACGCTTTGGCCACGTTCTGTTCGGTGGCATTTTCCGAGAAGTTGATCGTTTTGCTCAGGCTGTTGTCAATGAAAGCCTGGATAGCGGCCTGCATATAGACGTGCTCTTCCGGGCCGATGTCTTGCGCAATAACAAAGGTGTGCCGGATATCATCTGGCACGTTGGGCACATCCTGGCAACTGCCGGCACGGCGCACCTGTCGAATAATTGTCTCGAATCTGTCTGCGTCCAGGTTGGCCCGTTTGAGCGCGCGTTCGAATAAGGGACTGACGTATTGCAGCTCCACGTCTTGGCCATTGTCGTCCACGTGTCTGGTGTAGGCCAACGCGAATACCGGCTCGCAGCCGTATGCTTCGCAGCCGGCAACTGTGCTGATGGTTCCTGTCGGGGCCACCGTCGTTTGCGCAGCATTGCGAATGCCGTAGCGGCGAATGCCCTGCACGATCTCGTCCCAATCGAGGGCCGGGCGTCCAAAATCGCGTTCGTAGGGCTGCAGGGGAACGGGCGGCTGCCACTGAAGGTTCTGCGGATCGTAGACGCTGTCGCTGATGGCCGGGAAGGGTCCCCGGCTGCGCGCCAAGTCAATGCTGCTTCGCATGGCATGGAAACGTATGAACTCTGCGATCTGGGAAGCCAGCTCTTGGGCCTCCTTGCTCCCGTAGCGTACGCCCAGGCGATACATCACATCTCCCAGCCCCATAAAGCCCAGGCCAATGCGCCGATTACGGTGAGCAGCCTCTTGCAATTGAGGAACGGCCGGCACATACCGGTTCGCAGAGACAACGTTATCCAGAAAATGCGTGGTCTGTTCGATGGTCTCACGCAGTCCCGCCCAATCTATTTTGTCGGAGTCGGTTATATGGCGGGCCAGGTTTATGGATCCGAGACAGCAGTTTTCGTACGGCCCTAAAAATTGCTCGCCACAAGGATTTGTCGCTTCCAGTTCATACAAGTGCGGCACCGGGTTTGTTCGATTGGCTGCATCCAGGAAGAGCAGGCCCGGTTCGCCATTGTGGTGGGCGAACTTCACGATTTCATCGAACACCTTACGAGCGCGTACTGTGCTCCACACTGTGCCATCCTGGGGGTTGATCAAATCAAAATCCGTGTCCTGCTCGACCGCTTCCATGAAAGCGTCGGTAATGCCAACAGAGATATTGAAATTGCTGATTTCACCCTCGCTCGATTTGCAGCGGATGAATTCCAGGATGTCCGGATGATCCACACGGAGCACGGCCATGTTGGCCCCACGCCGGCTGCCCCCCTGGGCGATCTCGCCGAAGGCCTTGTCATAGACTTTCAAGAAGCCAACCGGCCCGGTGGCTATGCCGGCGCTGGTGTGGACCCGCGCGCCCTTGGGACGCAGCCGGGAAAAGGAGAAGCCGTTGCCCCCACCGGTTTGCTGGATGAGGGCCGCATTGCGCAGTGTCGAGAAGATGCCGTCTGCGTTGCGCCCCATGTCGTCTTCGATGGGCAACACAAAACATGCCGCGAGCTGGCCCAGCGGCGTGCCGGCCCCCGTAAACGTCGGAGAGTTGGGCAAGAACCGAATCTGGGCCAGCAGATCATAGAAGGTTTTCTCGGTTTGTGCAGCATCCTGGCCATGTTCAGAGTCTGGAGCGGCCACAGTACGCGCTACGCGACGAAGCATCTCCGCCACCGTCTCCACAGGCAGACCATCAGGGCCCTTGCGCAGGTAACGCTTGCCAAGAACGGTGCGCGCGTTTTCTGTAAAGCAAAGCTCGATTGATTGTCCCTGCCCGTTGCTTGGCGCAGCGGATTTCACGGTCGCAATAGATCTCTGATCAACGGCCATCTCTGACTCCTTCTAGCGAATGCCGTAGGTGTGAATGGATAAGTTCGTTGTGCCTCGTTGTATGCAACTGTATCTCATGTCGCCACCAAAAAACTTGTCTTCTGTCCTCTACGATGAGGGGCACGTGACCATTTGCGTTTTCTGGCGTCTCTCTCTCAGTTGGTTACATTCGGTCAATCGAGTGGCGATTGGAGAGGAAGAGAATGATGAA
>CAZFFM010000338.1:0-3349 GCA_964517425.1 uncultured Ardenticatenales bacterium | reverse complement strand
TATACGGGCAAAATGATTTTCGCCAGATTCCAGTTTCGACGTTGGGACATAAGATAGGCCCGACGAGCAGGTTCTCGCGCTTGCCCCACTTTGTATGCTTCGTGTCTTTGTGCCTTGGTGGTAAGGGCAGGCCTGAATGATTGTGGACGCAAAACTTTGACGGCCACCCGGTTAACGCAGTGGGGGATTGTCCAAGAAGGCCCAAGAACAAGAAGCTCAACTTCTCAGAGAAGTTGAACTTCTGAACTTCTGCGCACTATTGCACCGTCAGGGTGCGCAGGGTGAGTGCGGGTGCAGTGCTGTCCGGCAGTGCGGGAGCGATGCGCAACACCTGGCGGCCGGCCGGCACACTGGCAGGCACGATCAACGTGTGTGGGTCGCGTACCACTTCGTCCGCGGCCCAGCGCGCCGGGGGGTAGCGCCCGTCAAGCGGCTCGATGGCCCACCTTGCCACGGTCTGCCCGGCGGAAGCCATTTCTATTTGAAAACGGGGCGCTGTATCTTGTGCCAAGTAGTCCCCTTGTTGCCAGAAGAGTACGAGAGAGAGCAGATCGCCCACTTTGACGGGGTCGTCGAGGGGCCGGTCGCTCCCCAGGCGGCTCAGATTCCAGCCGCGCAGCCGCAGGCTTCCGACATTTTCATCCAGCGCGTGGTCGATGGACAGCGCTGAGAGCGGGGGAAAGGCGGTCGGACGGGTGACCTGCACCGTATCGAGGAGCAGCCGGTCACTTTCGGCCACCGTGAGTCGTGTGCCTGTTGCAGCATCGTACAGGCCGACTTCCAGGCTGTAGCTGCCCGGCGGTGTTCCGGCCATCACCGGCAGGCCATAGCGGTCTGTGATCACTTCGGAGGGCTTCCAGGTGGTGGTCGGGCGTGTGCCGGCGAGCGGTTCCGCGTCGCGCTGGCCGACGATGTGGTCCGCGGGGTCCAGCAGGTGCGTGAAAACTTTGTACCGGCGATGGAGTTTGGCCAGGCCCTGCCACACCAGGCTCAATTCGACCACGTCGCCGGCGCTCACCGAGGGGGTGTAGAGGGTGTAGCTTTTCAGGCGGATGCGCTGGCCGAAGTCTGCGCCGGCGGCGTGTGTTTCTCCCCTTGTGTGTTGGGGCATGGCATAGACTGCCAGCCGCACGTTGCCATACCAGACTTCGCCGGCGGGGTAAGCGTGCTGTGCCAGCCAGCCGGCGACGATCACTTGTGGGTCACTTTCGTCCGTGGCCCAGAGAATGGCGTAGAGGTGGCGGTACTGTGCGGCAAGACGAGCCAACTTCGCTTCAACTTCCCTTCGATCTGGGGGGCGATGCTGGGGCAGGGGATACTCCGGCAGCAGGCCGCTCGCGTAGTAATCCACGATTTCGACCTGGCCGGGGGCATTGATGAGCATCGCATCGTGCGGGCCGGCAACGGCCTCAACGTAACGAACGAGTGACCGGTAGTCGTCGCGGGCATATTGCGGATCGAAGTAGGTTCCGCGCAAGGACCAGGCGCTGGCCAAAAGAATAAATCCCAGGCCCAGGGCCGTCCACACTTGACGACGTGTGGCCAGCCGGGTCGCCGGTTTCCACCCGGCCATGATGCCCGCTGCCAGGAAGAGATAATACGGCGGCGTGGCCAGCAGCAAGAACTTGGGGTTATACGCCGGTCTGCGCAAGGAAGCCAGGTATGCGAGCAATATCGGGGTTGCCAGGTAGATCGCCAGGATGATCCAGGGTTCGGGCAGCGCGGAATTATCGCGCCGGCGGCGGATGGCCCACACAAATCCGATCACCATCAGCAGACCAAAGCCGAGCAGCAGGGGCGAGAATGTCGCTGGCACGGACAGCCCCAGGCTAAACACACGCCACACTTCACCGAGCAAAAAGGTCAGGCTGAAGGGTGCGCTGGTGGCCGGCCACGTTTGCAGCGTCTGGCGGGCATACCACAGCCAGGGCGCGAATGCTGCCACGATCACCACCTGGCCGGTGGCCCAGCGCAGCCATTCCGTACGGTGTTGCCAGCGCCCTTCCGCCCAAAGCCATGCGGCCCACACCAGGTTGTGCGCTACCAGCAGCGTTGCGGCAAAGTAGTGGGTGTAGAGCAGGGCGATGGTCACGGCTGCGTAGGCGGCCAGCCAGGGGACGCTGCGCGGCCCCACTGGACGGCTTTGAAAACAGTCGTCAGTCGTCAGTCGCCAGTCGTCAGAACGTGTTGCATGTTGCGTTTTGCGTGTTGCGTATTCCGTCGCTCCCCTCCGCTCCACGCGATTTTCATCGTTGGTGGCGCGCAGCCGCTCATGGGCACTGCTGCTGAGATATTCTAGCAGGGCCAGGAAAGAGAGTGTCCCCAAGAGCGTGGCTAGGATGTACATTCGTGTTTCCTGACTGTAGTAGATTTGGAAAGGGGAAAGCGCGGCGATGAAAGCGGCGGTCAGGCCCAGTCGCGGGTTGAAGAGGCGACGGCCCAGCGCATACGTCGCCGCGACGAGGGCCGTTCCCACGATGGCCGAGAGACTGCGCACGGCCGCCTCGGTGGTGCCGAATAGTTGTACCCAGTAGTGGAGCAGAAAGTAGTACAGCGGCGGATGAATGTCATGAGAGGCGTCCCTCGCGATTTGGATCAACGAACGGGGTGCGAGAGCGACGCTGGTGCCTTCATCAGCCCACAAGCTCTGCGCGTCGAGCCGGTAGAAGCGTAGGGCCAGGGCCAACCCCAACACGGTCAAGAATGCCCACAGCGCGTAGAGGGGGGGGTGTGAAACGTGTTGTGTGTTGCGTGTGCCGATTTTGGATTTTAGATTTGCGATTTTGGACTGTCGTGATGCGTGATACGTGTGCTGGCGCTCTACGCTCCCCGCTCGACGCTTCCCCCCCGATGCTTCACGCTCCACGGCGTCACCCGATCCGTCCGGTGATGTAATCTTCGGTTTGTTTGTTCCGGGGATTGGTAAAGATCGCATCGGTCGCTCCGTACTCCACCATTTCGCCTAGCCAGAAGAAGCCGGTCCAGTCGGAAGCGCGGGCCGCTTGTTGCATATTGTGCGTTACGATCACGATGGTGTAATGTTCGGAGAGCTTGCGCATCAACTCTTCGATTTTGAGTGTAGCCATGGGGTCGAGAGCCGAGCATGGTTCGTCCATCAGGATGACTTCCGGCTCTACGGCCAATACGCGGGCAATGCACAGGCGCTGCTGCTGCCCGCCGGCGAGGTCCAGCGCCGATACGCGCAAATCGTCTTTCACGTCGTCCCAAACGGCTGCGGCACGCAGGCTGCGTTCGACGACTTCGTCCAGCTTGGCGCGACCTCGGTGCAGACCGAGTACCCGCGGCCCAAAAGCGACGTTGTTGTAGACCAGATCGTAAGAGCACACGC
>CAZFFM010000337.1:0-3364 GCA_964517425.1 uncultured Ardenticatenales bacterium | reverse complement strand
GTGTCCAGGTCGAAACATTCAACCTGGTTGTTCTTTGTGCCTTCGTGTCTTCGTGATTCATTTGAGAGAGTTGCCGCGCAAAAATATGACGCACACCCTATTCATTCATGTAAAATGTTACCGAATGAGCATGGTTCACCCCCTTTTCGCAAGACGCCCAGCCCCGGATATGGGGGCAGTGCCCGTTAGCGCTGGCCGGCTACGACCTCAGCCAGTTGCCGGTGGCCTCCCTCTGTGCCGGCCTCAGCATACGCTGGCCCACGCAGGTGGCCCAGGAACATGTCCCCAAGTTGTGACGGTCACATCATGGAGCATTGACCCGCTCACCACGCTGTGGTATAATTTGCAGGAACGTGATTCCGGCGTTACTATTCAGGCAATAGGCGATTACGGCACCAAGACCGACAAAAAGTTGTCGCTATTTCTGTAGGACACAGATTTCCGCAGATAAACACAGATCGTTACCACTCAGGCTGCCTTGCCATGACGGGCTAAAGCCGTCACTGGCCCGTACAAGAAAGTCGCTGAAGCGACTGCCCGGTGGGAATTCAGCCGCTTTTAGCGGCTTGGCGGGGCAGCCCAGTGCCGATTTTAATCCGGCACGGGCCCTACCTGAGTAGCAACCACAGATCACTATCTTTGCAGTATGGGTACGACTCATGAAAGCGACTGAACAGGATATCCCACCACAAAGACTCCAAGACACATGAAGGATGAAAGAAGCTCTTTTCTTCGAGCCTTTGTGTTTTCGTGGCGGGAATTTTTTTTGGTTCCGGCTTGTCTGGGTTAGAAATTGGAAATATATATTGAATAGGGAAAGGTGGTCGTAGCATGAGTGTTCGGCTAGATTACAGCCACCAGCAGAGCGAGTATTTATTGCGCATCACTCGAGCAATGACGGCTCGCCTGGACTTGGATGAGGTATTGACCCTGGTTCTCGCATCCTCGGTCGAATTGCTCGGAGGGCGGGCCGGCTTGATTGCGCTGCGACAGGCAGACGACTCTTTTTTCATCGTTGCCTCCTACGGTTTGCAATCGCGTTGGTTGCCTTTGTTCGCTCCCCTGCTTACCGGCATTCCGCTCTCATCGGGCGATCTTGCCCACGGACATTGGTCGATCCCGCAGCTACGCGCCAAACTTGCGCAGGTAGCCGCCGCCTTGTCGCTCGATTTGCATCAGGGCGTCGCGCTACCCTTGATTGTGGACAACGTGATTACCGGCGTCATCTATGTATTCCGCAGCCGGCACGAAGCCATCTTTTCCACCGTTGACCGCGAAGTGCTTAAGGGCTTTGCCGACCAGGCGGCTATTGCTGTACGAAACGCCCGTCTTTACCAGGAATCGGTTACGGAAAAACAACGACTCGAAACGATCTTAGAGTACAGCGGTAGTGGCGTCCTGATTCTTGGTCGCGATGGCCAGATACAGGTAATCAATCGGACCTTGGAGCAGTTGACCGGGTGGTCGCATGTTGCCGGCGAGGCCAACGTTTATGCCAGCCGGGTCATTGCCCTGGTCAACGACCAGGGGATTCCAATAGACTGGCCTGAACTCCCTCGCGAATATGCCTCCGATACCCCCTTGCACATGCGACAGGAAGGGTATCTTCTGCGGCAGGATGGCACCAGGGGGGCTTTTGCGAGTGTCATTTTCACGCCCCTCTACGATAAGCGGGGCCAGTTGCACAGCGTCGTGGTCAATGTCACCGACATCTCCCAATTCAAAGAAACGGAGGAGATGAAGTCTGCTTTCGTCTCCGCAATTTCTCACGAGTTGAAGACGCCGCTGGCCCTGATCCTTGGCTACGCCGACACGCTGGCTCGTCAGGACGTGCAATGGGACGACAAAACCGTCCGCGAAGGGCTGGCTACCATCAAAGAAGAAGCCGAGCGGTTGACGCGGATAGTGGACAATCTGCTCGACACGGCGCGTGTGCAGGCCGGCGGCTTGTCTCTGCGCCTGGTCCCTACCAGATTGGATCTGCTTGCCTCTCAGGTTGTGGAAGAGTTCCGCGTTCTAAACACCGGACACTTGTTCACGCTCGACTTTCCAAGCGATTACCCGGAGGCTCGTTGCGACCCGGAGCGAATCCGGCAGGTGCTGAACAACTTGCTCTCCAACGCCGTGAAGTATTCACCTCCGGGCACGTTGGTCCGGCTCGCCGGCTGGGTCGAGAAGAATGTCGTCGGCCTGTCAGTCTCCGATGAGGGACCCGGCATCCTGCCCGATCAACAAGAACACATCTTCGAACGCTTTACTCGTGGCCGCGACCCGCAAACGCAAAAGGCCAAAGGGGCCGGGCTGGGGTTGTTCATCAGTCGGGGAATCATTGAAGCGCACGGGGGACGTATCTGGGTCAAACGGACGCCGCAACCCGGCGCGACAATCTGCTTTACCCTGCCCCGCATGATGCAAAAACGTCTCTCGGATACAAGGAGGAGCCGCAATGCTAGCCGATAACAGCACACGAAAACACATTTTGGTCGTGGACGATGAGCCGCGCATGGTACATTTCATTCGCCTGAATCTGGAAGCAGATGGCTACTGGGTGAGTGAGGCATACGATGGACTTGAAGCATTAAAAGAGGTGCGCGAACATTTGCCCGACTTGGTCGTGCTCGATGTTGCTATGCCAGAGCTTGACGGTTTCGAGACTCTGGCCGAAATCCGCAAGAATTCCGAAGTTCCCGTGATTATGCTGACTGTGCGTGGCGAAGAAGGAGATCGGATCAAGGGGTTGGAGCTGGGTGCCGACGATTACATTACCAAACCGTTCAGCCCGCGCGAGTTGGCCAGCCGCATCAAGGCAGTGTTACGTCGCACCGCGATGGTGCCACCGACCGATAAATCGGTGCTGAAAATTGATAACGACCTGTCCATTGATTTTCCGCGCCACGAAGTGATCGCCCAGGGCAAGCGGGTCAAATTGCGTCCTACAGAGTGGCGGATGCTCTACCATTTGGTGAACAATGCTGGCTGGGTGATGCCGCACGACCAGTTGCTTGCCAAAGTGTGGGGCCACGAATATCGCGGGTCCGACCATTACGTGCGCCTCTACATCACCTACCTGCGCCAGAAGATCGAGCCCGACCCGTCACATCCCAAGTACATCCTCACCGAACGTGGGGCCGGCTATCGCTTTATAGATTTCCGTCGCCGCCAACTGCCCAAACCTGCCGAATGAGCGCCGGAATAGGCGTTCCGGCCGGCAGCGGATGAATCACGCTGCCCGAGTGGGTGATCCAGACTCCGTCCCCTGCGCGCCCCCGTCCCTTGTTGCTATGCTCTTGTTTACGGGTGTCCGTCATTTTCTTGCGCGGCAATTCTCTCAAATGAACCACGAAGACACGAAGGCACAAAGAAC
>CAZFFM010000336.1:0-3378 GCA_964517425.1 uncultured Ardenticatenales bacterium | reverse complement strand
GCACTTCGGCGCGTTCACCGATATAGCAGTTGCGCCAGATGATGGCCCGCTCGATGTTGGCGCGGGTGTCTATGACCGTATCGCTCTGGATAACGGCCGGGCCGTGAATGACAACCCCTCCTTTGATCTTGACCCCTCTCCCCAGGAAAATGGGCCCGTAAAGCTGGGCGTCGGGAGCGATTTCGCAGCCGCCCACACACCAGATGTCCGCACCAATATCTTCGCCCAGAGGTTCGACGTGTACATGCCCTCGAAGGATGTCGGAGCTCGCTTGCATATATTCGCGCAGGCTGCCGATGTCAGTCCAGTAGCCGTCGGCCACGTAGCCGAAGAGGGGAGCTTCCTGGTCCATCAGCAGGGGAAAGAGGTCTTGGCTGAAGTCAAACACCTGATCAGGGCCATAGAACTGAAAAACGTCCGGTTCTAACACGTAGATGCCGGTATTCACCGTATCGGAGAAGACCTCGCTCCATCCGGGCTTTTCAACCAATTGAATAACCCGGCCTGCGTCGTCGGTGATGATCATGCCATAGTCACGAGGGTTGCCGACACGGGAGAGGGTAATCGTTGCCAGCGCTTGCGACTTGCGGTGGAACGCAATCACGTTGCTGAGGTTAAAGTCGGTCACCCCGTCTCCGCTGATGACAATGAAGGTGTCGTCGAGCAACTCTGCGGCTTTACGCACGCTGCCGGCGGTGCCCAGCGGCACGTCTTCCACAGAATAGCGGATGTTGACCCCAAAATCGGACCCATCTCCAAAGTAGGACTGGATGACTTCGGCAAGGTATTGCACGGTTATTACGATGTCCGTGATGCCATGCCGTTTCAGCAGGTCAATGGTATGGGCCATTACCGGTTTATTTACCAGCGGGGCCATCGGTTTCGGGCGGTTGATGGTCAAGGGACGCAATCTCGCGCCCTCTCCCCCGGCCATGATTACAGCTTTCATCGGTTTGTCCTCTGTGGTCAGTCGTCAGTGATATCGCTTGACAGTGAAGCGGAAGATTCTGGCCTCTTCGTCTGGGCTGAGGCCAGCTTTGCGTTTGGCAATTTCTACTTGCATTTCAGGTGACGTAATCTGCGGCAGGTCGGGCAAGAGCAGCCCCCGGCGCCATCCTTGCTGCACGATCACGCCATATTTCTTAGGGTCCAATTCCTCCAGGGAAAAGACTTCTTCCGGAGGGGAGAGCATGTCTACCGAGATTTCCAGGTCGGGCAATTCCTCCGGCCGAACGGGAAAGAAGCGCGGATCCCGTGTTGCCGCAGCAACGGCATTCGTGGTGACCTCGTGCGCCACGTCTGGTTGGGTTGGTTGCCACGTACCGACACAGCCACGCAGTTCACCATGTTTCTTTAGGGACACGAAGATGCCGGCCCGTTCATTCATCTCTGGGCAGCGGTCTTCGGGTTCGGGAGGGGCAAGCATCTCCTCGTGAGTTGTGTATTGCTCAATTGCTTGTTTTGCCAGTAGCACCAACGGATGCATGCCCGCCTCCTGTCTCTTTGTCACCTAATTGGTGGCGAATTCGCACACAATAAATTATACCTCAAAAGTGCGTACTGCGCAACGAAAGCGTGTCGGGGGGGTGTCCGTCATTTTCTTGCGCGGCAATTCTCTCAAATGAACCACGAAGACACGAAGGCACAAAATAACACAGCATTTTCAGCCACGGATTGCACGGATTTCCACAGATTTTCATCTATTCCTTCTGGTTCTTCCGTGAAAATCCGTGTAATCCGTGGCAAAAGCGAGCGAGCGACGAATGAATTCGCCGCCTGAGACTGCGAAGTGCGTTAAGACGCACTAATCGCACGACAGTAACCTGTTTCAACAGGTTTCGCAATTATAGGCGGGCAATTCATTGCTTGCCGAAGCCTTCTCCGCCAGCCCACCGGGGTACTACTCGGGCAGACTGGCTGGTGTGCGCATAATTTAGCCGATCCGTGGTCTAGCAGTTTGTCGGAGAAAGAATAATGGGACACAGATTTTCAGGATAAACACAGATTTTCCGATGATTTGGCCTAAGAATCTGTGTTTTTCTGTGAGAATCTGTGTTCTAAAAAGGAAAAATGGGTCTCTCCGACAGCCTGCTAGAGAATGGCGCCAAGCTCAAGCTGATTACTCTGTTGGCTCCTTCTCAACGTGGTAACGGCAAGCATCGTCGCCGGCATTGATGCAGGTCGTTTCGTGAACCTGATAATGGTGGCCGGTGGCCCATTTTAGCCCTTCTTGCAGGGCACCCACTGTAGTGAAACAGCAGACCCCTGTTCCCTTGCGTTCTCGAAACGCGCAAGGGCAGGCCTCAACGACGAAAATAAAGGCACCATCTTCTTCTTCGACGTGCGCAGGTTGATTGACCGTCTTGGTGTCGGCTTCGGCCAAACGGCCGAGGATCAATTTCATGCGAGTGCGTGTCGGCAGGAGGCGCATAGCCAAGCCGGCAACACCCAAAATGGCGGGCTGTTCGTTCAATCCATAGCGAAAGGTGGCCCGTCCGATCTGTTGCAGGATTGCTCGTGCCCCGCGCTTGCCATAGAAGTCTTCAATGGCCTGCTGTGCTATGCCATACTCGCTGAATTTTACGTCCTGGTCCAGGTTGTTTGGCGGGTAATTGTCAATATAGTTGCGGAGACCGCTGAGGTTTAGGATGGCATTGGTGCCATTCTTTCCCATCACTTCTTCGATAGCCAGAAAAAGTGTCCGCAAGGCGGCATTGGGCATAGGTCTATCTTCGGCCATGTTAATTCTCCTTCGCTACTACTCGTAGCTTTCCAGAATAGAATAGAGAAGCTCCAGAAGAACCGTTTTTACGCTTCCCCGGTTGGTAGACACACAGGGGAGTATCTTGATGCCGTTGTCCAGTCCTAGAGCCAGACGCAAATCTTCGGGTGTCCACGCGTCAGGCATGTCCTGTTTGTTGGCGACGATAACGAATGGTGTGTTGGCGTAGCCTTGAAAGGTGTGCAGTATCTGCAGGGCCTCATGGAATGTGTCTGAACGTGTGCTGTCTACGATGACAACAAACCCTAACATTCCTTCTGACAGGATTTCCCACATGAAATCGAACCTTTTTTGGCCCGGTGTGCCAAAGAGGTATAATACGAGGTCGTCGTCAACGGTGATGCGACCAAAATCCATGGCCACTGTGGTTTCGTCTTTGACGGCCGCTGTTGCGTCCGATATCCGGCGATCTGTAGAAACGACCGCTATCTCACTGATTGCGCGAATGAATTCGGTTTTTCCGGCACTAAATGGGCCGGTGATTACCATTTTCACGGTTTGCATGGAGAAACCTTTCTGCAGAAGTTTATGTCCAAAGGCGGGCTAGCAGTTTGTCGGAGAAAGAATAAATGGGACACAGATTTGCAGGATAAACA
>CAZFFM010000335.1:0-3379 GCA_964517425.1 uncultured Ardenticatenales bacterium | reverse complement strand
ACAGAAATCCCTGCCCGCACCCGGTTGTTGGGTTCAAGGGCGATCGTCCCGGGGGAGGAGGGATGGGCGCAGCTCCAACTCGAGCATCCGGCCGCTCTGTTGCGTGGTGATCGCTTCATTTTGCGCCAACTGTCGCCGGGGCTGACGATTGGCGGTGGTGTGGTTTTGGACCCGCATCCGCGAAGAAAGTGGCGGCGTTTTCGCCCCGAGGTGGTCGAGCGGCTTGCGGTTTTGTCCAGCGGCTCGCCGGAGGAAATCCTCGAGATCTGCTTGCAGGAACGGGAACCGACGACGACCAAACAGCTCATTGCCCGTGTTCCCCTGCATCCCGACCAGTCCCACGCGGCGCTGCAAAAGCTGATTCACGATGGACGTGTGTACTACCTGAATGAGAGTGGCCCTGCCGATGGTCGGAGCCTGTGCAGCCGGGCCGGCCTGGATCGACTTCGTGATCGGCTGCTGGCGCACTTGCAGGCCTATCATCAGCAATACCCCTTGCGCGCCGGTATGCCGCGAGAGGAGTTGAAAAGCAGACTCAAACTGGAAGGCAAACTGTACAACGACTTGCTCGGCTATCTGGCCAAGGAGGGCGCGGTCGTCGCCGATGAATCGGTGGTGCATGCGGCGGACCATGCAGTGCTGTTCACACCGGCGCAAAAAAGCCAGATTGAGCGCGTGTTGGCCCTCTTCGAGGCTTCCCCTTTCACGCCCCCATCGTATTCCGAGTGTGAGGAGATTCTCGGCTCGGAGGTGCTCGGCTCGTTGTTGCGCGACGGCAGCAGTTTTGTGCGCGTTTCGGATGGAATCTTGCTTTCCACCGCCGCCTACCAGAAAATGGTTGCCTGGATCACCGGCAGAATTAAGAGGGAAGGGCAGATCACCGCGGCAGAAGTTCGCGACCACTTCAACACCAGTCGCAAGTATGTGATCGCCCTGCTGGAGCATCTGGATGATCGAAAAGTGACCCGGCGTGTGGGAGATGTCCGTGTCCTCCGCTGAATCTGGAATCCCAGAATCTAGCAGACAGCGCCCGGGATCGTTATTGCTGCTCCTGTCCATGCTGTTCGTTTCGACGATTCTTGTGGTTGCGGCCGGTAATGGTTATCGGAAAGAGGCCGAAGCCGGTTTCTCGCCGAACAAAGAGGCGCCGGTAACCCGTTTCGATACACCGGTGCCGGCGCGAATTGCCCTGGATGTCACGCCCTCCGTGCAAGGGAAACCTGACGCGCCGGTCGGGACGCCGGCGCGTACGCCAACGACGACTCCGACGGTTACGAGAAGCCCAACGAATATGCCATCGCCCACCGCAACGGCGACCGCATTGGCAACGTCAACTGCGACGGCATCACCCACGAGCACACCCTTGCCCACTTCGGACGGGGTCTCGCGGACGTTGCGGGTGCCCATTTTGATGTATCACTACCTCTCGGCTCCGCCCCCCGGCGCCAATATCTATCGCCGGGACCTGTCGGTTTCGCCGGAACAGTTCGATGCCCAGTTGAGTTACTTGCAGCAACATGGCTACCACACGGTGTCCTTGCGCGATTTGCTCTATGCCCTGAACCGTGGCCGGGATTTGCCGGACAAACCGATCATCTTGACTTTTGACGATGGCTATGCCGACAACTATACGAATGCCTTCCCGATTTTGCGCAAATACGGGTTTACGGCAACCTTCTTTGTTTTGACGAGTCTCGTTGATGAAGAACATCCAGGGTATCTGACCTGGCTGCAGATCAGAGAAATGAGTCGCGCTGGCATGGAGATTGGTTCGCACAGCAAAGACCACCCCGATTTGCGCCACCGCAGCCGCGACTTCTTGATTTGGCAAATCTTGGGATCCAAACAATCCATCGAGGATCACACGAGGCGGCCTGTGTTCGCTTTCTCGTACCCTTCGGGGCATTACGACGTGCGTGTCGAAAAAGTGTTGGCAGAGGCCGGGTATCTGGTGTCTGTGACCACCGAACAGGGGACAGTTCACACATCCGGCCAGCTTTTGCGGCTGGAACGGATCCGCGTGCGAGGCGAGTACAGCGTGGACCGATTCGCCGAAATGCTTGACTATTGGATGGGCCGGCGATGAAAATCGTGGAGAGTGGCGCGTCGAGCGACGCAACACACAGTACGCAACCCAAAACCTGCGGAGGATCATGTTTCTGTGACTGAGCAAGCTGCGCATCTATCGCCATTTCAGAATCGCCGGGTTATCCTTGGTGTAACCGGCAGTATCGCCGCTTTTAAGGCCGTGAGCATCCTCAGCAGGCTTGTTCAGGCCGGTGCGGATGTGGACGTCATCCTTACGGAGGCCGCGGCTAAGCTGGTTACCCCCCTGACTTTTCAGGCGATCACCGCAGGCAGCGTGCTGACCAGCATGTTTGCGCCGCAGCCCGATGCGCACATCCCTCACGTGGCCCTGGCGGAGCGCGCTGATGTGCTGCTGGTAGCTCCGGCCACCGCGCACACGATGGCCAAGCTGTCGTTGGGCCTGGCGGACAATCTGCTATCGGCGACAGCGCTATCCACCCGTGCCCCGCTATTGCTGGCCCCGGCCATGGAGAGTGGCATGTGGCTCCATCCGGCGACCCAAGAGCACGTGGCCCGCCTGCGGGAGCGAGGTGCCGCATTCGTGGGGCCGGCGGCGGGACGTTTGGCTTCCGGCGCGAGCGGGGTGGGGCGTATGGCCGAGCCGGATGTTGTGCTCGGCGCGCTGCGCCTGTTGCTGGGCAGGGATGGCCCCCTGGCCGGTAAGCACATCGTCGTCACCGCCGGCGGCACACGCGAGTCGCTCGATCCGGTTCGTTTCCTGGGCAACCACTCCTCCGGGCGCATGGGGTTTGCGCTGGCACAGGCCGCGCTGGACCAGGGCGCAGCGGTCACCCTGATTGCCGGCCCGGTGAACCTGCCCAGGCCGTACGGTCTCCGCGAATATGTCTCCGTGACGACGGCCGCGCAAATGGCCGAAGCGACGCTGGCTGCTATTGCCGGCGCCGACGAGCTGTTGATGGCGGCTGCCGTCGCCGATTTTCGCCCGGCCGAGACTGCCGATCAGAAGATCAAGAAAGAAAAGGGAACATTCACTTCCCTGCCCCTGCAGCGCACGCCCGATATCCTGGCCCTTGTAGCTCGCGAGAAGCCCCCCGCTCTGAAGGTGGTCGGCTTTGCGGCAGAGACTTCCGATCTGGTGGCAAACGCGCAGGATAAATTGCGACGCAAGGCGTTGGACTTGATTGTAGCTAACCCTGTGCCGGCCACTTTTGGCGCGGACGAAAGCGAAGTCACGCTGGTTGATCGCGCCGGCCGGGTCACGCCGCTGCCGCGCCAATCCAAGCAGGCCGTGGCTCTGCGCATTCTGGAGGAAGTACGCCGGCTGGAGCCG
>CAZFFM010000334.1:0-3380 GCA_964517425.1 uncultured Ardenticatenales bacterium | reverse complement strand
CCGCCAGTAAGGTCAAATTAGACCGCAAAGGTAATTTAACATTGTCAAAATACAATTCGGCGAAAATCGAAAAAGATGCCTGCTTTGCTCGTACCAACCAGCATACCACAAAGGCACCAAGACACAAAGAATCGAAGTTACTACTCAGGCTGCCTTGCCGTGACGGGCTAAAGCCGTCACTGGCCGCGAGAGAAAGTCGCTGAAGCGACTGCCCGGCGCGAATTCAGCCGCTTTTAGCGGCGTGGCGGGGCAGCCCAGTGCCGATTTTAATCCGGCACGGACCCTACCTGAGTAGCTACGAATCGAAGACGTTCTTCCCTTGGTGTCTTTGTGTCTTCGTGGTTACCGTAAGAGATACACAAGCCGAAAACCTAAACTCTTGCCAAAAACGTCCTTCTGTGCTACTATCAGCGCAAGAATCTGCGACGCAGACCCAAATAGGACAGATTTCTTTCCCGCAGCCAACGGCCCATCTGGAAACGCACGCTCCTCATGGGTAATGGAGGAGAGAATGGACACATCGCAAGGCATGGCGGAGATTCAATGAGAAAAGGGCTTGTGTTCCTCCTGCTGGGGCTTATCGGTTGGCACATTACGCCAATGGCCACCGTTGCCGCCGAAGGTCCCCCGATTTCTGTTTATTATGCTGGACAGGGCGGCCCCGTCCATCAATCGCTGCAATTGGCCGGCGTTCAATTCGTGGATGAACCCGGCGACGCACAAGTATTCGTCATGGATGGCCGTACGCCGCCCGCCGGGTTGAGCAGCCAGATTGCCGCCCGCGTCCGCCAGGGAGCCGGCCTCATGGTGATCATGGGGCCGGACATGGACAGAGCGGTGTTGGCCCAGCTGTTGCCGGGGAGCGACCCCGCCGCGGTCAGCGCCGAGCGGGCCACCATCCAGGCCGTGAACGGGAAACGCTCGCTTGCGCCGGACACGCCGGCCGGTGTGCCGGCGCTGCTGAATCAAATCAACTGGCGATCTGCGCCGCAAATACAGAAGCGTTCCGTGGCGATCCCGGCGGGACTGCAGCCGTTGGTGCAAACGTTCAACGGGCAAGACATCGTCATCGGCTACCGCGCGCTGGGCAAAGGGCACGTGGTTTGGGTGGCACCATGGCTCGACGAAAACGACAACAGGGCCTTCCGAGAATGGCCTTATTTCAATTATTTCGTCTATGCGATCACGACCGGAGCGGGCGGCCAGCAGCCGGTAGCCTTCGCCGACTTCGACGGAGCGCCGGTGCCAAATCAGGGGGAACGGCAACTCCTCCTACTCATCGTGGTCGCCGCGTTTGGGACAACGGCTGCCCTCTTTTTATGGGCCAAGCGCCAGGGTAAAACGACCCAGCCGGAAGCGATATTTCTTGCCGCCGGCGATGAGAATCGGGAGCAGAGGGCAGCTGGCCTCTGGGGACAGGTTGGCTTTCACCGGCCATTGGCCGGATTTCTCGTGCTTTTGTTCTGGGGTTTGCTGTTTTTCGTGCCGTTTATGATATACCAGGTGGTGGTCCTGCCGCGCTACCTTTTGCCGTCACCGCAGGCCTTGGGAGCATGGTCGCTGGTCGTCAGCTTCTTCAATGCCTTCTGGCTCCTTTTCGACATGGGCACGAGCCTGGCAGCCATAAAGTTTCTGTCCGAATATCGTCTCGATGACCCGTTTCACGGGCTGCAATTCGTCCAATTTTACGTTTGGTGGCAAATCGTCACAGGCACGATCCAGGTTGGGCTGGTCATCCTGGTCGCCGTCTATTTGCTGCCGCACACCACGTATGCCTATCTGACATTCTACGTCATCGCGCATGCGCTGGTGCAGTTTCCCGGGTTCTACCGGGTGTTCCAATACGTCCTGCGTGCACTGCAGCGCCTGGACTATGACCAGTGGCTGAATATTGCCGTGCAGCCGGCGCCGGGAGGGACCGGCCCGGGATCGTTGGGCTTCTTGCTCATTCCGCTGCAGGCCGTGACCGTGTGGCTCCTGTATGGCTGGGGGGCGAGACATCCCCGCTTTGGCGCGAGCATGGGCGGGGGGTTGGGCATGGGTGCCGGCCTCTACCTGGCGGAGGTTGCCGTCTTCATCGCCGGCGGATGGTTGTACCGGCGATTGGGCTATCGCCTGCGGTGGCTCTTTCGCGTCCAATTCGACTGGGAGGTGGCACGCAACGCCCTGCGCTACGGGGCGCTGATTTCCGTCGGCGGCATGATCGGCGCGCTGGGTTGGACAGCGCAGGTATGGCTGATGGAGCGATACCTTTTCGACTATCTCGAGATTCAAGGCAATTGGAGTGTGGCCTCCGGCCTAATCCTCGCGTTCGGTGCACTGGTTGGCCTGTATCAAGGGCTCATGCCGGCGATTTCCGAGGCCCACAGTCACGATTGCATTCACCTGGCCCGCTACTACGTGGCCCAGGGGTTCAAGTATGGCGGCTGGCTCAGCGCGTTTGTCGCTTCGGCACTGCTGGCCACCGGAGACCACCTGATCATTGGCGCGCTCGGCCCGCAATGGATTCGCGCAGCACAGGTCTTGAGTCTCTTGGTGATTTGGGGAGCGCTGCAATTTCCGGCCTGGTTTGCAGACCAGGTACAACAGGGAACCGGACATCCGGGGTTGTTCACGTTTATGCTGTTGATCGAGCAATCGTTGCGCGTTGCACTCATGCTGCTCCTGCTGCCCAGGCTGCAAATCGTCGGGCTGATCATCGCCTACCTGGTGGCGCTGCCCACGAAGGACGTTCTGACGTGGGTGCTCAACGCGCGGCTGATCTTTCGCCCGCGCATCCACTGGTGGCAGGCCGCGATCGCGCCTTTGCTGGCCGGAGGGATGAACTACCTTCTGTTTCGTTGGCTCGGTGCATGGCTGTGGGACGGTCACCTGATGAGCAGCCTGCTGTTGTTCCTGCTCGCCGGCGGGCCCGGTCTGCTGTGGTACGCATTCTGGAGTGGCTTTTTCGGCGGATGGGACAATTGGGGGCTGGTAGAATTGCGCCGTGCGGGACGCAGCAGCCCGTTGAGCCGGCCGGTCAGCCGGCCGCTGGCCTGGGCCATCGGAGCCGGCGCGTCCCTCGGCCCCTGGCACGGGCGATTTCCCATTACGCTCGACCGGCAAGTCCGGCAAGATATTCACAAACTGTCCATGATTAGAAGTTCCCAGATGGCAGTGGTCGGTGGTCAGTAGTCAGTAGCCAGTAGCCAGTAGCCAGGGGTCAGAGGTCAGAGGTCAGAGGATTTTCATTTGTTACTGCTGCGCAGGCATGGTCAACTATAGGTCTTCAGGTAATGATTTTGACACAGGAGCCTA
Source organism: uncultured Ardenticatenales bacterium (assembly GCA_964517425.1). GTDB lineage: Bacteria > Chloroflexota > Anaerolineae > Ardenticatenales > JAADHH01 > JAADHH01. The sequence goes on along the minus strand of CAZFFM010000334.1, from coordinate 83 downwards.
TGCCGTCTGGCCGTGCCGGATTGAAATCGGCACTGGACTGTCTCGTCAAGCCGCTAAAAGCGGCTGAGTTCTAGCGGGGCAGC
>CAZFFM010000333.1:0-3388 GCA_964517425.1 uncultured Ardenticatenales bacterium | reverse complement strand
GCTCCCCCAGAATTGGGGGCCGGGGGGCGTTCCCCAGGTTATTGAGAAGATACCATATTTCCCAAAAACGAAAAGTTCAACTTCTCTGAGAAGCTGAACTTCTAAATAATCACGTATTCCCCTACCGGTTACGTACGTAAGTACGAAACCCGGGAGCCAATTGTACGTAATGCATGTATGACGATCCATAGTGACGCGCATGTTCAATTGAGAGGAGGCTTTTTGTGGAAGGCATGGATATTGGCAAGTCGTTTACATTTGTCTTTGAAGACGAAAATTGGATGACCAAGGTACTTGTCGGAGGCTTGTTCGTTCTTCTAAGTTTTGTACTCGTTGGCATTCCGTTCCTACTCGGCTATGCGCTGGAGGTGATCCGGCGAGCTCAATCCGGAGATCCCCAGCCATTGCCGGACTGGTCCGACCTGGGAGGGTACTTTTCAGACGGCATTAAGCTCGCGGCAGTAATCATCGTCTATGCGTTGCCTATTATCGTGGTAGGCTGTCTTGCTGGGTTAATGGGTGCAGCGCTGGGCAGCAACAGCCAAAGTGGCGGCAATGGCGCGGGCTTGGTTGCTCTGTGTCTAAATTGCCTCATCTTGCTTTGGAGCCTGGTTATGGCGGTATTCCTCCCGGCGGCAATGATCAGTTTTGCCGAAACAGGGGAGTTGATGAGCGCCTTTCATGTTGGCAAACTATGGTCATTCATCCGCGACAATCTGAGCAATTACATCATCGCTATTGTGCTGGGGTGGGTTGCCAGTTTTGTGGCCAGCTTTGGCATCATCCTTTGCGGCATTGGTATTCTCTTCACCACCTTCTGGGGCTACATGGTGCAAGCACACCTGCTGGGACAGGTGGCACGCGCGGCACAGCCCGCTTCGTCTGCCGCTACCGGTCCGGAAAGCTACTAACAGAATCGCAATTGGCGTAGAGGGGAGCGCTGTGGCACGGTACTCCCCTCACGAAATACCGGCAACTATTCGGACAGGAAGCATACGATGAAAAAGATAGCTGTTCTCCCGATAGTATTCGCTTTGCTCCTTTTCGCCACCGTGGCCTGCGGAAAAAACTCCGCGCCGCCGGCGGCCCCTCGATCCACACCAATTATCGAAGCGACCGTACAGGCGGCAATGACGGCCCACGCCCAAGCCACGGCTACGCCGGACGTCCAGGCAACGATTGATGCCGCTGTGGCGGCCACAGCCCAGGTCACCCCAACGCCGGACGTCGAGGCTACCGTGAATGCCGCCGTCTCTGCTACGGCCCAGGCCCAGGCGAACGTCCAAGCAACCGTAGACACTGCCGTGCAGGCCACCACCGTCGCGGCCCCCACCTCTACCCCTTCGGCCGAATATGTAACCATGAGCGAAGAAGAACTCGCCGCCCTCATTGACCAGGCCGTGGCTGAGGCCAGCACAAGCACACAAGAATGCTCTACCGCAGCGACCCAGGCCACGGCCGACGATACCGTCACCCAAGGCGAAGTGCAAACCGTGGAGGTCTATTTGGCCAACGCCGATGAAGCGATCGCTTATGCAGAAGAGGTTATCAATGCCTACAATGACTTGTACGGCGAATTGGCGACCGAAAGCCTTGCCACCCTCCAGGCGATTGAGCAAGACCTGGCCGTTATGTCGGGTAATACAGCCGCCATCAATGACAGCCTGCAAGAGATTAACACTACACTGGAATCCGGTCTCACACTGGCCGAAGATACCATCAACCAACTGAACAGCGCGGCCCAGGCCGCTCAGGACAGCGCGCAACAAGCGCAACAGCAAGCACAAGGCTGGGCACAGAACCACCAATCGGAGATTGAAAATCGAGCAGCGCAGGCTTTGTCGGTAAAACCGAATAACATCCCCCCTGATGTACAGGCCGCTCTGGCCAGTGCCTTCAACTACGTGGATGCCATACATGGAGCCTTGGGCGACAACAAGATTACGAAAACAGAACTGATGAACATCGCCCAACTCGGCGCCAATACTGCGGCCGGCTTTCAAACGCGCGGAAACCTGGACCTGAAACAATTTTCCAACTCAGTCAACAAAATCACCGGGCAGTTGGCTCGCGGTCAAGTGCCACAAGCCAAATCTGGTCTGGGCAATTTCGAGAAATCTCTGGGCGCGCGACCCGCCGGGGTGCCTTCCGCTCCCTCCGGCCCATCAGCGCCTTCGAGACCATCCAGCCCGTCTAAGCCATCGAAACCGGCTAAGCCGTCACGGAGAGGATAGGGTGCGAAGTTCGTGAAAACCGCTTCTTCCGTTCGACGCAGCAATCAGGAATGGCTGGATGCACTACGCGGACCCAACCCTGATGAAGCGCTGTCCGACCTGCGGGCTGTGCTTGTGCGGGGGTTGGGGTATGCCCTGGCCTCCTATTCCAACGTCCGCGACTCCGACCTGGAGGACTTTGCCCAGGACGCCCTCTTGAAGATACTCGCCGCCCTCGACACTTTTCGCGGCGAAAGCATGCTCACCACCTGGGCCCAGAAGATCGCGGTCCGTGTTGCGCTCACCGAACTGCGCCGCCGGCGCTGGCGCGATATCTCGCTGGACAAATTGACCGGTTTTCCCGACTCAGACTTCGTTCCTGACACATTGGCTGACCCTGCCATCGGCCCGGAACAACAGGCCATACAAAAAATGTTGATGGGCAGACTAGGTCGCCTGATTAACGAGGAGTTGACCGACCGGCAGCGTCAGGCCATGATCGCTGTACGAATCCACGGCATGCCCCTGGAGGAAGTGGCTCGCCGTATGGACACGAACCGTAATGCACTCTACAAACTGTTGCATGATGCACGACAGCACCTGAAGAAACGGATGTTGGCCGATGGGATTTCTCCGGAAGATTTTCTTTCTGCTTTTCAATCGTAGTGAGGTAAGAAACATGCTGCAATCTACGTCTACGTTCCAGAAACCGGCCCTAGAATTGGATGTAACTATGCTGAAAGAGATTCTGCAAGGGATCCTCTCAACCCAACCTAACGAAATCAGTTGTGACGAATGTTTTGCTGAGCTGGACCGCTTTGCTGAGATGTTGCTTTCCGGAAAAAGTGCGGCTGAAGCTATGCCCCTGGTTCAGGATCACCTGAACCGGTGTACCGATTGTTGCGAAGAGTTCGAGGCACTTCTTTCCGCTTTGCGCGCAATGGCTTGAGCGCCAGTTCCATGTCTATGCGACCCATCCAACGGGGAGATTCACGTCTCCCCGTTTTTTTATTGGGGTAAGATAATGCAACGTCACTCCCTCCAACAATAACCGTCTAGCAAATTGGTCTCTATCGAGGGGGTGGCCGTCAAAGTTTTGCGTCTGCAATCATTCACTGCTCTTACCACCAAGACACAAAGACACGAAGTATATGAAGTGGAGCAAGCGAGAAAGC
>CAZFFM010000332.1:0-3405 GCA_964517425.1 uncultured Ardenticatenales bacterium | reverse complement strand
GGTGGTAAGGGCAGGGCGTGAATGATTGCAGACGCAAAACTTTGACGGCCACCCCCGCAGAGGCGTCGTGTTGCCAGCGCTGCTGTTTGGTGGTACAATACCGGCAGTCCCCTTTCGCTCATTGGGACAGGTATTTCTGCACATTCTTATGTGCCCCAATGATACGACAAAGAGGATGCTTTCACCACGTAATGGTCGAGGCGCGTTTGCCTCACGCATGAACCATGCCAGAGAGATTCATACAATGAACGAGTACGATGAGAAATACGATCAAAAAGAATACTACTGGGGAGTCAACCCTTCACCGGCTTGTTTTGACGTGCTGAAGATGATGCCCCCGGACCACCACGTGAAGCTCTTGGTGATCGGCTGCGGCGAGGGCCGAAATGCCGTCTTCTTTGCCCGAAATGGCTACGATGTAACAGCATTTGACTTATCACCCAAGGGCGTAGATAAAACGAGAACACTGGCCGAAAAAGCATCAACCGTCGTTAATGTATTTCAGGCAGACGTGAACGAATATCGGTTGAGCGAGGACTTCGATGTTCTATTCTCCACGGGCGTATTGCACTACCTCCCGGAGGAACTCAGACCCGAGATATTCGAGAACTACAAGCAATTTACCAGGCCCAATGGCTTGAATGTGTGTTCGGTCTTTATCGAGAAACCCTTTGTTGCAACCGCACCTGATTGGGAAGCTACGGCACATAGATGGGTGTCCGGTGAATTGTTCACCTACTATCACGACTGGCGCATGGAGTATTGCACCGAGGAGATACTTGACTGTATGTCCAGCGGCATACCCCACCAACATGCCGTAAACAGAATGATCGCGAGAAAAGTATCAACCCAGTAGGCAGCGAGTGAGTGAAATCTATGAAAAATTCTATTCGCCGGCAGGCATTCCTCTGGATCGTTGCGGCAATCGTATTGATCGCTGATCAAGTTTCGAAGGCCGTCGTTGTACGTACGTTGCCCGTGGGTGTGCCCTGGAACCCGTTTGCGTTTTTGCAACCGTTCGTGAATCTCACCCATGTGATGAACCGCGGCGCAGCCTTTGGCATGTTGCCCAACATGAGCTTCTTTTTCACAGCAGTGGCCATCGTCGTCTCCCTGGCGATCCTGTACTACGGCCGGCGCATTCCAGAGCATCAATGGTGGCTAAGTGTGAGCCTGGGATTACAACTGGGCGGCGCGCTGGGGAACTTGAGCGACCGCTTGCACTATGGCTACGTGATTGACTTCATCGAGGTGCGCCATTTTCCGGTCTTCAACCTGGCGGATAGCGCCATTGTTGTGGGGGTGATCATTCTGGCCTATCATTTGTGGAACGAGGAGGAGTTAGCAGCACAGCCGCAGGTCGAGGCTGAAAATGTGCCGATTGCAGCGGCGGACTCGCCTACTCCACCGCTGACCCCGACGAGCAGCCAGCGTGATAGTTCATGAAGAGAGCCCTGGCCTGCGGCAGGCGCGCGAATTCGTCGTCGCTGCCGGCCAGGCTGGCTCACGGCTTGATCGGTTCCTTGCGTCCGTCCTCTCCCCGTTGTCGCGGAGCAGTATTCGCCGCCTCATCAAAGACAAAAGCGTCTGGTTGAACGGCAAGCCGGCCCGGCCGGGCACGCAGTTGCGAAGCGGCGACGTGCTGCGCGTTATCGTAGCGCCGGCCCAGACGAGTGCCGCCGGATTGCGTCCCTGGGATGTGCCGCTCGACATCGTCTACGAAGATGACGACATCGCGGTGGTCAACAAGCCGCCCGGCATGGTTGTGCATCCGGCCGCAGGGCACAGGGACGATACACTGGCGAACGCTTTGCTCGCCCGATACCCACAACTGGCCGAGCAGCAAGTTGATTCTGGCTGGCCGGGGATCGTGCACCGGCTGGACAAAGAGACGTCCGGGCTGATCCTGGTGGCCTTGCACGCCAGGGCGCGCGAACATTTACAGCGACAGTTTCGATTGCGCGAGGTGGAGAAGACGTATCTGGCTCTGGTGGTTGGAACTTTGGAACCGGCTCTGGGCCGTATTGAGGCCCCTATCGCACGAGACCAGCGGCAGCGCAAGAAAATGGCCGTGCGACCGGCCGGCCGGGAGTCGGCCACGGCCTACCGCGTGCGGGACTACTTTGCGCACCATACCTTCATCGAGGCGAAGCCGGAGACTGGACGCACACACCAGATTCGGGTACACCTGGCCGCCATCGGCTATCCGGTTGCCGGTGACTCCGTCTACGGACGGGGACAAGCCAAGTTGCCCGGACTTTCCCGCCAGTTCTTGCATGCATGGAGGATTTCGTTTCGCCTGCCGGCGGATGAACGGTGGGTCACACAGACGGTGGACTTGGCACCTGATTTGCAGAAAGTGTTGGATAAAATGCGGTAGCCCCGGACGGCGGCGGATGGAATCAGGCCGCTTGGGATGGTAGCCCAGGCCCCGTCATTCATAATGAAAGATGAGAAAAAGACGATAGAGAACATACAAAAAAGGAGAAAACAATGCGGGAAATCACAATTGCTGTCGTCCAATCCAGTCCCGTGGTGGAACGAGTGGACACAAATTTGCAAACGATGGGACAAACGATAGACGAAATTTGTCGCGCACAGAAAGTCGATTTGATCGTCTTTCCCGAGCTGGCTACAACCGGCTACGAGTGTGGCGTCCATTTCACTGACCTCGCAGAACGAGTGCCTGGCCCAACGGTGAATTTGCTGGCCCAACGAGCGGCTGACTATAACACCTGTTTGGCCTTTGGTATGACCGCCAAGACGAAAGTGGAAAGTGTGTTGTACAACGCAGCCGTGGTCATTGGCCGCGATGGGGAGTTGGTAGGTCAATACAACAAGGTACATCTGCGTGGCGAGGAGCGTTTGGCTTTTCGCAGCGGCTTCAAATATCCAGTCTTGGAAACCGATTTTGGCACGATGGGGGTGCTGATTGGGTGGGACTTGGCCTTTCCCGAAGTGGCGCGCAGCCTGGCGTTGGACGGGGCCGAGCTCCTCTGTGTTCTGGCCAATTGGGAAGAAGCCAACATTGCGGAATGGCGCAGCTATCTCTCCAGTCGCGCCTATGAGAATGCTATGTTCATTGCGGCAGCAAACCGTGTGGGAGAAGATTACACGATTTCGTTTGGCGGAGACAGCTTGATCGTCGGCCCTCGCGGGAAAATTTACGCTACTGTAGAAGGACCAACGGAGGCGTACGCCGTAGCCCGAGTTGACCTGAACGAGGTTCGCCGGTGTCGCGAAGAACTGCAAATGATCCAGTACCGCGAGCCGGTCACCTACCGCGCGCTGGTGCGCAAATACTGACACTGGAGACTGGCATTTTCCGTTTTTGCCACAGACGATAACGAGTAAGCGTTCAGGGGCTACCCTGGAAACACCTGCTTCAAGCTCTTTTTTGCCACG
>CAZFFM010000331.1:0-3409 GCA_964517425.1 uncultured Ardenticatenales bacterium | reverse complement strand
TAAGCGTTCAGGTACCCAGAAAATAGAACGCTGATTGCGCAGATTACCCGCTGATAAATGCAGATAATATCAAGGAGTCAGCGAAAATCTGCGTCATCTGCGTCCTATTCCGGGGGGGGGCTGAACGGTTACAAACAGTAATCAGCATTTGGTAATCAGGTGCCAGTGACCAGATGCTACGTTGCCAGGTAACATGCTCTCCCATAGATTCCCTCCACTCTCACCGGCGCTATACAAAACCTCATTACGGCGGGCAAGGAGACCGTCTGCCACGCCCCTACTGGCCCAGCTGGCGCAAGGCATTGAGGATAACTTCGTCAAGGGATAGATTCTGGCGGTCTGGCAACGATTGCACTGCCTGACGCGCTTCGGTTATGCTATATCCCAAGGCAGTCAGGGCGGAGATGGCTTCCGTATCGGCCGGGGATGGCACAGCTTCGCCCCCAAATTCCGTATCCGGGAGCTTCCCTTTCAGTTCGAGGATCAATCGCTTGGCAGTCTTCTTGCCGATACCGGGCACGTGTGTCAATAGCTCCGGCAGGTCGTGGGCAACCGCACGCTGCAACGTTGCCGGCTGCACGCCGTCGAGCAAGTTGAGCGCTACTTTGGGGCCAATGCCGGAGACGCTGATCAACAATTGGAAGATGGACAGTTCTGCCAATGCGGGGAACCCGTACAAGGTAAGCTCATTCTCACGAACGTGCAAATGCGTGTGCAAAAGCACTTCGTCGCCGATAGTGCTGTGTTGCATAGCAACCGAGGGGGTCACCCAGACGCGCAGCCCGATGGTGCCCACCTCTACAACGAGATAGTCCGCGCCTTTAGCCTGCAATGGGCCGCGTACCGCAACAATCATATCGGTTACTCCGCAGCACGCAGGAAGGTTTGGTCGCGGTCGGGGCCGACAGAAATGATCGTGATGGGGGCACCGGCCAGTTGTTCGAGGCGTTGAACGTACTGCTGTGCGGCTTTCGGGAGCTGGTCGAACGCCCGGACGTCGCGGATGTCCTCCAGCCAGCCGGGCAACGCTTCAAAGAGGGGCTCACATGCCGCAAGTTGATCGGTTCGGGCCGGGAAGTAGGTCATTTTCTCCCCCGCTACCTCATACGCCGTACAAACACGCAACGTTGGGAAGCCGGTCAGAACGTCCAGTTTGGTCAAGGCCAGGTCCGTCAGACCGTTGACGCGGACGGCATAGCGCAAGGCGACGGCATCCAGCCAACCGGTCCGCCGCCGGCGGCCGGTGGTGGTGCCGAATTCATGGCCCTGGTCCACCAACCGGTCGCCTGCCTCGTCGAAGAGTTCGGTGGGAAAGGGGCCGGCCCCCACACGGGTCGTGTAGGCCTTGGTGATGCCCACGATGCGTTGCAACGCCTGCGGCCCCACGCCTGTGCCCGTCAAGGCGCCGCCGATCCCCGTTGCAGTGCTGGTTACGAAGGGAAAGGTTCCGTGGTCAACATCGAGCAGGATACCTTGCGCCCCTTCGAAGAGAACCTTCTGCTTCTGCTCGATCGCCTGATTGAGGAAGAGGGCCGTATCCATGATGTAGGGTCGCAGCCTCGCACTCCAACGTTGGCATTGCTCGATCAATTCTTCCACATCCAGTCCCGGATGATCGAAGCGGGCTTTCAGTTGCAGATTGGCGAACTGGCAAGCGCGCTCGATGTCGTCCCGGGCCCGGCCAACGTCGAGCAGGTGGTGCATGCGCAAGCCACGACGGGCGGCCTTGTCCGTATACGCCGGGCCGATGCCCCGTCCGGTCGTGCCGATGGCTTGCCGTCCACGTGCCGTCTCGCTGGCCCGGTCCAGCAACCGGTGATAGGGCATGATCAAATGGGCCCGGTCGCTGATGTGCAAACCGGTTATGTCTATGCCACCCTGCGCGAGGCCATCCATCTCGTTTAGAAGATTCTCGGGGTCGATGACCATGCCATTTCCCAGCAGACAGGTGGCATGGGGGTACAGAATTCCCGACGGGACGTGATGAAGGCGATAGGTGTTCTGGCCCCGTACAATGGTGTGGCCGGCGTTGGGGCCACCGCTGTACCGGATGACAACATCTGCTTCCGCGGCCAAGAGATCCGTAATTTTTCCTTTTCCCTCATCGCCCCATTGCGCGCCAATGATTACCGTACCTGACATGGAATATACTCTCCTGAGATTCTTAATCGGTAAATCGATAGCGGATCAACGTCCAAAGTGCAATCAGCGCATCGTGAAACCGGATTTTCTTTCCTTCATAGTATTCGCGTCCGGTATACGAGATGGGGACCTCGTAGATGCGGATGCCCCGCCGGAGGATTTTTGCGGTAATCTCTGGCTCAAACTCAAAACCGCGGGCGCGCAGGGGAATTTGCTTGATGACATCTGCTCTGAACACTTTGTAGCATGTTTCCATATCACTCAGAATGGTGTCGTACAGGATATTTGTGATCAGGGTGAGAAGGTGGTTGGCAACCGCGTGCCAGAAGAGCATGGCCTTGTGCGGTCCGCCAAGAAACCGTGATCCATAGACCACTTCGGCGCGTTCTTCCAGGATAGGGCGAAGCAACTCGCCATAATCACGCGGGTCGTATTCCAGGTCTGCGTCCTGAATGAGGATGATATCCCCACTGGCCGCTTGCAGGCCTGTTCGTATGGCCGCGCCTTTGCCCTGGTTGTATGGCTGGAATATCACCCGGACACTATCTTGCCCATCTTCTTCCCGCAGCAGATCTTGGGTGCCGTCGGTGGAGCCATCGTCAACCACGATGATTTCTTTGGGAATGGTTTCTACTTTCCGAACACGCACCAGAATTTCGCGAATCGTCTGACGTTCATTGTAAACCGGCATGATGACGGAGAGTTTCAATGTCCGTCCTTTCTGTGACAGTGTGCCAGCCTGCGCAACCACTCTAATCTGATTGCAGGGCTTCGGCCATAGCACGCACGTGCGCAGGCGTGTTTCCGCAACATGCTCCGATATATTTTACGCCCAAGTCTCTCATGCGCAAGGCGTATTCGGCCATTCGCTGCGGAGAGGCTCCATACACCGTCCGATCACCTTCCAGATGTGGAATGCCGGCGTTGGCCTGGGCCGCGAACAGGACATCGGGCCGCGTGCTGCGCATCTTCTGAATAACCGCTTCGATTTCTTCGGGCCCATTTCCACAGTTCGCGCCGATCAAGTCAGCGCCCAATTCCGTCAACCGACTGACCGCTTGTTCCGGTGAGATTCCCATCATCGTGTGCAGATGGGTGTCGAAGGTCATCGTACACATCGCCGGAAGGTCCGTGTTTTCCCGTACCGCCTCCAGGGCTGCGCGCAGCTCTTCCAGGTCGCTCATCGTTTCGATGATGAAATAGTCCACGCCCCCTTCGTCCATGGCCTGAACCGGCTCCACAAATGCAGTCTTGGCCTCGTCTAATC
>CAZFFM010000330.1:0-3427 GCA_964517425.1 uncultured Ardenticatenales bacterium | reverse complement strand
TCTGACGACTGACCTCTGGTTTTCATAACAGTCTCTTTGGTGACTACAGTATATGTCAATAAGGGGGAAATGTCAACCCGTCTCGTGAGAGGGCTTTTTGGCCGCGGCCATCACGTCACGGGCGTTGATGCGCACTGCGCCGGTCTGGCGAGCCAGTACCCGGCCAAAAGGATCGGGCACGCGGTAGAGATGTGGCACCGTGTCGCAGTGGTAGGCCACATACAGCCAGTAGCGGTCGCGGTGATTGGCTGCCTGTGCCCACTCGTTGGTCGTCAGCTCCATCGCCTGGGTGCCGCTGCGCCCCTTGACCTCCACGTAGCGGATCGTTCCGTCGCCACGGAGTACCTTCAGGTCGAAACCGGCCTTCAGGTGCGGATCGGAAACATCCTCGATGATCTCTGAACCCTCGGCCTTTTCCCGCTGGATCACCTCTCGCAGGGCAACCTGCTCGGCCTGCACATCGTGGCGGCGTTCGGCCTCCGTTGGGGGGAGAGGCAGCACCAGGGCCTGGGCGTAGAGGCTCACCGGTCCGAGTCTCAGGCGGTCTACAGCGGCGTACAGGGCAGCTTCTGCCTCGCGGCGGCGACGGTCCAGGTCGTCCAGCTCGGCCTGGCAGTTGCGCAGTTTGGTTTGGGCAGCGGGGATGCCCTTCTCCACGGCTTCTTTGAGCAGGCGGCACTGCCGGAAGAGCTCTGCCTGCCGCAGATTATAGGCCACTTGCAACTGTTTCTTGCGCCGGGGCAGTTGCCCTTCCTCCTGTTCCTGCTTGTAGCGATGCACGCGGCCCATGCGCTGCTCGATGCGGGCCGGGTTCCAGGGGATGTCATAGTTGGCGGTGGGGCTGTACTTTTACAACGCGCGCTACTACGACCCCGCTTTGGGCCGGTTCGTGCAGGCGGACACGGTGGTGCCGGCGCCGGGCAACCCGACGAAAGAACCGCAGATTGGCAGAAACACGCGGATGGGTTGCGACCTGATCCGTGGCATTCTGCTCATCTGTGGCTCTTTCCGACCTACGACGCCGAGAACCGGCTGGTGAGCTACAGCGGCGGCGGCGTGACGGCCAGCTTCGTCTACGACAGCGACGGCAACCGCGTTAAGGCCATGTTCAACGGCACGACCACGGTCTACGTGGGGGATTACTACGAGAAGACCGGCAGCGTGTGGACGACATACTACCGCCGGTCTCAGAACAGCGAAACGGCGCGGATGAAGCGACCGGTGGCTGAACTGGAAGCCGAGTTGGCCAAGAAGGACGCTGTGCTAGGCGAGGTGATGGAGAAGTACGTGATCCTAGAAAAAGCACCTGGGGCATCCTGAGCGGCTGCTGGCTGCCCCAGCGCGTGCGTGATGAGGTCGTTAATTTCGTGACCAAGTGGAGCCGGAAAACAGGCATTGGCGTGGGTCGTTTCATCCCGTGGCCGGAGGTCGGTGCAAGCAAGTACTACGCCTGGCGACAACGGTACGGCCAGCCGAGCAACCGCAACGGCCGGATGCCCCGTACATTCTGGTTGCAGGAATGGGAACGAGGGGCAATCATCGTTTTCTACCGAGAGCATCCCGATGAAGGATATCGGCGCTTGACGTACATGTTAATCGATGCCGACATCGCGGCCACAAGCCCAGCAGTGTCTATCAGGTACTCAAGCAAGCCAAACTGCTGCGTCGCTGGGCCCGAACCCAGCCCGCAAAACAACGGCAAGATTGAGCGCTGGCACAAGTCGCTGAAGGGAGAGTGCATCCGTCCAGGGACGCCGCTTTCTCTGGAAGATGCACGTCAATTGGTCAATGAGTTTGTAATGTGCTATAATCAAAAGCGCCTGCACAGCGCCATCGGATCTGTGACGCCCAAAGACAAGCTTGCCGCTCGCGAAACGATCATCTTTGCCGGCGCTGAGCCCGTCGCTGGCGGGCCGCCACCAGCGACGGGCTCAGCGCCGGCAACAAGCTGATACCAAAAGGGCCTCAGCCTACAATCCGGACCCTTTGAATGTGAGCGTTGCCTATGCACGATAGTGTCTTATTCGCACGAGGCAAAATTCCATTTCCTGCTGAACCAGTACACAGCGGGGATATTGCGATATGTTCGACACCTTGGCAAGAGAGAACTGCAAAGGATTGGTCGGATTGACAAGGGGGGGGTCAACAAGGTGGATGCGCCAAACATTTCAGTAGTCCTGGCCCTGGTTGCCGGCGTGCTTTCGTTCCTGTCACCTTGTGTGTTGCCGCTGGCACCGGCCTACATTGGCTACCTGAGCGGCACCGTCTCCGTGACGCCGGAGGGCATGGTGGTCAGCGACCGGCGAGCGACAGTTTTCCATGCCCTGAGCTTCATCTTCGGATTCTCTGTGGTCTTCGTGGTGTTGGGGGCTTCGGTCGGCCTGGTTGGGTATTTGCTGTACGACTATCTGCCTGTAATCCAGAAAGCGGGCGGTATCCTGCTGGTGGTCTTTGGCCTGCATTATATGGGGGTCTTCACCATTCCCTTGCTGTATCGCGAGAAGCGGATCGAGTATGCGGGCGACCGGCGGCTGGGGTACTTTTCCTCGTTGCTGGTCGGCGTCTTCTTCGGCGCCGGCTGGACTCCTTGCATCGGCTTGACTCTGTCGGGCATCCTGCTGTTGGCCGGCAACGCGGCCACTGTCGGCCAGGGTGCGCTGCTCCTGGCGGTCTACTCGGCGGGGCTGGGCATTCCCTTCCTGCTGATCGGGCTGGCCCTGGAGCGCATGACCGGCTGGATCGGCCGGCTGAACCGGAGGAAGAACGTGGTATCCATCGTCAGCGGCCTCTTCCTCATCCTGATGGGCATCATAGTTTACACCAACGCCATCGGTCTGCTGAACGCCTGGTTCTACCGCGTCTTTGGCTTCACGACCTTCTTGTGAGATCGGGGATCAGCCGGCCGCCGAAGGAGTTGAGGAGCACGGCGCTCACGCTCAACACCATCGCCAGCATGGCCCAGACCGGATGAACCAGCCCGGTAGCAGCCGCCGGCACACCAATGCCGTTGAACGCGAAGGCCAGGATCAGGTTCTGTTCCGTCTTGCGGTATGAGCGGCGACCGATGTGGTAGGCGTCCACCACGCCGCCCAGTCGGCCACCCGTCAGGATCACATCCGAGGACTCGATGGCGATGTCCGTGCCGGCACCGATGGCGATGCCTACGTCCGCCTGCATCAAAGCCGGGGCGTCGTTGATACCGTCACCGACCATAACGACCCGTGCAGATGGCCGGCCGTGCACCTCTCCTCCCTGAAGTTCCCGTACTTTGGCCGCTTTCTCGTCCGGCAACACCCCGGCCAGCACCTCTTCGATCCCCACGGCGTCCGCCACGGCCCGGGCGGTGCGTTCGTTGTCGCCGGTGATCATGATCGGCTCCAGCCCGGCCGCTTTCATGCGGACGATGGCTTCTTTGGCATCCTTTTTG
>CAZFFM010000329.1:0-3480 GCA_964517425.1 uncultured Ardenticatenales bacterium | reverse complement strand
CGCCCTTGCTTGTTGCTGGCCGCGCGCATCCGTTTGCCGCACGTACCGCACACTAACAAACCCGATAGCGGGTACACATAGCGCCGTTTCGTCTGGGCCGGTACCTGCCGCGCAGAGCTGCGCAGGCTCCGCGCCGCCTGCACCCGGTCATACAACTCCTGTGCGACGAGTGCCGGATGCTGGCCGGAATAGAGGGCTACTGCACCCTGCCGTTTGCGCTTCCGACCATTCGCTGCCGTGCCGTAGTAGGGCACAACACCGGTGTAGAAGACACGGACGAGTATCTCTCGCACGGTGTCCTTGCCGAAGACCGGAGCGCCGAACCGGCGTACGTCGCCAGGCCGCCGCTTGGGACGCAAGGTATAGTCTTGGCCCTCGTAGCGCACCGCCTCGTGGTTGAGCCGGTCGGCGATGTCGCGATCGGTGTAGCGGCCGGTAGCGCTGAGTTCGAAGGCTCGCTGTACCCCCAGCGACTCGATGGGGTGGGCAATGAGCTGTTGCCCGTCGCCCCGGTCGGCCTGGCCGGCATGAGGGCAATGGCCCGGGCCGTTGGGGTCGCTGCAGGTCGAGCAGCGACCGTTGCAGTAGCCAAAGGGGATGGACCCGTTCCACAGCCCCTTGCGGGCCCGTTCCAGCTTGCCCTTCTTGGTCTCGGCACTGAGTTTGTCGATGTAGATTTCGGCCAGGGTGCCCAGCACGGCCAGGGAGAGCTTGCCCCAAGGGGTAGTGAAATCGAGGTTCTCCGTGATGGAGACAAAGCTCACCCCTTGCCGGTGCAGGCTTTCCATGGCCGTCAGCAAGCCGGAGAGCGAACGGTAGAAGCGGTCAATGGCATGCACGATGACCACATCGAAGCGGCCGTCGTCGGCATCCTGCATTAAGCGCCGCAGAGCGGGGCGCTGGTCCAGCCGGCCGGAGAGACCGGCATCGGTGTAGATTTGCTCGCACTGCCATCCTTTCTGACGAATGTAGGACTCGATGGCCCGCTGCTGAGCATCGAGACTGTGTCCGGTTTCGGCCTGATCGTCGGTAGAGACGCGACGGTAGCCGGCGGCTCGGAGAGTCATGATCTTGCTCCCTTCTCTGGTGTAGATTATGTGAAGGACAGCCCCAAACGGCTGTCCCCCACAGTGTACCCAGAGAAGCGGAAAAGTCAAGTACAAGGGAGCGACGGGGGTTGTCACAGCACCGGTATCTCCAGCGTATCGCCACGGATGTCGTCGGATGTAGAGACCAGGCGACCTTGCGGATCGGCCAGGTGATTCAGGAAGGCAGGGTAGGGGGACAGACGTACGATCTGGTCGCCTTGCACGTGGATACGCTGGAAGAGCGCCTCGAACAAGTCCTTGCATTCGGCGGGGGTAACTTGTTGCCAGAGGGCCGGCAGGTCCGAGAGCAAGGCCTTGACCTGACCGGTGTCCAGATCAGGGGGGACCAGGAGAGCGGCCATTTCCTGTTCCAGACGGGCCTTCTCCTGGTTGTATTGGGCCGTGGTGCGGTCGCCGCGCTGGTAGAGGTCTTTCAATCGCTCGAACTGGACCAGCAGGTGGCGACGCTGGCGCTCTACATCGGCCAGGCCTCCTTCGTCGGAGACCAGGTAGGCCAGGATACGCTGCCGCCATTCGTCCGGCAGGGAGAGGGTATCCAGCACGGCCAGCACCTGCGCTTCCAGGGGCTCGGCGGCGACGGTGGGCTGCGGAGAGCGCACAGAGGGGTCCATGCGGGATTTGCCGATGTTGGCCCGGTCACGGTAGACCCGCTTGCCGCTGCCGTTGGCGGCCGAACGCATCTTGTTGTCCATCGGCCAGCTATAGAGGATGCGGCTGAGGGGATAGACGCGCTGGCGCGCCTTGCTGTGGCCCCGATTGGGCCGGCAGCCCCGTTGGCGACGGGCGGCCTGCACGCGGTCGAACAGTTCTTGGGAGATGAGCGGTTCGTGGCGGCCGGGGTAGAGGGCCTGGGCCTTCTTGAACTTCTTGCGTTCTTCGGCCACACCCTCGCCGCCGCAATACACGACCGTGCCGGTGTAGAAGTCACGACGCAGCAGATCGCGCACAGTCTCCTTGCCGAAGGTGAGGGGGCCGGAATAGCGGCGCCGGTCGCCCACCTTTCGTTTGGGTCGGAGAGCATAGGCCTGACCTTGGAGGGCAAACTTGTGCTGGTTGAGCTTGTAGACGATGTCGGCGTCGGAATACTGGCCAGTGGCATACCATTGGAAGGCCAGGCGCACCGCTTCACTTTCGATGGGGTGCGGGACGGGGACTATGCCGTCGCCGAGGGGGCGCAGGCCGGCGAAGGGACAGTAGCCGGGGCCGTTGGGGTCTGTGCAATTGCTGCAGCGACCGTTGCAGTAACCGGTGGGGAGGGAACCGTTGTAAAGGCCATCACTGGCCCGTTGACGCTTGCCCCGGCTGGTCGTCTCGCTGAGGCGGTCGACGTAGATTTCGGCCAGGGTGCCCAGGATGTTGAGCATGAACTTGCCCCAGGGGGTGGTGAAGTCCATGCGCTCGTTGATGGAGACAAAGGAAACTTTGTAGGTGTGGAGCAACTTCATAGTGGAAAGGAGCGATTCCAGTTTGCGGTAGAAGCGGTCAATGTAGTAGACCATGACCACATCCAGGTGGCCGGCACGCACGTCGGCCATAAGTACTTGCAGGCCCGGGCGCTTGGAAAGCCGGCCGGAGAAGCCCTCGTCATGGTAGACCTTGGCCACCTGCCAGCCTTCGCAGCGGCAATAGGCTTGCATGTCTTCGAGCTGGCTCTTCGGACTGCGTCCGTCTTCGGCCTGTCCCTCGGTGGAGACGCGAATGTACAGGCCCACACGTCGTTGTCCATTGTGATGATCAGGAGTCTGCATTTTCGGTGCGTTCCTTTCTATCCAGCCTATCAGTCGTGATCTCGCTGAGATCAAAGAGGATACGGCAAAGGCACTGCTGCCTCAACAATGTTTCTCGTCGGGCGTACCGTCTGTGGTGCTCCGGGCGCGCGCTGCCGGTGGCACCACAGTGGCTCAGACAACGTACGGTGCGGCTGGATCGGCCTCCTCGATGAGGCGGCGAATCAATAGCGCCACAATGCGACAAAAGCGGTCAATTTGCTGATCGTGTGCCACCGGGCACACCTCCTTCCTGGTAAGTTGGTGCGTTCCGAAACGCAGATTGAAGTCCTTGCAAGGATGAGTAAACCATGAAAAAGAAACGATATGACGCGAAAAAGTTCGCTAGATACCTGAAAGAATTGATCAAGGCACGAGGGCTGACCATGCGTCGTGCTTCGCTGCGCGCGGGGCTGGACCACGGCGCGGCAGGCCGCTTCATCCGCGGACGGCGACCGCATCGCGATTCCTGCCTGCTCCTAGCCGAAGCGTTGCGGACAGACCCGAACGAGATGCTGGCGATGGCCGGATACGAGGCCATGCCGGTGGTAGACCGCTCGCTCATTGATCCGGGCGAATTTCCGCCGGACGTCAAGGAGTTTGCC
>CAZFFM010000328.1:0-3507 GCA_964517425.1 uncultured Ardenticatenales bacterium | reverse complement strand
CGTGTCTTCGTGGTTCATTTGAGAGAGTTGCCGCGCAAAAAAATGACGGACACCCATGGTTCATTTTGCAGAGAAAACTGCTTGACGAATTGTAACGGTTCGCGCAGGAAAAATCCGTGAAGCGTGATCCGTAAAACGTGAAAAGGGCTTTCTTTCACGCATTACGTTTCACGTTTTACGCAGATTCTTCCTGGTGCCAAGACTCAATTTGTCAACCTGCTCTCATGCCATGCTGAACCATGCCTGAAAATACGTGTTGCGTGCTGATGCGTAAGGATGTTCGCCGTGAGCCCTTTACGAAATACGCATTACGGATCACACTGTTCATCATTTTGCCGTCACCTCGTTATGGACAGGGAGGCCAGGGAGACAACGCGCACAAGATGTCCGTCGCCATCCAACAGCAAGCGGGGTTCTATGCCCTCTGGCCGGTAGAGGCCCGCTTCCAACCGGTAGCTCCCCGGTGCGGCTGTATCGGGAATAGCAAGGGTGTAGCTGTCGGCAATCGTTTCGCCGGGGGTCCAAAGTAGTGTGGGGTGTTGCGTTCCGCCGGCGCCGTGGTCAATTTGGGCCAGTGCCCGACCGGCGCCGTCCACCAAGCGCACGAAGGCGCTGTCGTATTCGTCTATTTTGCCGAGGGCTTCCCAGCGCAGCACCACGTGGAGCGTGTCGCCTGGCGCTACGTGGCGCGGCAGGTCCGTGGGCGGCGACAACGTAACCGGCACGGGCCTTTCGCCCTGTCCCGGGTGATCGCCAACGGTCACACGGCCTTCAACGTGGAAGGGCAAACCGCCATCGTCTTCTGCGGAAAGGGAGAGGGTGTATGATCCAAGCAGCGTGGGGGCTGTGAGCGGGATTTCCCGAACCTCTGCACCTGAGTTTACGAGTGGCCGGGTGAAGAAGGTCTGCTCTGTTTTTTCGTGCCCAAGCTCGTCTGTCCAGGTGGCCCGAACGGGAACACGATCTGTTGGCTTGGCGGCCACGGGGGCTGTGCCACGAAGGCGCAGGATGGCGAAGGCCACATAGCGGCTCCCGGCTTGTGCTGCCTGTGGCAGATAGCCTCCTATCTCCTCGTTGCCAGGTGAAAACCTGGCCGGCGCAACGCGGAAGACATAGTCATCACCAAAGGTCTGCGATTGCTGCAATTGCGGAAAGCTTGGCAGCGCGGCCATGATTTCCACCCAACGCTTCGGGGCGAAATCATCGTGGTGCAGGATAACCCAGCGCACATCGAGCGCTTGCAAGAGGGCTACTGCTCTGGCCGAAGGGAAGCGCTCCATTTCGTAGACTACTTCTCCGTGGCGTGGCGGGATGAAGCCACTGTACCCATCGGGCGTTGTGTGCCAATGGAAGGTGGAGAAGTACTGGTGTTCAAGCAGCCGGCTCGTCTCCCAGGCCTGTCTGGGGCCTGACGGATTCTGTGGGGTGGGCGTGGGCAACTTGTTCGCCACGGGCAATTCGAGGATCACAGCCGGCGGCTGAGCGGCCAGCCAGCGGTAGACCGCCGGCACTTGCGAGGGCTGCTGGACCGGCACCAGCTTCACGGGCACGGTAGCGTATTCGAGCAAAACTACCGCCCCTAACGTGACAGCCATGACGAATTGTTGTCGCGAGTTGAATCGCCTCAGCAAACCGGCCGTTCCCCAACCGGCGAGAACGGCCAGTGCCAACAAGACCAGGTTGGCAAAACGGACGGGCGCGCGCATGGCCCTGAAGATCGGTAGGGTGTGATAAAGCCAGGCATAAGGCAAAGAAAAAGGCAGACGGACGATTTCGCCTGTCCGGATGTGCAAAGAAGGCCCCAGAGATAGGATGAAAGCAGTGATCAACAGCAAAGAATAGAACCCTTGCCGCAGCCGGAGCGTTCCGCCGGGGCGCTGCTTTCGCCAACTCGCGAGGCCTAGGATTGCCAATAGCAAGGGCAAGAGGCCGGGAAATAGCGTGTCGGGAGGGCAACAGGGGCCATAGACGTAGGCCAGCGAAGATGTCAGCGTGCCGTACAGGATGTTGTTGGGTGCGGTATAGAGGTAGGCGAGCAGGCTGGCCGAGAAGGTCTCGTTGCTGGCCAGGCTCCAGCCGGCGTTGAGTTCTTGTTGAACCTGTAGATAGGGTAAGCTGGGCAGGAGTACAATCACAGCGGATAGAAAGGCAGCTAGGGACAGGTGAAGGATCAGCGCACGATTGACGCGCCGGCGGTAGACGATGAAAAACACGAGTGTATAAAGGACGACAACCAGAGCCGCCTGGAACGCATAATAAAACGAGGCCAGACATTGCAAACTGAAGAACAAGACGAACAGCAAGATTGACTTGCAACGAATCTTGCCGTGAGCATTCTCTGTGGCCTGCCGCAACAAACGGTCCAGGGCGAGGATGACGAACGGAAACCATTGCGATGACAGGAGCTGGATTTGACTGAGATGTCCAAACCGAAAGGGAGCAAAAGCAAAGATGAGACCGGCTACGATGCCGGCCGGCCGGCTTCCCGTGAGGGAGAAGACCAGCAGATAGGTGCCCAGTGCCGCCAGGAAAAAGGTGCCCAGGAAGGCGATGTTGTAGCCGACGATCCGTGTGGCCGGAGACAACGCAAAAGGAAATACCAACCCACTCGTGCTAAGCAGTGTTTCGGAATAGGCCAGGGTGTGCTGAAATGGATAGAAGATGTTGGCATCGAAGAGTTTTGAAGGGGCAAGGACCACCTGGTGTGCTTCCCAGACCAAAATCCATAGATTGAGGAGAGGATCTTGCTTGTCAGGAAGAGCGCTTGAAAGACGAAGCGACAGCGGGTACGTCATGAGCAGAGTCGTGAACAGGAATGTCAACCCTGCCCAGACGTGTTTCCCTATTGATTGTTTTCGTATCACGGCGCTACGCCGGTGGTCAGGCAGCTTGCCTCAACCCATTTTCCCGAGTTTCCAAAAACTCGTCAACTTCTTCCTGCGCACGATGGAACAAGCGCAGCAACGTGTTGTCCGGTGCTTTGCTGTTGCGTACAGCCCGCTGGGAACAGACCGTGCATCCCAGACTGGCTTTGTAATTTGTACACCGCAGACATCCACAGATCCGTATCATCATCAGTGAGAAAGCCAGACTGTCTTTGTGCGTTTCCGGTAAACCAGCTACTTCCGCTGCCAGTTTCGACCACTGTCCATCCCGAAGTTCCTTCAACTCGCTTACACTCTCGTGCGGAAAAAGGAAAGGAGTTCTCATAAGTAGAAATCACCTTTCTTTGTTTTAGCGCTATCTCTGAAAGGCCTCTTGCCAAACAGCCCCCGTTTCTTGCAAACAGGAGGCCCAAGATAGAGCCTAGATGTTAAAATGGACGCGAGTATCATTTGCTCACGCCCAGTTGGCAATCAAGGGAGGAAAGTCTAAATTGTATACCCCAACCCCTCAAGTAAACATAATTATACCACGTATAACCGACTTTGTCAAAAATCCGAGTGGCCGTCAAAGTTTTGCGTCTGCAATCATTCACGCTCTGCCCTTACCACCAAGACACAAAGA
>CAZFFM010000327.1:0-3519 GCA_964517425.1 uncultured Ardenticatenales bacterium | reverse complement strand
CAGTGCCGATTTCCAATCCGGCACGGGCCCCTTGTGGTGGAACTAGCATAAGACCACATTAGGTTACCTGTTGAAGTTTGATTTGATAGTGTCTCTATGATGAGGCGTTTGCAGTAGTTTGCCTCACCGCTTTGTTTCAAGGTTATCTTGCACATCCCCTCTTTTCCAAGATTGGGTTGCAGGTGCTACACGAGTCTGAGGCTGCCATCCAACCCTCACGACGGGTCTCTCCCGGCCAGAACGTCGTCCACAATGCGGCGCAGCATCTCTTCCGGCACGGCGCCGGAGAGCGACCAGCGATCGGCAAGAATCAGGGTCGGCACGGCGTGTACGCCCCGGCGTTGCGCGTCGGCCAAGTCGGCTTGCGCGGCCTGCCGGGTCTCCGCGCTGCGGAAGTGCTGCTCCCAGCCGGCCACGTCCAGGCCCACATCGGTGGCACACGCGCGCAGCACCTCCGGCTCGGCAATGTTGCGGGCCTCGACGGCGTGGGCGCGCTGCACCCGGTCGAACATGGCCCAGTGGGCGCTGTGGCCATCCTGCTGCTCGGCAGCTTTGCAGGCCAGCAAGCCTGGCATCGAAGAGGGATACAGAAACTCCCGTTTACGCATCAATTCTGTGTTGATCCCCTCGCCGCCGGGATGGGCGGCTGCCGCGGCCCAGTGGTTCATGATCTCCGCCTTGCCCGCTTCCGGGCTGCCAAACATGCGGGTGATCTGGGTCGGGTCGGGGGCCAGCGCAAAGCAACGGTGCTCCACCTGCACCTGCCCGTCATAATCGTTCACGATGCGTCGCAGCCTCGCCGAGGCCAGAAAGCACCACACTCATAGGACATCATGAAAAAACGTGATTGTCAGCATGTTGCTCTCCTTCGAAACCGGCCACCAGCGCATCCACATTGTCGCCGTCAGGCGGCCCTATCCACGCATTTGCCCAACGCGCCATGTCGTCCAGGATTGGAAGCAAGTCCCTGCCCTTTTCCGTCAGCTCATACTCCACGTGCAGGGGCATGTCTGAGATAAGCATCCGGCGAAGCACCCCTTGCGATTCCAGAAACTTTAGTCGCTGTGATAGCGTCGTCGGGTTGACATTCTTCACCCGCTTCTGCAACTCGCAAAAACGACGGCGCTGGCGCAAGTTGTGGACGATTTCCAACGTCCAGCGCATCCCCAGGATGCGTGCTGTGGCCGCCACCGGACATACGGCCTCGCGACTCATTCTTCCCGTCTCCTGCCTTTCTATGCTACTGGACACTGGCGTCTTTTGTTTTTGCCACGGATCGCCACGGATCGCCACGGATTTTCACGGAAAAATCAGAAAGAATAGATGAAAATCTGTGGAAATCCGTGCAATCTGTGGCTGAAAATGCCGTGTTATACGGTCAAAATGCTTTTCGCCAGACTCCAGGTTGCTACAAAATCCATAATGGTATAGAATCTATAGCACACTCCCCAAAAAAATAGAGCAGGGTTTCGGTTCCGCTCGAATCTAATTACTATAGAAAGTATAGTAATTATACTTAATCTGACGGATTTGTCAAATCTGTTTGGAGCAAACCGGGGGGGGGGGGATTCGCCAGCCGCCGCCCGCGCCACCAACAGATGAAAATCGCGTGGAGCGAGGAGTGACTCTAGAACGATGAATGCAGAATGATGAACGGCGTGAAACGTAATGCGTATTGCGTATTGCGTAATGGTCAATGATCAACGGTCAATTTTCAATGGGCGAGCGGCACGCAATACGCAACACGCAATACGCAACTCAAAACTCGAAACCCGAAACTCGTCGTCCATTTTCATAACAGTCCCCCGACCAACACCGCCACCTCTGCCAACTCGCAGATCGCACCGTAGATGTCGCCGGTCAGGCCAGGTATGCGAGCCAGAGTGAAACGGGCCACGGCCCAGGTTAGGCCAGCGACCAGTGCGCCGGCGAGCAGTCCGCGTACCCCACCGGCGAACCATGCCGTGCCGAAGGCCACGACCGTCGCCAGAGCCAAGGCGCGTGGGCCGGCATGGTCTTTCATGGCCCGTCCCAGCCCCTCCGCTCGCGCGTAGGGGAAGGCGACGACTGCCAGCGCCATGCCCCAGCGCCCCAACACCGGCGCGAGGAACAGGGCCGGAAACGGGTCGGGCGACGAAGAGAGGGCCGCGTACTTCACAAGCAGAAGCAGCACGCCGCCGGCCATGGCAAACGCGCCCACCTGCTCGTCCCGCAAGATGCGCAGGCGGTCCTCCGGCGTTGCCCCACCAAACAGCCCGTCGCAACTGTCGAGAAAGCCGTCCAGGTGCAACGCACCAGTGAGGATCACCCACGCAGCCAGCACCAACGCGGCAACGACGTTTTGCGGCAGGACCAGGCGCAGGCCCGCGTGCAAGGCGGTCAACAACAGCCCCAGCAGCACACCGATGAACGGGAAATAGCCCACCGCTCCCCCCAGCTCCGGCAATGTAAAAGGCCGGCGAACAAGTGGGGGCACAACGGTCAAGAATTGCAGCGCCGACAGGAAGCAATTTTGGATTTTAGGTTTTGGATTTTGGATTTTGGATTGCTCCATGCGTGATGCGTGTTGCGTGTTGCGTGTTGCGTGTTGCGTTTGCACGCTCCACGCTCTCTATCTCCCCTCTCTATCTCCCCTCATTCATCATTTCAGAGACTCTCCTCGCCCTCCGACACACCCGCTTCGCCGAAGGTGGCCATCTCGTCGAGGATCTTGCAGGCTCCCTCGATCAGGGCGAATCCGATGGCCGCGCCGGTCCCTTCGCCCAGGCGCAAGTCCAGATCGAGCAGCGGTTTCAGGTCGAGCCAATCGAGCATGATGTGATGGCCCTGCTCTTGCGAACGGTGCGCGGCGATGAGGTAGGGGCGAATCTGCGGGGCCAGCGCGACGGCAATCATCGCCGCAGCCGTGGAAATAAAGCCGTCCACGACGACCGGCCGGCGATGGGCAGCCGCAGCCAGCATGGCCCCGGCCAATCCGCCGATCTCGAAGCCGCCCACCTTGGCCAACACGTCCAGACCATCCGCGGGATCGGGCCGGTTGACCGCCAGCGCTCTTTCGACCACAGCGGCTTTGCGGACCAGGCCGGCGTCGTCCACGCCGGTGCCGCGACCGACCACGTCCGCAGCGGGCCGGCCGGTCAGGGCGCAAGCGATGGCCGCGGAAGGCGTGGTGTTGCCGATGCCCATGTCTCCTGTGCCGAGGATGTCCAGCCCGCGGGTCAGTTCTGCTTCCACAACCTCCGCACCCGACTCCAGGGCGTGCATAGCCTGTTCGCGGCTCATCGCCGGCCCGACGGCCATGTTCGCCGTGCCGGAGGCGACTTTCTTATTCACCAGGTCCGGGTGCGGCTCTATTTCGGCGGCCACGCCCATGTCCACAACGGTGACGCGCGCGTCGACATGCCGCGCAAGAACGTTGATTGCTGCACCGCCGGCCAGGAAATTGTATACCATCTGTGGCGTGACCTCCTGCGGGTACGCGCTCACCCCTTCGGCCACCACGCCGTGATCACCGGCCAT
>CAZFFM010000326.1:0-3524 GCA_964517425.1 uncultured Ardenticatenales bacterium | reverse complement strand
TAGATGAAAATCCGTGGAAATCCGTGCAATCTGTGGCTGAAAATGCCGTATGCTTTGTGTCTTGGTGATAAGGACAGGGCGTGAATGATTGCAGACGCAAAACTTTGACGGCCACCCGGGGCATCACCGTCGTATTGCCAACACCACGCGCTTCGTGCTATAATTAGTTTCTATGGGAAAGAAAGAAACCATGCCGGAGATCGTCTTCCTGAAACTGGGTGGTTCGCTGATCACCGACAAAACTCGTGTGCAGACCGCACGTCTCCACCTGATTCGGCGATTGGCCGTGGAGATTAGCCACGCCCTGGTCAAGTCGCCCCACCTGCGACTGGTGCTGGGACATGGCAGCGGCTCGTTCGGTCACGCAGCGGCCCAGGCCGTGGGCTATGACCGGGGTCAACCGCGCACAGCACCGGGGTTTGCGCGTGTGGCTTGGGCTGCGGCTGCCTTGAACAAACAGGTTGCCGAGGCCTTTCATGAGGCTGGCATCCCTTTGGTCGTTCTCCCCCCATCCGTTTCTGCGGAAGCGTACGAGGGCGCTTTGCAATCCCTTTCCCTATCCCCCTTTCAACGCGCGCTGGAACAGGGGTTGGTTCCGCTCACCTACGGCGACGTTGTTTGGGATAGGGCCGGAGGGTGGACGATAGCCTCGACCGAGGCCGTCTTCACCTTCCTGGCACGCGCGCTGCAGCCGCGACGCATCATCCTGGCCGGCGAGGTTCCCGGTGTCCTGCGCCAGGACGCAGATTCGCCGGAGCAACTTGTCGCTGAAATTACGCCGCAGACCTGGCCCTCTATTCGGCCATCCGTCCACGGTGCGCGGGGAATGGATGTGACCGGTGGCATGGCCAGCAAAGTAGAGGATGCGCTGAACCTGGTCACAACCACGCCCGGACTGCACGTTGACATCATCTCCGGGTTGGAGCCGGGGCGCGTGGAGGATGCGCTGGTTGGCGAACGACCTGTGCCCTGCACACGCATTCGAGGTGGCGTTGTGGGCAACTCGTGATCCATGTCGGGTGAGCGAATCGCTGTCGTTGGGCCCTGTGCGGCAGGCAAGTCCACGCTGGTCAGCCGCTTGCGCGGCCTTGGCTATGACGCGCGCCACTGTGCGCAGGAGCATTCCTATGTGCCGGACATGTGGCGGCGGATTTCACGGCCACGCTGGCTGATCTATCTCGGTGTTAGCTTCTCGACGATAAACCGACGGCGTCTGGCCGTTCACTTCCGTCCCCAGGACCTCGCCGAACAAGAACGCCGGCTGGCTCATGCCAAACAGAACTGCGATTTCTACATACCAACGGATGACCTTACTCCCGACGGAATCTTGAAGCTGGTGTTGGAATTTGTAGCTTCCGCTAGAGACGCAAGCCAGGGATATTGAATCCCCCGCCACGCCCCCCCATCTTCCCGAGGTTCTTCATCATCCGCTGCATCTGGCGAAACTGACTTAACAGCCCATTGACCTCCTGAACCGTCGTGCCGCTGCCACGGGCAATACGCCGTTTTCGGCTGGCATTCAACAGGCGGGAATTGCGCCGCTCGGCCGGCGTCATGGAACTGATGATCGCCTCGATGCGATTAAACTGCTGGTCGGTGATTTCTTGGGGCAACTGGTTCTTGATGGATGAGATCCCGGGAATCAGGTCGAGGATTTGGCTGAAGGACCCCATCTTCTTCACTTGTTGGAGCTGGGACAAGAACATTTCAAAATCGAGCTCTCCCTTGCGCAATCGTTTTTCCAGCGCAGCCGATTCCTCGTTGTCGAAAGCTTGTTCCGCCTTCTCGATCAAGGTGAGCATGTCGCCCATACCCAGGATACGGGAGGCCATACGGTCGGGGTGGAAAGCCTCGAGCGCGTCGAGTTTTTCTCCCGTGCCGGTGAACTTGATGGGCACGCCGGTGACCTGGCGAATGGAAAGAGCGGCACCGCCTCGCGCATCACCATCTATCTTCGTCAGGATCAACCCGGTCAGGCCCACGCGCTCGTGGAATTCCCGGGCCACATTGACCGCTTCCTGGCCGGTCATAGCATCGGCAACCAGCAAGATTTCTGCGGGATGGCTTTGCTCCTTCACCTGCTCAAGCTCCCGCATCATCGGCTCGTCGATCTGCAGGCGGCCGGCCGTATCCAGAATCACCACCGTGTTGGCGGATTGACGGGCCTGACGGAGTGCGTGGGCCACGATCTTTGGTGGGGCTACCGTGGTCCCTTCGCTGAATACGGGAATGTCCAGTTGCTTTCCCAACGTCTCCAGCTGGGCGATGGCTGCGGGGCGGTAAATGTCGGCAGCCACGAGCATGGGACGCTGCTTTTTCTTGCGCAACAAGGAGGCCAATTTGGCTGCTGTGGTTGTCTTGCCTGAACCTTGCAGGCCCACAAGCATGATGACTTGGGGAGGCGTGCCGGACAAATCCAGCTTCCCCGGATCGCCCAGGATGGCGATCAGTTCTTCGTTCACGATCTTGATGACCTGCTGCGCCGGCGTGAGACTCTTCATCACCTCTGCGCCGATGCACCGCTCGTTGATGCGAGCGACCAGGTCCTTGACAACCTTGAAGTTAACGTCAGCTTCCAAGAGGGCTAGCTTGACCTCACGCATGGCGGTCTTGACGTCATTTTCATTCAGCTTTCCTTTGCCCGCAAGACGGTCAAACGTGCTCTGGAGTTTTGCTGTCAGGTCTTCAAACATTCTTCTACCTCCTCTGGGGCGTTCCCAGCATGGACCATGGTCCCGTCCACGTGATTTTCACTGTCGCCAGCTTCCCGCGCCAATCGCGCATGTCATCCTCAAAGAACACCAGCTTGTTTGTGCGCGTACGGCCCCGCCACCGGCCTTTGCTCTTGTCTTCAACCAGCACTTCAACTTGCCGGTCCAGGAAACGGGCGTTGATTTCGCCGACTACTTCCGCTTGCAAATCGTCCAAAGCCTTGCGGCGACGTTTTTTCTCCGGCAAGGGGACGTCGTCCGGCCAGCGCGCGGCCGCTGTGTGCGGTCGCGGCGAGAAGGGGGCCACGTGGGCCACGTCCAGCCGCAAATCACGCAGGAGGTCGTAGGTGTCCTGGAATTGCGACTCCGTCTCGCCGGGAAAGCCGACGATAATGTCTGTGGCGATGCTGCCGCGCGGATGGCGCTCGCGGATGCGTTCGATCAGCCGGCGATAGTCGGCGACCGTGTATTTGCGTCTCATGCGATGCAGCACCTCATCGTTGCCGGCCTGCACGGGGACCTCGATGTGCTCACACACTTTGGGCAGCTCGGCCACGGTGTCGAGCAGCTCGTCGGTCATGTAATTCGGGTGCGAGGTGAGGAAGCGGATGCGTTCCAGGCCCTCCACGTCGTGGACGGCGCGCAGCAAATCAGGCAGTCGGGGGCCGTCGGGAATGTCGTAGCCGTAGCGATCCACGATTTGCCCGAGCAACGTCACTTCGCGAATGCCCTGGCTGGCCAGGGAGCGCACTTCGGCTACGATCTCCCCGATGTGCCGGCTCCGTTCGGTGCCCCGGCGGTAGGGGATGATGC
>CAZFFM010000325.1:0-3547 GCA_964517425.1 uncultured Ardenticatenales bacterium | reverse complement strand
ATTTTTTTGCGCGGCAATTCTCTCAAATGAACCACAAAGACACGAAGGCACAAAGGCACAAAGAACAACCAGGTTGAATGTTTCGACCTGGACACTGGCGTGTTTTGTTTTTGCCACGGATTTTCACGGAAACATCAGCAAGCATAGATGAAAATCTGTGGAAATCCGTGCAATCTGTGGCTGAAAATGCTGTATACTTCGTGTCTTTGTGTCTTGGTGGTGAGGGCAGGGCGTGAATGATTTCAGACGCAAAACTTTGACGGACACCCCCTGTGGGCCGGAACCGCTGTAGTGGAAAATTGCTGTCGTGCTTCATTTGTGCCCGTCCGCTTCCTGCAACTTTCGAATCAAGGGGGGCAGCGTGGCAATGACCTGCTCGACATCTTGTATGGTGTTTTGATAGCCCAGCGTAAAACGTAAGGCTCCATAACAGCGAGATAGCGGAACGCCCATGGCTTGCAAAACATGAGAGGGTTCAGTAGCGCCCGACGTACAGGCGGACCCACTGGACACACAGATGCCTTCCAGGTCCAGCCCTATCAAGATACCCTCGGCCTCCAGTCCTTCCAGGGTGAAGCTCAAGTGTCCGGGCAGACGGGCATCCGGTGGGCCGGTCAAACGTGCCTCGGGTATGGCTGAGAATATCCGGTCGGCCAGTTGGTCGCGCAGCAAGGACAGCCGGCGGCCCTCCGCTTCCTTCTCATCAGCGACAATTTGCAAGGCTTTGGCCATGCCGGCGATGTAGGGCACGTTGTGCGTGCCGGCGCGGCGGTTCTGCTCCTGTCCCCCGCCGGTGAGCATCGGCAAAAGGCGTGTGCCTCTGCGCACATACAAAATACCCACCCCCTTCGGCGCATAGAACTTGTGACCGGAGAGAGAGAGCAGGTCTACCTGCAGTTCATCTACATTCAGGTCGAGATATGCTGCGGCCTGGACAGCATCGGTGTGCAAGGGAATGTCGTGGGCGCGGGAAATTGCCCCGATCTCGCGAAGGGGTTGGATTGTGCCGACCTCATTGTTGGCGTACATCACACTGATCAGAATCGTATCCGGACGGATTGCGCCGGCAACGTCGTCCGGGTTCACCCGCCCATCATGATCCACCGCAAGATACGTGACCTCGAAGCCGAAGTGTTGCTCCAGTTGCTTGCAGGTGTAGAGTACGGCGTGGTGCTCGACAGACGAAGTGATGATGTGCCGGCCACGCGATTTGTTGGCGAAGGCGACTCCGCGAATGGCCAGGTTGTCGCTTTCCGATCCGCAGGAGGTGAAGACAATTTCTCCGGCATGACAGCCCAGAATTTTGGCAACCTGCTTCCGCGAATCCTCCACCGTCCGGTGCGCTCGCTGCCCCAGCCGGTGCAGGCTGGAAGGGTTCCCGTAGGAATCTGCGAAGTAGGGAGCCATCGCTTCTCGTACGCGCGGATGAACCGGCGTCGTCGCCGAGTGGTCCAGATAGATCATCTTGCGGTCATCTTTCATTGTGTCATCTTTTCTACTGGAGTCTGGCGAAAGTCATTTTGACCGTATAACAGTGGCCTTTTCAGCCACGGATGGCACGGATTTCCACAGATTCCCAGGTTTTTTCCGTGAAAATCTGTGTAATCCGTGGCAAAAACAAAAAAAACGCCAGAGTCCAGTTTTCTATGTGCCACAGTACGGGCAAACATTCCAGTTCAACTGTAGGTGCCGTTTACAATTTGGGCAAGTATTCTTGAGCTGCGTGTGACAATTGGGGCAAATCACGAAATCGTCTTCGGTAGGCGCTTTGCAACTTGGGCAGATGTTTGGGTCTTCAATGTCTTGCAAAAGCGCTTCTTCTTCCAGGGAACGTTCATAAGACTCTGCCAGAGTCTCCGGGGGGCGCAAGATATAATAGAGCAGAATCCCCGGAATGTTGAAGACGAGTACGAGCAATGTTGCCAGGAGGACGGCGAAAATATCTCGGGAGCGTGCCCGAATATCACGAAACGTCCAGATCGCCAGACTGGCCCAAAAGGCCAGCACAAATGCTCCCATGAAGGCCAAAACGACTTGTAAGATTACCGCAAGGTTTGCGCTGATGTCGGTAGGCATAAGAAACAGAACTCCTTAACGTAAAGTTTTTTTCACGGACATGCTACTCACAACATTTTGTGATATTGCCCGTTCTACGCAACGAATATATTGTATTATAACATCATTGGCGTTATTTGTCACGTGTAGTGGAAGTTTCGAGACTCATGAGCTTGGGCCCCTGCCGTAGGATAAAACGACCGTCTTGTGTTTCCCACACCCAACCGGAATAGCCATATCCCCCGATCGGTTTGGTGATGAGCGCTCGCCTCCACGATTCGCTTCGTGGCTCGTTGATTGCCACAGTGCCGAACTTGCCAAATGTATAATCGGCGACCTCTTCCAGATAATCTGCGCCACGCAGTGCCGAAGCCACAGCGGCGGCTTGCGCGCCACCCCAAACGGTGGCACGTAGGCCATAGCGATTGTCGCGTGCCAGGGAAAGCGCTTCGTCCGCGCTCTTGAAGGAGGTCACAAAGGTGACCGGCCCAAATATCTCTTCGCGCATCCCTTTCATGCGGGGCGTTGCGTCGGCAATGACCGTCGGTTGCACCATTTGACCATGAATCTCTCCCCCGGTGAGAATCCTGCCATTTTGTCGCACCGCATCGGCCAGGTAGGTCTTGATTCGCCGGACAGCGACTTGGCTGGCCAGGGGCACCAGGTCGGTCTCCGGATCGGCCGGGTCCCCGCTGCGCAGCGCGCGGCTGCGTGCCACGTAGCGCCGGAGAAAGCGTTCGTAGATTCCGGCCTGCACTAGCACACGCTCCGGCGCTGTACATGTTTGGCCTGAGTAACGGTACTTCCCATCCACGAGGTCGTCCAGCGCCGCATCCAGGTCTGCATCGTCGAAAACGATGAACGGATCATTCCCCGGCCCCTCGAAAACAAGCTTTTTTCCGGTACGCCGTACCGCATCGCGATAGGGCAGCGTGTTGTCGTCCGCCCCAAAGACGACGATAGCCGGCACGTGGGGGTCTTCTAATGCCTGGCGAAGAAACTGCTTGCCTGGTTCATATACAAAACGAATTTCGTCCCCAAAAAGAGGGCCATACAGTTGCTCTGTCAGCCGGGCAATGCGTGATCCTTTGGAGGAAAACTTTACCCGGACGCGGTTGCCAACGAGCCAGATAGAAAGAATTGCTACGTTGAGCCAGGCACTACCATCATAAGGCAAGAGAAGCGCGATCTCGTTTCGCGGAGATTGGCAGAGGGGGCTGCGGCCGGCAAGGAGCGACTCCGTTTCGGCAAAAGAGGGCAACCGTTCCAGGGTCAGGTCAATCTCACGCCGGCAATCGCGATATGTGAATCCCAGGTCGGCGATAGTCGTATCAACAAACTCATTGCGATGTCTGGCAATGGCTTCCGTCAACTGTTCGATACGCTCGATTCTCTCTTGAAAGGTCATTGTAGTTCCTCGATTGGGTATAGGTTGTTCTGTCCATTCGCGTAATCGGCTGGCCAAAAGTTGAATTCTCTGATAAACTCAGGG
>CAZFFM010000324.1:0-3557 GCA_964517425.1 uncultured Ardenticatenales bacterium | reverse complement strand
TCAACCTGGTTGTTCTTTGTGCCTTCGTGTCTTCGTGGTTCATTTGAGAGAGTTGTCGCGCAAGAATATGACGGACACCCAACGCGTCGGGTGTCCGTCATTTGTTTGCGTTTGGCCGGCAGCGGATGAATCGCGCTGCCTGGGTAAGTATCAGCTTTACGGCTCGCAGCCCTCGGGGACGAGGGCGTTGCCTGCCAGGCACTATTCCAGGGCGAGCGTTGCATAATCTGCGCCATCTGGCACGCCCGGCCCCCGTACCGGCAGCCGCGTGCCGGTCGCCGGATCGTACAGGCCGACACGCAAGCGGTACCTTCCGGCCGGCACGTTCTCCGGAACAGGAATGGCCAGCGTGTCGGTCAGGTATTCCCCCGACTGCCAGCCGGTCGTGGGGAACTGGCCGTCTCCCGGAAACTGGTCACGCTGGCCCCACAACGTCCCGTCCGCGGCGACAAGATGGGCGAACACCTTGTAGGAGATGGGTGACGACGCGAGGGCTTTCCAGTAGAGCGTGACCGTCAGCGGTGCGCCGGCGTGAACGGCTTCCGCAGCGGGCAGCGCGTACCCGACCAGCTGCGCGGAGGTGCCGAAGGTGACGTCGGCCGGGTGGGCCATCGCGGGCGGCGGTGCGAAACTGTGCGCCCGATCATGCACGGGCACGACGCCCATTTCCGCGTAATCTCCTCTGCCCAGCCAACGCAGCCAACCTTGTCGCACCGGCAGGCGTGTGCCGCCGGCCGTGCGGTAAAGGCCGGCGATCAGACGGTACGTGCCGGCTGGCGCATTCGCAGCGAGCGGCAAGTCATAAAAATCGCGCACCCAGCCGCCGGCCGGCCACGCTGTCGTCGGATAGCGGCCCTCCACCGGGCGGCTGTCCCGCGCGGCCCACAACTTGCCGTTCCCATCGACCAATTGCACGAACACGGTATCGTCTTCGGGGGGCGGCCGGAGCGCGTGCCAGAGGATTTCCACGCTGAGCACGTCCCCTGGACGCAACGTATGTGGCATGGCCTGATAGGCGGTCAATTCGATGTCCTCGCCTAGCACGGCGTGGATCGCTTGCAATCGTGATGGGATGATAAACGCTTTCTCGACGGCGGGCTGCACGTTTACGACGCCCAACGCCACGCGGATGGTACCGGCGGCGCTCTGCGAGTCGTCCGGGCGCAGAAAGTGCCCGTCCGACGGATCGTACACGCCGGCGGCCAGGCGGTACGTACCCGGCGGCGTGCCGGTGGGGATGTCCAGCCGCAGCGTGTGGCGCACCCTCTCGCCCACGGGCCATTTCGATGGGGGAAAGAGCGCCCCCCCCGGCAACTCGTCTGCCACCGCCCACTGCCGCCCGCCCGGGCCGAGAAGGGCCAACGAAAGTCGGTAATCGGCGGGCAAGGGAACGAGCGGCTGCCAATAGAGAGTCACATAGAGGGCCCGGCCGGCGACGGCCGGCTGGGGAAAGGCCAGGCTGCCGGTCAAGCGAAGCCGGTGATCGAAAGAACGGTCGAGGGGGCGCACATCTTCGCGCGGCCCGTTCCGGCTGCGGTAGCCCTGCACACGGACGTTGGTCTGGCCGGACACAACCTGGTCCTCGAAGAGGGTCTCGTGTTCATCCAGCCAGCGGCGGATGAAACCGTGCGGATCGGTCACGGTGTCGTAGGCGCGCAGCACCCAAACCCTTTGGCATTGGCGGAACAATTGCTGCAAGGAGCGGTCCGTCTCCGCTGCGGTGGTGGCATAGAAGTCGGAGGCCGGGTCGCCCCAGCCCAACGCAGGGTCGCCATCGATGGTGCCGGTCTGGGCCACCAGCGGTGCGTTGGCGGTGCCGCAGCCTTCGGGCAGGTTCGTCAGCCGGCCCCGCCAGGCTGGTGCGCGATGGCCGTAGTAGAGCACCATCGGATAGACGTAGCCGGCGTTTACCAGGATGGCGTCTCCGGGACGCCACTGTTCATCTATGAACTGCAACGCGGCTCGATAGTCATCCGAAGCATAGGTCGGATCGAAGAAAAACTGGAAATTGCCCAGTCCATAGGCCAGCAGCAGTACGAGCAGCGTACTGACAGCCAAAACTTGCTGCCGGCGACGGCTGTTCAAGACGAAAGCCAGGGCAGCACCAAGCAGGATGTAGAAGGGTGCGGCATACGTGAACAGGTACCGTGCGTGATACAACGGTGTCCCAAAAGAGGCCAGGAAGATCAGGCCGGCCGGAACCCAGACATGCCCGACGAGCAGCCAACGCTGGAGCGGGTCATTCGTGCGGGTCGGCACGCGGAGGGCCAGCGCGAACAGGATCAGGGTGGCGAGCAGGGCTGGCCAAACACCGGTCGCGGTCACCGATTGGCCGACGGAGAGGACGGTCCAAGCTTCGGCCAGCATTCTTGGCAGAGGGACGGCCGTCCGCCAGGGCGGAACCGGCGGGTGCAACGCCTGCCGGAGCAGCACCGGTATCCAGGGGGCGTAGAGCAGGGTGATTCCGGCATCTGTCAGCAGCCAGCGTCGCAGGCGGGCACGCAATTCGGGCCGCGTCGCTGCCGCAATCAAGAAGAACAGGTTGTGGAAAACCAGCAAGAATGCGAAATAATAGAGTGTGTAAAGACCTGTCGCCGCGGTAATCGTGTATACCGGCCAGACCCAGGCTGGGCAGTCGTCTCGCAACATGCGCAGCAGCAGCCACGTTGCCAGCAGGCCAAGCGTTGCGCCGAGTGTGTACATGCGCACTTCCTGCGCGTACCACAAATTGTAGGGAGAAAGAGCCACGAGGAGCGCGGCGAGCAACGCGGCCCGTGTGCCATATAAAACCTGGGCCAGTCGAAAGACGAGCGCCACCAACAAGACCCCGAAGAAGAGGGAAAAATAGGCGGCGGCAAACTCCGAACGGCCGGCCAGGTCGGTCCAGCCATGCAGGAGCAGGTAGTACAGCGGGGGGTGGATGTCGCGGGCGGTGTGGGCGACCAGGTCGGGGACACGCTTACTGGCAAGCAACAGACTGACCCCCTCGTCGTACCACAGGCTCTGTGCGCTCAGGCGGTACACCCGGAGGGCGAAAGCGATCAGAATCAGGAAGATGAACCCGGCCCGGTCTGTTCGATCCTTGGTGGCAATCGTTGCGTGTTCCATGCGCAAATCTTAACACAATCGCCCTCTCGTGGCAAATGGCAGGCCCTGGAAGGGGTATCGCGCAAAACTGTGGGCCACCGCCTTGTAGGGGCGAGGCAGTCCCGCAGACCCATGAGGAGGGCAAATCCTCTTAGCGTGCCCAATAGAGTAAGGAAGAACGCTGCCAAGGGGACTGCCTCGCCCCTACTATAGACGTTCAGCTAATGTTTTGGACAGCCGGTTGCCGTGACGGGCTGAAGCCGTCACTGGCGGCACGACAAAGTCGCTCAAGCGACTGCCTTGCGGGAGTGCAGCCGCTTTTAGCGGCTTGACAGGACAGTCCAGTGCCGATTTCAATCCGGCACGGCCAGACGGCGCAGGCTCCTGTGTCAAAATCATTACCTGAAGACCTATAGGGTGTCCGTCATATTTTTGCGTTTGGCCGGCAGCGGATGAATCGCGCTGCCTGG
>CAZFFM010000323.1:0-3622 GCA_964517425.1 uncultured Ardenticatenales bacterium | reverse complement strand
ATCATTTTGACCGTATGACACGGCATATTCAGCCACAGATTGCACGGATTTCCACAGATTTTCATCTATTCTTTCTGATTTTCCGTGACTATCTGTGGCAAGAACAAAAAACGCCAGTGTCCAGGTTGGGAGATGAGATAGGCCCGACGAGCAGGCTCTCGCGCTTGCCCCACTTTGTATGCTTTGTGTCTTTGTGCCTTGGTGGTAAGGGCAGGCGTGAATGATTGTGGACGCAAAACTTTGACGGACACCCCTCCGCATAAATGCCGGAGCCTGGGTTGTCTACCCACCCAGACAGCGCGATTTATCTGCTGCCGGTCGGGCGTAAGGCGTATGCCCGAACGCCCGCGCAGGTTGACAACTTGGCGGAAGGGCAGTACAATAGGGGCCTGCACGTTAGCCAGACAGATACGAGGAGAAGAACAATGAAGTTTGCGCGGGTGACTGATTTGGTTTCCAGTGATGGATACAACATTCCGGCGTTCCTGCTGGAGCCAGACGCGCCGGTTGGCGGGGTGGCCGTGTGTCATGGCTACGGCTCCAACAAGATCGAGATGCTCGGTATGGCCGCTTCTTTGGCCGAGAACGGGTTGGCTGCCTTGGCCTTTGACATGCGCGGACACGGGGAACACCCGGCTACGGTCAGCGTGGGCGTCCTGGACGATTTCGAAGCGGCCGTGGCCTACATGCGGCGCTACGGACCGGTGGGCGCGACCGGTCTCAGCCTGGGAGGGCGGCTGACCCTGATGAGCAGCGCCGATGCACTGGCCGCGATTTCCCCATCTGTGGTACAAGAAGTGTCGCCGAGGGGTCAATGGATGTTCAAGAATTTTCCCAGCCCCAGCGTACGCGAGCCGTATTCGGGCTACGTCGTCGACCTGCTTAAAGAGTTGGGTGATGTCCAAGCGCAGGACAAACCTGCACTCTTGCTCCACAGCACACGCGATATCGCTAACATCATCGAGGGCACGCAGGAACTGGCCAAACTTTTCCCGCAGGCAGAACTCCATGAAATCACAGAAGACACGCGGCCTGATGTGGAACACGAAAACGGCCTCATTCGCTATCTGCCACGCTGGTTCAACCACATGGAATTGCGGGGAAACAGCGAGGCTTTGCGCGTCATACCTCGCTGGCTTCGCAGCCAATTGGCGAGCTGAATCTGCAGTGCCCGAATGTCTACGGCCACGAAGCAAGAGTTGCTGGCACGCTATGGTCCGCTTGGAACCGGCGACCGGAAACTGGATATTCCTGCGCTGGGTCAGGCCGTTTCGTTGGAACGGGTACTCACCTGGTTAGGCGTTAACTTTGGTGACGTTGCGACCATCGATGGTATGCAAATTGCAGACAATCGTTGGCCATTCGTTTCTACGACCGGTATGACCAGAGCTTCTATGCCATGGAGTTTGGGCCGTCGGGACGCATTGTGCGCGAGTTGCGCGCTCACCTGGCCGATTTTTCCGATGATCCGGAAATCTCTCGCCGGTTCGCCGCAGTCATGACTGTGTATTAAATGGGTGATCTGTCGCAGGATCACTGATTTACATAGGCAGGGAAGTCGAACGATGAGCACCCTCCAGATGGTTGCCAGAGGAGGTAGCGTATGAGCCAACGCGAAATGGAAGAGATGGAGGCTCTTTACGGGAAGCCAGGAACCGGCGCGAAGGACCTGGACATTCCGGCCCTGGGAGCGCACGCTGCGATTTATCAGATACTTGCGTGGTTGGGTGTGGGCTTCGAGGGCGAGGTGGCCATTGACGGCCTGCGCTTACGCAAAGGACTTTGGATGGTACGCTACTATGATGGAAGCGACGAAAGCATCCATGCGCTGGAGTTCGACGCGTCTGGCCGCATCTTGACCGAGATGCGCGCGCACATTGCCGATTTCATCGGTGATGAAGAGTTCTACGCGCACTGGGGGATGCGCAAACCGCCGTGGCAGATTGGTTGACGGTCGAGTTCCCACGGACCATTGTGTGGCGCGAAGGATGAAAATGGCAGGGCGCAATGGTCAATGATCAAATGTCAATTTTCAATGGGCGAGCGGCACGCAACACGTTCTGACGACTGACGACTGGTTACTGACGTCTGTTTTCACGACAGCAGTCTTAAAACGCAAAACAGCACACAAAACGAAAGGAAGACACAATGCAGCAATGGGATTATCGAGATCAAATGGTAGTGTACGCAGAGACCGACGAAGGTCTGGTCAGTGGGTTGGCAGACTGGATCAATGATTGGGGCCGGGACGGCTGGGAACTCGCCTCGAGTACCCCGCTGATTGCTCCCAACGCGCAAGGCGCAGCCTACGGCACGGTCGGTGTCCACCTGGTCTTTAAGCGGCCTGCGGCCAAATCTGACAAGAGCAAAAAGAAGTAGCATGGCACGTTTTACCCCAAAAGAGGAGCTGGACCGGCGCATTGCCGCCCTGCAAGCTTCTCTGCGGTCGGCAGACGTGGACGGTGCCCTCATCGTTCACGCTGCGGACCTGTTCTATTTTGCCGGAACCATTCAGCAGGCGCACTTGTATGTGCCGGCAGAGGGTGTGCCGTTGCTGATGGCCCGTCGCAGTTTCACGCGTGCCCGCCAGGAGTCGGCGCTGCCGGACGTTGTGCCCCTCACCAGTTTACGGACTCTCGGCGGCCTCATCACCGGGCAGGGTCTTCCGCTTCCCACACGATTGGGCATGGAATTGGACGTATTGCCGGCCAGGAACTTCTTCCATTACCAGCGCCTCTTTCCAGACGCGGAAATTGTGGACATCTCCACCGCCATTCGGATTGTCCGCGCGGTCAAATCGCCCTACGAACTTGCCATCCAGCGCGAGGCGGCGCAATTGATGGACCGCATGGTGCGCGCCGTGCCGGAAATCCTGCGCGAAGGGATGAGCGAGGTTGAATTTGCCGGTCGCGTAGAAGCGGTTGCCAGGGCAGGCGGCCACCAAGGGCAAGTCCGCCTGCGCAACTGGAACGTTGAGGTGTTTTACGGGCACATTCTTTCCGGTAAAAATGGCGCCGTGCCCAGCTTTTTCGATTCGGCAAGTGGCGGAGAAGGCTTGAGCCCGGCCATGCCCCACGGACCGGGGCGCAAGCCGATTCGCCGCCACGAGCCTGTGGTCGTGGACTATTGCGCAGCAGTGGATGGCTACATCGTGGACCAGACACGCCTCTTTTCCCTGGGTGATCTGTCGGAGCGTTTGACGGTAGCCTACGAAGCCATGCGCACACTGCAAAACGAACTGGCCGAGGCCGGCAAGCCCGGCGTGCCGGCCGGTGATCTGTACGACCTTGCCATGCGCCGGGCCACGGAGATGGGCTATGCCGACTATTTCATGGGCTACGGTGAGGGCCGCGTGCAATTCGTCGGGCACGGCGTAGGCATCGAACTTGACGAGTTCCCCATCATTGCCCATGGCGTAAAGATGCCGCTGGAAACGGGCATGGTCTTCGCCATCGAACCGAAGATCGTTTTTCCCGGCGAAGGGCTGGTAGGCATAGAGAATACGTGGGTGGTCACAGAGGAAGGGTTACAATCATTGACCATCTCGGATGAAAATCTAACGATACTCTAGCAGCTTGTCGGAGAAAGAACAAGGGGACACAGATTTGCAGGATAAACACAG
>CAZFFM010000322.1:0-3674 GCA_964517425.1 uncultured Ardenticatenales bacterium | reverse complement strand
AAAATGCTGTGTTATTTTGTGCCTTCGTGTCTTCGTGGTTCATTTGTTTGAGAGAATTGCCGCGCAAGAAATATGAGGCACACCCCGCTGCCTGAGGCAATCACGATTTGCGCTTTTACATTTCCTATGCTATACTTCTTTCACACAACCGCATACGCATACCTGTACGACCGTGGTGCCTGTCGCCCCGGATGGCAGGGCTTAAAGGCGAAGCCGGTGAGAGTCCGGCGCTGTCCCGCAGCTGTAAGGGCAGAGCGTAGTCAAACAGAATCTGACTACTGACTACTGTCCAAGCCAGATCGCCCGCCCCGGTCGTGCTCACACAACCTTCGTGGAAGGGGGGTGGGGCATCGCTGACACACCGTAACCCCCTCTTGGCTTCGGGCAAGGGGGCACTGGTATACCCGACCTGGCTGACGAGGTCGGGTTTTTTTGTTGTGGCGGCGCCCACGGGCGCGCGGCTTAGCGAGGAGACGCCTGCCATCTGTCGTCTGGCATCTGACATCTGGCACACGCAACTCGAAACTCAAAACACTGAAGGAGGAACACCGTACATGAGACGCAAGACCCTGTTGACAACAATCCTGACTCTGGTGGTCATTATGCTGCTGGCGGCCTGTGCGCAGGCACCGGCACCGGCACAGCCTGCACCGGTACCGGCAACGCCCACATCGGCGAAGCCGGCGACATCCTTTCCGCTTACCATCACCGATAACCTGGGACGCGAAGTCACGCTCACTGCGCAACCGCAGCGCATTGTCTCGCTGGCCCCGTCGAACACCGAGATTCTCTTCGCGGTGGGAGCCGGCGATCAGGTCGTGGGCGTGACCCAGTTCTGCAACTACCCCCCGGAAGCAAAAACGCGCGAGCAGATCGGCGGTTTTTCCGCCAAGACGATCAGTGTAGAAAAAATCGTCGCTCTCAAGCCCGACCTGGTCCTCTCCGCCGGAAAAATCCAGCAACCAGTTATCGAAGCACTGGAGCAGGCCAATATCCCTGTCGTTGCTCTGGACCCGCAGACGTTCGATGATGTGTATGCCGGCATTCTGACCGTGGGGCAATTGACCGGGCATGAAAAGGAAGCGGGCACTGTTGTAACGCAAATGAAAGACCGGATCGCTGCCGTGCAGGCCCGGGTGAAAGACATCCCCGCAGACCGGCGACCGTCCGTTTTCTGGGAAGTGTGGGATGAGCCACTGATGACTGCCGGCCCGACAACGTTTACCGGGCAGATGATCGAACTGGCCGGCGCGGCGAACATCTTTTCCGACGTGAAGGAGCAGTATCCGCAAGTCAGCGCGGAAGAAGTGATCAGCCGCAATCCGACTGCCATCCTGGGGCCGGACAGTCATGCCGATGCCCTGACCGCTGAAAAGGTCAAGGCACGGCCAGGCTGGGGCAATATCCAGGCAGTGCAGGACGGCCGCATCTACCTGATCGATGGCGACATCGCCTCGCGCCCCGGCCCACGGCTGGCCGATGGCGTAGAAGCCATCGCCGAGGCGCTCTACCCGCAGAAGTAGCCGGCCCGCTTGGCGTGGAGCGTGAAGCGTCGAGCATCGAGCGTGACCACCGCGCCGAAATTCAGGACAGGGCTCGGTCGGGAGACCTTCGCCCAGCGGTGGCCACTGACGATTGACATCTGACTACGCCTATGACAACACAGCGTTACGCAATTCTAATCATCGGCCTGGCCGTGCTGCTGGCCATTGTGCTGGTATTGAGCCTCGGGGTGGGGGCGGTGGCCATCCCTCCCAAACGGGTGCTCGCTGCGCTGGCCGACCGGCAAGGAATCTCAGCGTCCCGCACCGACGTGATCATTGTCTGGGACCTGCGCATGGCGCGCACGTTGCTGGCCGGATGCGTGGGGGCGGGGTTGGCCGCAGCCGGCGCTGCCTTCCAGGGCCTTTTCCGTAACCCGCTGGCCGACCCCTTCGTGGTAGGGGCATCGGGCGGTGCGGCCCTGGGCGCGACGCTGGCCATCACCGCCGGCCTCACATTCACCGGAGCCGGCTTTGGCCCTGTGCCACTGGCCGCGTTCGTGGGATCGTTGCTGGCCGTGGCCGTGGTGTACGCCGTGGCGGAGGCGGGCGGAGAAGTGCCCGTCGTGGCTCTCTTGCTCGCCGGCGCGGCCTTGAGTACGATCCTTTCGGCGCTGGTCTCCTTGATCATGTTGCTAAACGATCGCGATTTGCTGGAAGTTTTCACCTGGCTGATGGGCGGATTCAGCGGACGGAGTTGGCCTCACCTCTGGGCAAGCCTGCCTTACCTGCTGGCCGGACTGGTGGCGATTTGGCTCCTCTCGCGCCCGCTGGACGCACTCGCCTTCGGCGAGGAGACGGCACAAAGCCTGGGCCTGCCGCTGACCCGCGCACGCAGCCTGATCGTGGCCGCGGCCAGCCTGACCACAGCGGCTGCCGTAGCGGCAGGCGGCATCATCGGCTTCGTCGGCCTGATTGCTCCGCACGCCGCACGTTTGATGTTTGGCTCGGCGCACCGCCGGCTCATCCCGGCCAGCGCTCTGCTCGGCGCGTTGCTCTTGCTGCTGGCCGACGACCTGTCGCGCACCCTTTTGGCACCGATGGAACTGCCGGTCGGCATCGTCACGGCCCTGTTGGGCGGCCCCTTTTTCCTTTACCTGCTCAAGACCCGCCAGAAGGAGCTGGGAGGTGGCTGAGTTGAGCAACGTGGAAATCAAGGACCTGACCTGTTCATACAACGGCCAGACCGTGTTGGCCGACTTTTGCCTCTCCGCAGAATCGGGGTTGGTGCTGGCGATCATCGGCCCGAACGGTGCCGGCAAGACAACGTTGCTGCGCGCGATTGCCCGGCTGCTGCGTCCCCGGCGGGGTGCTGTGCTGCTGGGCGGCGAAGATGTTTGGCAATTGCCGCCCCGCAATGTCGCTCGCCAACTGGCCCTGGCCCCGCAGACCAACGGCCTCTCTTTGCCCCTGACAGTGGAACAGGCGGTCGTCTTGGGCCGCACGCCGCATCGCGGCTGGCTGCTGCCCTTCTCTGCTGATGACCGGGCCATCGTCGACCGCGTCCTACGCCAGACCGGCCTGCTCGATCTGCGCGCCCGTCGCATCACCGACCTGTCTGGCGGCGAACAACGTCGCGTGATCCTGGCTCGGGCCTTGGTGCAGGAACCGCAGGTGCTGCTCATGGACGAACCTACGGCCAACCTGGACATGAAATACCAGACAGAGATCCTCGATCTGGCTCGCCATCTGGCTCACCACAACGACATGACCGTGATCATTACCTTGCACGATGTAAACCAGGCTGCACTGTATGCCGACCGGCTGGCCTTGCTGGCGGAAGGGCGTTTGCTTTCCACCGGTGTACCTGGCGACGTGTTGACCCCCGCGTGGATGGAGCAGGCCTACAATATACCGGTCATAGTTACCCGCCACCCCCTCTACGACACGCCGATGGTCATGCCGGTAGTGAAACAGGGAGATAGAGAGTCGGGATAGGGATAGAGAAAGAGATAGAGATAGAGATAGAGATAGAGATAGAGAACGTGAAGGCGTGGAGGCTCGGTCAGGGGCCAGGGAGGCTTTTGCTTAGCGGTCGTCCAGCAATAACTTCCACCTTTGCTCCGGCCGGATTGCCAAATCCAGCCGCTACATCACCGGATTTGGCAATCCGGTGAGAGCAAGAACTACGAA
>CAZFFM010000321.1:0-3679 GCA_964517425.1 uncultured Ardenticatenales bacterium | reverse complement strand
CATTCTGCTCACCCCGAATTATTGAGAAGATACCGGATTTTCACGGAAACATCAGCAAGCATAGATGAAAATCTGTGGAAATCCGTGCAATCTGGTGCTGAAAATGCTGTATACTTCGTGTCTTTGTGTCTTGGTGGTAAGGGCAAGGCGTAAATATTTCCACACGCAAAACTTTGATGGCCACCCTCTTGGAGGGTTTGACTTCCTGCCCGAAAAGAGGTACAATGGGATTAAGTAATGGATTGATCGATTAGAGGGGAGGTCAGCATGGGACGTGTGGTGAGTGCAACCGAGGCTCGTATCCGCTTTGGCGAGTTGATGCGACGAGTCGTCGAAAGGCGAGAGACCATCATCGTCGAGCGGGGCGGCACGGCTCACGTGGTGGTCATCTCCATAGACGAATACGAACGTTTGTTGCGGGAGCAGCAAGGAAAGGACTGGAAAGGTCTGGTCGCTCAAGCGCGCGCCCAGATACAGGCTGAGTTGGGCGAGCGCGAACTGCCGCCGGCCGAAGAAATCGTGCGGCAAGTGAGGGAGGAACGGGATGCGCAACTCCTGGCTGTGCGTTGACGCCAATCTGGTGATACGCCTGGTGGCAGATCCAAAAGATGAAACAGTGCGGCAGTTGTGGGAACAATGGGATACCGAAAGTCGGCAACTGGCTGCTCCCACACTGCTGTATTACGAAGTGGCCAATGCCCTCTACCGCTATCAAAAGTTGGGGCTGATGAGTGCGTCCTCTGTGCGTCTGGCGTTGGATGCGTCCCTGGCTCTGCCCCTCGAGCTGCATGGTGAGACCGATTTGCACCGGAGAGCCGTGGATTTGGCCGGGCGATTCTCTCTTCCGGCCGCCTATGATGCGCACTACCTGGCGCTGGCGGCACAATTGGGCGGCGAATTCTGGACCGCGGACGCGAAGCTGGCCGCCGTCGTGCAGGCCGAATTGTCTTGGGTGCGACTGGTAGAGTGAGGGCAACCGTCTAACGAAGCTTCGCCTCAAACCGATAAATAGCTGGACTCACGGATAGAAAAGAACACGGATTGAAAACCCAAGAGATAGAAATCCGTGTTTCCTTCCATCCGCGAGTCTAAACTTGACTCGTTTGTAAAGGAATTGGAGCGTCAAGGATTTCAGGCAGGCAGAGGAAATGGTCTCATCCGTGCTTGAAAGCCCCCCCAGCCCCCCAATTCTGGGGGGGGAGTAGATATCGGGTTCCCCCAGGCTGGTCTCCCCCGACAAAAACATCATCGGCGACGCCAAGTACTACACATTTCAAGGATGACATGGCTCGTCGTTTGCTCAGAATCTTTTCTTTGCTCCAGTGCCCGCTCGGGTCCGTATACCGCAGCGGATTGTTCAGCGCCTGAGGGGTCCCCCGGCGCACGGGGACCACGCCGGGCACCGTGTCCGCGTGACCCAGCAGTCCCAGTTCGCGTGGGCCATCCCCCATCCCGAAAGGCCGGGGATGGCGAACGCATGCTTCGTCATCCCATCTACATCCGATCTTCATACCGTCTTCACACCGATATGATATACTTTAGGTGAATGAGAATGATGCTGGCGAATTGGCGCCGGCTTACGCAGACACTTGAAGGAGGTACAGGAAAGTGAAACGTCCACACAACTGGAAGCGGGTTGTCGGCACAGGTCTGATTGTCGGATTGCTGGCGCTGGCCGGCCTGGCAGCGGTGGCCTCGGCGCAGGGGCCGATGGGCAGCAGCTTCGGCGGCACAGTGGGTAACAACGGCTTTGGCAACATGATGGGCGGCTGGGGCAATAGCGGCTTCGGCAACATGATGGGCGGTTGGGGCAATAGCAGCTTTGGCAACATGATGGGCGGCTGGGGCAACGGCGGTTACGGCAACATGATGGGTGGCTGGGGCAACGGCAGCTTCGGCGGCATGATGGGCGGGGTCACCGGAAATTACGGCGACATGGATCCCCAAAACTGCCTCGGTAGCTGGGGTAACCCGGGCAACGGCGAAGCGCTGAGCCTCGACGAGGCCACGCAACGTGCCGAGGCGTACGTCAGCTCCCTGAACAACGATGATCTGGTACT
This sequence comes from uncultured Ardenticatenales bacterium, assembly GCA_964517425.1. Classification (GTDB taxonomy): domain Bacteria; phylum Chloroflexota; class Anaerolineae; order Ardenticatenales; family JAADHH01; genus JAADHH01. Next base: position 1,619 of record CAZFFM010000321.1, on the reverse strand, counting down.
GGCCGAGGTGATGGCCTTCGAGAACAACTTCTATGCCGAGGTCAAAGAGGAGAGCACCGGCACGCACGCCTTCGAGTTGCTGATCCATCGCTACACCGGCGCGGTGACGCCCGAACCCGGCCCGAACATGATGTGGAACACGAAGTATGGTCACATGAGCGGCGGCTTTGGTGGCATGATGGGCGGCTGGCAGAACACGCCGGGCAGCGGCGCGATGACGGTCACGCCGGCACAGGCGCTGGAGGATGCCCAGAAGTGGCTGGACGCAAACATGGCCGGCACGAGCGCAGCCGACGAAGCGGACGCCTTCTACGGCTACTACACCATCCACACGCTGAAGGACGGCGCGGTCACCGGCATGTTGAGTGTGAACGGCTACAGCGGGGACGTGTGGTACCACAACTGGCACGGTGATTTCATCGACATGAAAACGCTTGAGCGGTAGGTCAAGTTGGGGGGAGACCTCCCAGGTCGTGTCGGCCTGGGAGGTCTCCACTCGCAATTTCCCGGTCGGGAAACAAGGCGTTGGGACGCATCAAGTCTTCAATGTAGCGGCCAATGCGATAGGGAGCAACAACGCTCTACAAACCTCACGCAGTTGTAGGAGTCAGGCAGTTGTGTAAAACGGCATCGCCTGGTATATCACCGGCCGGTAGATGGGGGGCGGGACCGGTTTTCCCTCGGCACGGGCCGCTTCGAGCCAAGCCTCTTTGGCAATCTCAACCTGTCCGAGGGCCTCTTCGGGTGTATCCCCGAACGCAGAACAGGATTGCAAGTCGGGGATATCCGCGATATACCCGCCGTCCTGTTCACTGTAAAAGATATTGATATGGTAGTCTCTCACAACTCGTCCTCTCCTTCATCTTCCATTGTAAGATTGTACCGTTCCACCAAGCGGAGGAACTGGAGAATCTGGTACGGTTTGGCCTTCCCCTCTACGCTCTGCAAATTGATCAGTTCCTGCACTCGTGGATGGACAAAGATATGGTGGCTACCCTTGACCCGCGACAAGCGAAAGCCGAAAGCTTCCACGAGTGTGATCATTTCGCTAAACCGGAGGTTCTTTGAGCCTGAAAGAGCTTTTTGTAGTAGCTTTCGTTTTCTCGTCAAGAGTCTTTTGCCTCCCAACTGTAGATGTGTTGGTCGGGCAACTTGTCTTTCCCGCTTCCCTTGGGATCAGTATCATCAAAGCCACTAAGACTGACGTAGGGTTGTTTCTTTTATTGTACACCAGGTACCGAACGCTGTCAAAACTGCGTGCAGGGTGGCGGGGGTATCCGTCATTTTTTTGCGTTTTGGGTCGGTCTGGACACGACGGAATAGGGATTCCGTCGCTACGGTCTGGACACGACGGAATAGGGATTCCGTCGCTACGGTCTGGACACGACTGGAATCCCCATTCCAGAGCGTTTCCCCACGCAAGAAAATGACGCACACCCGGGCGGCGGCAAGGTCTGACAAATCGGAGAAATTGGTGTATAATAACCCCGACACCCGACACCTGACACCTGACACCTGACATCTGGCATCTGACATCTGGCATCTGACGACTGACGACTGACGACTGACATCTGACATCTGGCATCTGACATCTGACATCTGACATCTGACATCTGACA
>CAZFFM010000320.1:0-3684 GCA_964517425.1 uncultured Ardenticatenales bacterium | reverse complement strand
CTGGACTTTTTGTTGCATGCCCCGGCTCAATGCTTTCACCGGGCGGTCGGCCCAGCCCGCCAGTTCTACTTCGGCCAGCAGCGTCTTGGCCCGTTGTCGGGCCGCCGTACGCGGTTGGCCTTTCAGTTCGGCCAGGTAGACGAGCGTGTCGAGGACGGGAAGGTTGCGGTACAGGCCGCGCTCCTCCGGCAGGTAGCCGACTCGGTCGCGGGCCACGCCGGGGGCGTCACCGAGCACGACGATTTCCCCGGCATCGGGCTTGATGATGTCCATGATCATGCGGATGGTGGTCGTTTTCCCCGCACCGTTTGGCCCCAACAACCCGAACACTTCTCCGCGGTGGACCTGAAAATCAAGTTTGGATACAGCGTCTACCCCATCATACGATTTACAAACACCGGCGACATGGAGTTCGCCACTTTCTTTTTTCATGTTGGTCGTAGTCCGTATTGCGTGTTCGCACGTCTTCACGCTCTCTATCTCTATCTCACACCGTTCATCATTTCAGAGTCATTCGCTCGACGCTCCACGTCTGACGACTGACGTCTGACGACTGACGACTGGCATCTGACAACTGTTTACGCCACCGTCACGACTGTTCTGCGAGAATGGCCTGCACACGTTCCAACAGTTGGGCGGGCGTAAAAGGCTTTTGCAGGAATTCGAGATCCTGATCCAGCAAGAAACGCTGGTGAATCCCGTTTATGCTGTAGCCGCTGATGAAAAGGAAGCGTGTCTGCGGGGCCTGAGTCTGCAGGTGGTCATACAACTCGCGCCCACCCATTTTGGGCATAACCACGTCGGCGATGATTGCGTCTATGGCGTCACCCTGTTCCGCCCAGACATCGAGTGCCTCCTGCCCGTCGGCGGCCAGCAACACGCGATACCCCTGCTGGCGTAACGTCTGGCTGATCAGTTCTCGCAAGGCCTCTTCATCTTCGACAACCAGGATCGTGCCGCAGCCGGCCGGCAATGCCGATTCCCAGGTGTCCTGGTGTGCGTCCGGGAGCGGCTCGTCGGGCAAAGCAGGCAGGTAAATCTTGAAGGTCGTCCCCTCTCCCACCTCGCTGTAGACGTGGATGAGTCCTTCGTGCTGTTTGACCAGGCCATAGATCATGGCCAGTCCCAGACCGGTGCCTTTGCCCACTTCCTTGGTTGTGAAGAAGGGCTCGAAGATGTGCTCCATCGTTTCTTTGTCCATGCCTACACCGGTATCGCTGACTTCGATCATGACGTAATGACCGGGGCGTGCCCAGGGGTGGGTCTTGCGATATTCTTCGTCCAGCACGATGTTGGCCGTCTCGATGAGCAATTCGCCCCCCTCGGGCATGGCGTCGCGTGCGTTCACACAAAGGTTCATGAGGATTTGTTCTAGCGCGGAACGATCGGCCTGCACGGTCCACAGATTCTCGCCGGGGAGGACGCGCAAGGCGACATCCTCACTAATCACCCGCTCCAGGAAGCTGGTCAACTCAGTCACAACCACGTTTAGGTCCAGCGGCTTTACCGTCAAGACCTGCTGGCGGCTGAAAGCGAGCAGTTGCCGGGTCAGTGTCGCGGCCCGTTCTCCCAACGCTTTGACCTTTTGCAGGTTCTCGCGGACTGGATGGCTCAGCGGCAGCTTCATCATGGATAGTTCGACGTAACCGATGACCCCGGTGAGGATATTGTTGAAATCGTGGGCCACGCCGCCGGCCAGTGTGCCAACCGCCTCCATTTTCTGTGCCTGGCGCAGCCGTCTCTCCAATTGTTGCACTTCCGAATGGTCTCGTATGAAGGCGGTTACAAATTGATGGCCATCGGCTGTGAAACCCCCAACACTAATCTCCAGAGGAAAAGTCGAGTTGTCTTGGCGTTTGCCTGTGCCACGGATGGGAATATCTCGTCTCTTCTGATCGGCTTGTAAGAAGCGAGCATAACCAGCAGAATGTTGTTCTTGATCCGCTTCTCGCATGAGCGCAGTAACCGACCGTCCCAGAAATTCGTCTGCCGTGTACCCGAATATTTCACAAGCAGCGGAGTTGACATCCACGATGACGCCGGTCTCGTCTGCCGTTACGATCGCTTCATGCGTGGCCTCCAAGGTCAGGCGACGCCAGGACTCCGCTTGTTGCAGACGTTGAAGCAAGCGGAAGTTTTGCACAAACGTGGCCAGTTCGTCGGCGAACGTCTGGGCGATCTCTATTTCTTCCTGGGGGAAGGGGCGGATTGTGTCGTAGTAATAACCAATGGCTCCAACGGTTTGGTCCTGACTGACCAGAGGGAAGAGTCCCAATGAGCGATAACCCTCTTGCTTCGCGGTGTCGTACAGAGTCGCCATGCTCGGGTCTTGCAATGCATCCAGGATCAGGCGCGGTTCACGGAAAGAAATCACCTCGCTTCCCGGAAGCTGTTCATAAAGTCGAGAGATGGTGTCTATGTAGGTCTGACTCAGGCCCAGGGACCAGGTGTGTTCCACACGATTCGTAAGGGGGTTGACCAGGTATAACCCGAAGCGGTCTGCTTCCATAGCGCGCATGGTTTCTTTGCCGACGATTTCAAATGTCTCTTGCGGGTCGCGGCTTAAGGATATCTGGCGAGAAATTGTTTGGAAAGCGCGCATCAAATCCAATTGCCGGTGGGTTTGTTCGTGTAGTTGTTGGTGGATGATCGCCTCGCCTATTTCGGAGCCGATTCTTTCCAGCAGGTAGAGATCGTGTTCGTCGAGGCGGTGGCTGCCCTTTGTGGTGAGGGCCATCATGCCAACCGGGCCGTCGTGGCTAAGTATGGGGATGGCAGCCACATAGGAAAAGCCCTCTGCGAGTACGAGTTTTAGGAATGGACTGGCCGGTCCTGCAGAAAGTTCTCGCACAACGGGACATTCTCCGGAAAAAACCTTATTGGTGCGGGCAAGGGGGATCGTGTTTACACCTTCCACCAGCGATGGGGCCAGTCCGCGTTGTACAGTCAGTCGGAGTACATCACCATTTCCCGGCTCTGCGAGATAGATACTGCCCGATTCCATCTGCATTGTATCGCACACGAAATCCAACAGGTCACGCAGATTCGCCTGGAGGCCGCCGCGCGCAGAAATCATCGCTTGGACTTGTTTGAGGGTTTCGACTTTGTGAATCATCCAGCGCAGTTCATCCTCTGTCTGCAGCCGTTTGCGGATGTCGCGCACGTGAACCAGCAAAGCTGGCCGCCCAGCGTGCTGGAAAGAGACCACGCTCCACTCGACGGGTATCTCGTGCCCTTCGTTGGTTAGCAGATGTACTTGCAATGGCTCGGTCATTTGGGACGGCAATGTATCAAGGTGGTATTGGATAGAAATTCTTGAATCAGGACTTACAATGTCGGTGACGGTTTTCTGGCGCAGTTCGTCGGGTGAGTACCCCAGGAGGGATGCGGCGGCCGGATTAACGAGTTGGTGGTAACCGGTTTCGGCGTCCACGATGAAAAGGGGGTCGTGAGAGCGCGCGAAGATTGCGCGATTCACGGATAGCGTAGGGTCGTCGTTGTTGTCTTCCGTCATGAAGGCGGCCTCCTTCGCCACGAAGTCATACTATGAACATGAGAAGCGGATGGCTACGTGCCATACAACTTACGCGGAGATATTATAGCGGATAGCTCTGCAAAAAGCAACTGCTCGTATTCATTCATGTAAAATGTTACCGAGTGTGGTATAGTTCTCTCAAATGATAA
>CAZFFM010000319.1:0-3685 GCA_964517425.1 uncultured Ardenticatenales bacterium | reverse complement strand
TGAAAATCTGTGTTCTAAAAAGAAAAAACTGTTCTCTCCGACAGCCTGCTAGAGGGGTCGCTTCGCCGGCATTCCCGGCCGCCGGGGATATTTGTCCGGCGTCGGGCCCACTTTTTCCACGACAATCAGAAACCGCGCGCCCGCGCCCGAATCTCCGGGGATGTGTACGGGCCGCACCTCTCGCAGCCGGCCACCCAGCAGACCGAGCGCCCTTTCCGCGGCGACCGCTTCGCTCGTCCCCTTCGGCCCCTTCCAGGCCACACACAGCCCGCCCAGCCGACAGAATGGCAGCAGCAACTCCAGCAAACCAGGGAGCGGTGCCACAGCGCGGGCCAGGGCGACACCGTATCGCTCGCGGTGTGCAGGGTCGTGTGCGACCATCTCGGCACGCCCCCAGACAACCGTTACCCCGGACAGCGAAAGCTCTTCTACCAATCGTCGCAAAAAATCTGTCTTCTTGCGCGTCGCTTCCAACAAAGTCAGATGCAGGTCAGGCCGGACGATCTTCAAGGGGATGCCCGGAAATCCCGCCCCGGCACCTACATCGATCACCCGAAGGTTAGGCCTGTCGGGTAAAAGAGGCAACCCGCTCAACGAGTCCAGGAAGTGCTTGCTCTGCACCGCTTCCGTCGTAGAGAGAGCGGTCAGGTTCAGGCGCTGGTTTTCGGCAAGGAGGGTGTCGTGGAATTGCCGGAAGGCGGCCAGTTGTGCCTCGTCGAGCGCAATACCCAAAGCCGCAACCCGTTCCAAAAATGAAGTCCACACGTCTTACCCCCGTGAAACTAGAAGTTCGACTTCTCAAGGAAGCCGAACTTCTACCTTCCAACGTCAATGTCCACGAACGCGGTCATGCCCCAGCGCAGGCCATCGGCAGGGCCAGCGTCGAGGGCAATGACCACCGTGTACGTCGTGTCGCCACGCTTGAGCTCCGCCTGCGGCCGGACCTGCACGACCCGGCCGGCGAACTTCTTGCCGGGCAGCGCATCCACTTCCACGGAAACCGGTTGGCCAGAATGCACATTGGCAATGCTCACTTCGCTCAGATCGTTCGTCTCCACCACCAGTTGCGAGAGATCGCCCAGCGAAAGGACCGGGACACCGGGAGCCACGAACTCGCCGGCCTGCACCAGACGGTGGGCCACGGTGCCATCGAAGGGCGCGATCAGTCGCGTTTCAGCGAAGACGGCCTCCGCCCGTGCCAGGGCCGCTTCGGCCTGCGCCACTTGCGCGGTCAGGATGGCGAGTTCCTCGGTGCTGCTGCCGGCAGCGACCAGGTCACGGCTGGCCTGGGCCTGGCCGAGCCTGGCACGCGCGCTTTCCCCCTGGGCCTGCGCGGTCGCCACGCCGGCCTCGGCTTCGTGTACCTGGGCCTCGGCGGCATCCAATTCCTCGGCCGTGGCCCCATTCACCAGCCGGTCATATTGGGCCTGGGCGATCTGCAAATCGAGCGTGGCCTGCTGCAGGGCCAGCGACTGCGGGAGCGACGCGACATCCGCGCGGTCGGCGACGGGGTCGTAGGCCGCCTGCGCCTGCTTGACCGCTTCGCGGGCCTTATCCCGATTGGCCTGGGCTACGGTGACATCCTCCGGACGCGCGCCGCGTCGCAGTTCGGCCAGCGCAGCCTGAGCCGCCGCCAGGCGCGCGCCCGCTGCCGCGCGCTGCCGCTCCGCGCTTTGCACGCCGGCCTGGGCCGCCGCCACCGCCTGATCCGCCTGGGCCAGCTCTTCCGGTCGCGCGCCGGCCTGGGCACGCGCCAGTTGGGCTTGCGCAACGGCCAGCGCGGCCTGGGCCTGGGGGACCGCCTGTTCCACTTCAGGCGATGAAATCTGGCCCAGAAGCTGACCCGCCTGCACCTGCTCCCCCTCTCCTACAGCCCAGTCCTTCAGCCGCCCGGCCAGGGAGAAGCTGAGATTCGCCCGCTTCCTGGGCAGGACTTCGCCTTTGGCCGACACCGTTTCTGGCCCGGAATTGGCGTCCTGTGCGCCGGGTGTGGGTGTTTCCGACTTGGGTGCCAGGGAGTTGACGTACCCCCGGTAGCCCAAGACGGACAACAAAATGACAAGCACTGCGCCAACGATGATTCGGTTACGTGACATTTTCTTTGCACCTGCACATTTCTGTAATAAACTGCTGGAGTCTGACGAAAGTCATTTTAACCGTATAACAGCGGCATTTTCAGCCACGGATGGCACGGATTTCCACAGATTTCCAGATTTTCCGTGAAAATCTGCGTAATCCGTGGCAAAAACAAAAAAAACGCCAGATCGGTTGGGCTGCTTGCCACAACAAACCTGTGGCGCGAACGATTATTCATGTTTGATCGCCGCTACGATGTTTACGCGGGCAGCCCGTTGTGCCGGGTAGAGCGCCGCTACCTGCGAGACCAACAACGCGATGATCACCCCATAAATCATCGGGCGGGTCGGAAAGAACCAGTTTAGCTCGTACCCGCTGCTGCTATTCATGCCTACGACGAAAACCTGGGAAAGAAAGAAGCCGAAGGCCAGTCCAAATGCCCCGCCGATGATGCCCATGGTACCGGCTTCGGCCAGGATCATGCGCACAACCTGCCGGCGGGTCATGCCCAGGCTGCGCAACATGCCGATCTCGCGCATCCGCTCCAGAACGTTCATGAGCAGCGTGTTGACCACCCCCAGCGCGGAGACAATCACGGCGATGGCCGTCAGCACGTTCATCAGGGCAAACGATTGATCCATCAAGTTGATCACCCGCGCCTTGAACTCGGCACCCGATTCGACACGCAGGTGGTTCGTATCGCCAAAGCGGCCCTCTATTTCCGCCCGCACGTCCTCCAACTTTGCCCCCGCCGCCAGCTTGATCATAAAGGTGTGTACTTTTGTCATCCCAAAGTATCTGGCAAGGTCCTTGCGAGAACCGTTGATCACATAGCCCTGGCCGGAGAAATCGATGATCACGCCGGCGATCTGAAAGTCACGCACCCCGCGCGCAGTTTCCAGTCGAACTATACCGCCCTGATGCAAATGGTACTTGTCGGCCACGACCGTGGAGATAAACACACTGTTGCCCTGGGACAGACGGGCCAACATGGCCGCTTCGCTTCCTTGCCCCTCGGCAAACTGAAAGCTGGCCACCTGCGTGTATGTTTCTGGTTCCAGGGCGACAAACTGCAGCGTATCGGCCTGGTCATTTTCTTGCTGGCCGGCCAGCCGCACATTGGTAAACGTCAACGGGGTGATGGCTCCTACCCCCGGCACAGTCTGCAATCGCTGGGCGAACTGGGGCCGCATGGGGATAGGCGAGCGCACGTACAGGTCCCCGCCGATGGCCGATTCGACCCATCCCAAGATGTCCTCGTGGAAACTCGTGCTAATCGAGCCGAGGCCGACGACCATACTCACGCCGACCATCAGTGCCGAAACGGTCAGGGCGGTACGGCCCCGCGCCCGTTGTACGTTTCCACTTCCCAAAAGCCCTTCCGTCCCATAAAAGCGGGTCATCACCCAGCGCAGACCATCTTCAAGCAGATAGACGACGAAGGGCACCAAGAGAGCTGCCCCGAGGAGCATGACAAAGATGGCCACACTGCCGGCGGTAAAGATGATCTCCGGCCGAAACGGAATGCGGTAGATCACCAGCCAGCCGACCACCAGCAGTTCCACGGCAGCCAGCCAGGTCAGACTGCGGGGCAATGCCCCCCCATCCG
>CAZFFM010000318.1:0-3688 GCA_964517425.1 uncultured Ardenticatenales bacterium | reverse complement strand
GACCTTGCCAGAGGCCGTCTTGTGGAACTTGGCGAGGCCGTTGGGGTTATAGCGGAAGGTTACGTCGGTACGGTCTACGGACCTGATCGAGATTAGCGTTGAAGGTACGGACCCCGCTGTGACGCAGGCCATCGCTAACGAGATCCCCAAGGCGTTTGCCGCGCAAGATCAGACGTTACGAGAATCGCAGTACTCGCAACTCAAAAGCAGCTTGACCAGCCAGATGGATGCGCTCGAAGCCAAGATGACGCAGCTGCAACAAGTGATTGCCGAAAAAAAGGCTGCCGGGGCGCAAGAGAATAGTACAGACTTGCTTATTCTGGAAAGCGATCTCGCACAAGCCCGTTCTAACCATGCGGCCCTTCTTCAAAATTATGGTGCAGTACAATTGGCAGAAACACAGAGTGGCGGCAGTATTGTCGTTGTAGACCCGGCCAAAGTGCCCGTGAGACCCATCCGCCCCCGCACCAAACTCAATGTCTTGCTCGCTGCCATCGTGGGCGCGATGATCGCAACCGGTGTGGTATTCCTCGTGGAGTATCTGGATGATACGCTCAAGACAGCGGACGACGTGCAAAACACGCTGGGAGTTGCCACACTCGCGCTTGTTGCCCACACGCCGAAGGGGGGAAAGGGTGAATTTGCGCCCCAAGACCGCTTGACTGCCACCACCTCCTCCAAATCACCATTCGCAGAACCATACAGGGTCCTGCGGACCAATATTCGATTTAGCGGCGTGGACAAACCTGTCCAAACGCTGATGGTGACCAGTTCCAGTCCTAACGAGGGCAAAAGTACGACGGTGGCCAATTTGGCCATCGTGATGGCCCAGGCCGGGAACAAGGTTATTCTCATCGAAACGGACTTACGGCGGCCGGTCTTGCACGAGGTGTTCGGCCTTTCCAATGACCAGGGAGTAACCAATGCGTTGGTGCAAACAGAACCGACCCTGGATGGGTTGGTTCAGCAGACTACACAAGAGAATCTGCGCGTAATCACCAGTGGCCCCCTCCCGCCCAACCCTTCAGAATTGCTCGATTCGCAACGCATGAGACAGTTTGTGAATACCCTGAAGGAGGAAGCGGACGTGCTGTTGTTTGACAGTCCTCCGGTGATGGTTGCAGCCGATGCCTCCATCCTTGCCGATCTGGTTGACGGAACACTTGTGGTGATTGATAGCGGAAGCACGCGACGGGAAGTGGCTCAACAAGCGATGCAAACCCTGATACGAGGCCGGGCACGGATTTTGGGTGCAGTGCTCAACAATGTGGCCAGGACAAAAGGGAATTACTATTATTATTACCACTCAGGCTATTATTCGGACAATGGCCAGGGTGACGGGCAACGTCGTTCCGCCGGACAACGTCGCGTTCGGGGCGTGTGGAACCGTCTGCGGGGCAATTCGTAACATAGACTGGCACACCAAGCCACACCAGAAGGTTCCAATCCAGCAACGGCACACTGGCGAATCTCGCTCAGAGGCCCGTCCTCGGGCCGATTTTCTGTACTCGAGGACAGGTACGGGAGCTTTTTCAGCAGAGTCAATCAAGCGACGGCACACTGGCAAAACTGGTTTAGGACGCAGCTTCACACAGGTTTTCGCCTGACTTTCGGTATCTTCTAAAAAATGCGGGGTATCTGTTCAGCCCGCCTGGAATAGGACGCAGATGCACGCAGTTTTCCGCTGACTTTTTGATGGGTATCAGCGCAGCGGGGCTTCCGCGCGATCAGCATTCTATTTCCTGGGTACCTGAACGCTTACAAAGACTTTGGGAGCCTGCTCCCCCGAAATCTTGTGGGTCCTGAACCTTCCAGCGTTTGCCAACCCAGACAGTTCTTTTCTCACAGAGCGTATTATTCCGAAAGTTTGCGGAGTAGGAATTCAACTATCTTTGCAACATCTGGACAACCCTTCCTTGTGCCGGAAGGGCGGAGCCTGCCCAGTTGGGAAATGGGATTAGCCTTCGTATTGGCACGCAGGATTTGCAAGGACTTGGATATACCGTTTGTGAGGTGAGAGATGAAGTGTCGAGCCGTTGTCAAACAAAGCGGTGGTTGGTGGATCGGCTGGCTGCTCGATCTGCCGTGAATGCCCAAGAGAAAACGTTGCTACTCAGGTAGGGCCCGTGCCGGATTAAAATCGGCACTAGGTTGCCCCGCCAAGCCGCTAAAAGCGGCTGAATTCCCGCCGGAAAGTCGCTCAGAGGTCCGTCCTCGGACCGATTTCCCGCACCCGAGGATGGGTACGGGAGCTTTTTCAGCAGAGTCATGAATAGGACGCAGATGACGCAGATACACGCAGATTTTCGCGGACTTCTTGATATTATCTGCGTGTATCAGCGGGTAATGTATCTGTTGTCGATCGGAAACCCAAGCAAGGAATAGGAGGCATGGCTTATGAGTAACATGGCGTCGACGATGACAATGTCGCCCCGCATGGGAGCGCTTTTGACCAGCATTACGAAAACGCCGGATTTAGAGACTGCCTTGTGAAAGGTGCTATCCGATTATATTGATATGAAGTTGGTACAACTTTACCAGCAAGTTCGCGCCTTTGAATCGAAATGGGGAATGACATTTGCTGAGTTTTCCGAGCAATGCGAGGCTAACACATTGGGCCAGGACTCTTATGCCTATGATGTTGAGAGCGATTTTTGGGAGTGGGAGAAGGCAGTTACGCTTTTACAGCATTATGAGGCGTTGCAAGATCGATGGACGTAGAGGATTTTGTAAATGAGTTTCTTCTCATGCACGAAGCCTGGCAAGCGGGTGACAGGGAGAATGGGCGCGTCTCCCCCTTCCCCTGTCACCCCCGATTCCCTGCTCGACTACCTTTCGCTGGTTCATCTAATGAAGCGACGCGATTGTTGGACTACGACAATGCTTGCGCTAAAATGGCGTAGGCGGTACATCCTTACGGTGATGGCAAAGCAGCGGGTAGAATCGTGGCGCGTTTGATTGCAAGGCGCTCATAACTTTCAGACATAGAGGCGCAATGAAAATTATATACACCCGGCATGCTAGACAGCGTATGAAACAGCGCGGTATCAAGCCGGAGCAGGTCGAGGAAACATTACATACGCCAGATGATGTTCTAGCCGGCGATTACCAGGAAGAAATTGCGATCAAAAACTATGGGAATCGTGAAGTGCGTGTAGTTTATGAAGAGACTGCTTCCGGGGTCTTTGTGATATACACAGCTATCAAACCACGCGCCCCGATAATAGAATAAGACCGAGGATTATGAAAAATGCAAATAAATTACGATCCGCAAGCGGATGCATTGTATATTCAGCTACAATCAGGACAGGTGGATGATACCATAGAAGCCAATAAGTACATCTACGTTGATATAGACAAGAATGGTATGCCATTAGGCGTTGAAATCCTATTTGCCAGACGAATTTTGGGGCAAATGAATGTGAATAGCGTGACTGTAAATCTCAATCTGCCTGCCTCGCAAGCCGATGATGCGCTCTCAGTAGCTGTTTAAATGATGTCCATTCGGTCGACTCCCTGCTGTTGGTTCATTGGTAGTGGTTACATAGTAAGAAGAAAAACAAAGGAAAACATTCGTGCTAATTCGTGGCAAAGAGAAAAAAGCACTCTCCGCCACGAATTTACACGAATTGAAAGTATCTTCTCAATAACCTGGGGAACGCCCCCCGGCCCCCAATTCTGGGGGAGC
>CAZFFM010000317.1:0-3738 GCA_964517425.1 uncultured Ardenticatenales bacterium | reverse complement strand
TGTCTTCGTGGTTCATTTGAGAGAGTTGCCGCGCAAAAATATGACGCACACCCCCCGTGTCCGGGTGGCCGTCAAAGTTTTGCGTTACACCTGCCTTTGCCGCCACACCTCGTAGAGGATCACAGAGCCGGCGACGGCCGCATTCAAGGAGGCCACTCGACCGCGCAAAGGCAATCTCACGCGCAGGTCGCACTGCTCACGCACCAGGCGGCTCAAGCCCTGGCTTTCCGCTCCCACGACAACTACCAAGGGGCCACCGAGATCCACCTGCCCATATTCGCTTTCTCCACCTGAATCCAGCCCGGCAATCCAAAAGCCTTTGTCCTTCAGCCGGGCCATCGTTCGCGTCAAGTTCGAAACACGTGCGATTTTGAGATGCTGCACCGCACCGGCGGAGGTTTTGTAAAGGGCCGGCGTAACGGAAGCTGAACGCCGCGTCGGAATGATCACGCCGTCCACGCCCACGGCCTCTGCTGTGCGCAACAAGCTGCCGAAATTCTGTATGTCCTGCAGGCAATCTAACATCAGCAGGAGAGGAGGAGGAGGAGGAGGATCGGTTTCGGTATTCGCGCCAGCCAGAAGAGATTCCAGAGACACATATTGGTAGGGCTCGACTTCCGCAATCACGCCCTGGTGATTTGCTGCCACCGCTCGATCCAACTCAGTACGGGGCGCAACTTGTATGGTCACGCCTTGTGTTTTTGCCCGGGTGCAGAGTTCGGCAACCGTACCCTTTGAGCGGCCAACGCCTTCTGCCAGCACAACTTTTCGCATGGGTACGCCCGCGCGTAACGCTTCGAGAACGGGCCATCGCCCGTACAGGAAAGGCGCTATTTCGTGTGCCATGTTGTTCCCTCAGGGGAGTCCTCCAGCGTCACACCCTGCGCGGCCAATTCGTCACGCACTTGATCGGCCAAGGCCCATTGCTTGTTGTCGCGCAACTCCCGGCGGAGTTTGACCAGCATTTCGATGAAAGGCGAGGCTCCCAGCGAGCTTTGTGCCGGACGGGGAGCGAGACGGAAGCCCAACACGCGACTCAGGGCCAGTACCGTACCCTGCGCCTGGAGGAATGCTTCGCCTCCCAGTCCACCGTCGCGAGCCTGGTTGATCACCCGAACCAGATCGAAGAGCGCGGCCAGTGCCTGCGCCGTATTGAAGTCATCATCCATCGCCTCTTCAAATTTGCTTTGGGTGGTTTCCATCTGTTGCAACAACACGGTTGCGTCCACATCGGGGTCGTAATCCAAGCGTGCCGGCCGCATGGCAGAGCGCAATCTTTCGGCTCCCTTGGTTGCGGCTTCCAAACTGTCCTCGGTGAAGGTGAGCGGCCGGCGATAGTGTGATGACAGCACAAAAAATCGAAAGGCGTCGGCTCCATACGTGTCCAGGACTTCGCGCAGAGTGATCAAGTTGCCCGTAGATTTGGACATCTTCTCGCCCCCAAGCTGAAGCAAGCCGTTGTGCAGCCAGTACTTGACAAAGGGGTGCTCTGCCGTAAAGCATTCCGATTGAGCGATCTCGTTTTCATGATGCGGAAAGATCAGGTCCCGTCCTCCCCCATGGATGTCAATCTGGTTGCCGAGATAGCGCAGACTCATGGCCGAGCATTCGATGTGCCAGCCCGGTCGTCCCGGCCCCCAGGGGCTATCCCACGATGGCTCGCCCGGTTTCGCACCTTTCCAGAGCGCAAAGTCCATGGGGTGTTCCTTACGTTCATCAACCTCCACGCGAGCGCCGGCCTGCATATCCTCCAAATCGCGGTGAGAAAGCTGGCCATAACGGGCGTCACTATTCACCCGAAAATAGACGTCACCGTTCAGGGGATACGCATTTCCTTTCTCGATCAGGCCTTGGATCAAGCGAACAATCTCTTCGATTTCCTGGCTCGCGAAGGGATAGAGGTGCGCGCGCTGAACGTTTAGTTCATCCATTTCAGAAAGGAACTCGTGGATATATTTGGCCGTCAGCTCCCGCCAGGGCATGCCCTGTTCCGCGGCCCGCCGGATGATCTTGTCCTCCACGTCGGTAAAGTTTTGCACGTGTTGAACATGGTATCCGCGATACTCCAGATAGCGCCGGATGGCATCGAAGGCGACATAGGACATGCCATGTCCAATGTGCGCGCTGTCGTAGACTGTAGGGCCGCAGACATAGAAGAGTACCCGGTCTTTTTCCCAGGGTGCAAAGCGTTCCTTCTTGCGGGTCAATGTATTATAGACACGTAAAGCCATTTAGGGTATCCTCCGGTTTATCAGATTGCGGAGCACGGACACGCGGGCCAGGAGAGACGGCCCGCCAGTGACCGACCTTCTGTTCCCTCTGTTTCCTCCGCAATGCGTCCGTGTGCATAGAATAGTCAACCGTTGCTGGCATGTCTCCGCATCGAGCGGGACCGCTCGCCCGACTCTTCGGCCAGTTGGGCAAAGATCATTCGTCCGGCAACGGTTTGCAAGACACGAGTGACGTTCACCGTCAGGACACTGCCGATGTGCTTTCGGCCATCCTCAACCACGACCATGGTTCCATCATCCAGGTATCCAACGCCCTGACCGAGTTCCTTGCCCTCCTGGATAATCTCCACGGTCATCAATTCTCCCGGCAAGACGACGGTTTTCACGGCATTGGCCAGCTCGTTGATGTTGAGTACCCGCACGCCCTGCAACTCCGCCACCCGATTAAGATTATAATCATTGGTCATGACCGCGGCCGGCAGATCTTTGGCCAGGGCAACCAGTTTGCTGTCTACCTCCGATATACCTTCGACGTCCATATCGGTGATCTGAACCGATACAGCGGGGTTCTTTTGCAAGCGGTTCAGCACCTCCAAGCCTCTGCGCCCCCGATTGCGGCGCAGACTATCGGAAGAATCGGCAATATGCTGGAGTTCGGCCAGGACAAACCGTGGAACGAGCATAGTTCGTTCAATGAATCCGGTACCACTGATATCATCAATGCGGCCATCTATGATTACGCTTGTATCCAAGAGGACGGAGCCACTACTTGCGCTGGTGGCATTGTCCCGGGAGATTCGGCTGCGGAAAGCATTGAATAGGTCCATCTCCCGCGTCACCATAGTTACTACGCCCAAGTAGCTGAAAACGAACGCAGCGACGAGGGGGAAGACCTTCCCGAAGGGCGAGGGAAGCAGCGAAAGTGGCAGGGCCAGCAGGGAAGCAATGATCAGGCCGATTGCCAGCCCGATCGTACCCCACAAAAGTTGTTGGGCGGGTAGTTGTCGTATCTTGCCGCGCAACCATTCGTATGGTTTGACAGATAGCCAGGGCATGACCAGCAGCCCCATTGCACCACCGGAGAGGGTAAGAACAAGGATGTAGCGTATACTCTCGCCCCCTTGGTACGAGGCCAACGCGGCCCCTCCCCACCAGCCTATGACGCCAAAAACAATCATACCAACCAACCGCAAGAAGAATTCGATGCTCATCAGGATCATCCTTCCTACCGGCAAGACCCTGTCGGAACAAAAAACGGAGTGTACCTGAAGCACACTCCGACTAGAACCCACCTGGGCACCCCATCTAAGGGACCGAAAACGTTTCGTTATCTGACTAGCAAGTGGCTTTCAGCCTATTCCGGGACATCGCTCGAAAGCCTAGCTCTCACCACCATAATGTGGTCTGAAGATTTTGCGGGTTATGAAGGCAATTCACTCAGATAAGTTCCAGGTAATATTCTTCAGGGTTGCCGGCACTTCACAGGTAATAATGAATTATTAATTAG
>CAZFFM010000316.1:0-3751 GCA_964517425.1 uncultured Ardenticatenales bacterium | reverse complement strand
CCTACTCCCTACTCCCTACTCCCTACTTCCTACTCCCTACTCCCTACTCCCTACTTCTTACTTCCCATCCTCGCCCTCTCCATCGGCGTGCTCTGGCCGGCGAACACGTGGGACTTCCCGACCTATCTGCTGCTGGCCGGTGTCGCGTTGCTGCTGGTGCAGGTGAGCCGGCATGGCTGGTTCGACGCGGGTGCGTGGGGGCGAGCGATCGGCCAATCGCTGCTGCTGATGTTCCTGGCCTATGCCTTCTTCTACCCCTTCCATGCGAACTACGCGCGGGCCTACTCCAGCATCCGGCTGTGGGACGGGTCACGCACACCGCTGGACGCCTACCTGACCGTACATGGCTTCTTCCTGTTCTGCATCGTCAGCGGCCTGGCCTTCGACTTCTGGTACGGTCGCAACCACAACGGGGTCACGCGATTGATCCGGTTGTTGCTGCGTCGCTGGTACCGGCTCGACCGCATCAACCGGCTGCACAAGGCGCTGCTGAGGCCCGGGCCGTTGTACGTCGCCGGGCTGTACGCGCTGGCGGCCGGCGTGCTGGCGACTCTGTTGCTGGCCCTGCTGGGCAAGGGGGTGTTCGCGCTGGGCACCGGGTTGCTCGTTTGGACGCTGCTCCTCTTCTTCCGCCGGCGACCGGACCCGCTGCACCAGTTCGTGCTGGCGATGGTTGCTCTGGGCCTGGTGCTCACCCTGGCTGTAGAAATCATCGTCCTCAAGGGGGACATCAGCCGCATGAACACCGTCTTCAAATTCTACCTGCAAGTGTGGGTCCTGTGGGCCATCGCCTCGGCAGTAGCGACGTATCGCATCTTCGGGCCGGCGAACGGACACCACGCTCCACGCAATACGCTGGACGCTCCACGCTCCACGCTCCACGCCCCCCGATCGACGCTCTTCCCCCTCTTCATCCTGCTCTTCGCGGCGACGTTGCTCTACCCCCTCTTCGCCACGCGGGCCAAGATCGACGACCGCTTCGACAAGAACGTCGGCCCCACGCTCGACGGGATGGCCTACATGGACTACGCCGTCTATCACGATCAGGGCCAGCCGGTTCCGCTGCGCTGGGATTACGAGGCCATTCGCTGGATTCAGGACAACATCCCCGGCTCGCCGACCATTGTCGAGGCGAACACGCCTCTCTACCGCTGGGGGTCGCGCGTGGCCATCTACACCGGGTTGCCGGACGTGATCGGTTGGGACTGGCACCAGAAGCAGCAACGGGCCGCCATTCACGCCGATGTAGTAGACCGGCGCGTGCGCGACGTGAAGGCGTTCTACACCACGACGGACCCGACGCAAGCCGCGCAATTTCTGCGGCGCTACGGCGTGAAGTACATCTACGTCGGCCAACTCGAACGGCTCTACTATCCCGGCCCGGGGCTGGACAAATTCGAGCAGCAACGTGGCCGGCTGTGGGACCTGGTGTACGAGAATGACGAAGTGCGCATCTACCGTGTGATCGAGCAAGGGGTTGAGTAGCGTTTCGTTTGCAGATATTTGTGTTGTGTATTATTATAGGTCGCTGGTTGTTATGAAACTGGAGTTTGGCGAAAGTCATTTTGACCGTGTAACAGCGGCATTTTCAGCCACGGATGGCACGGATTTCCACAGATTTCCAGGTTTTTTCCGTGAAAGCGTATCATCTCAATAACTTGGGGAACGCCTCCCGGCTCCCAATTCTCATCTGGACAGCCAAAGACGAAAGGAGCTGCAATGACAAAACAATTCAAAATCATTGTCGAGAAACACGCTGACGGATACGTAGCCTATCCGCTCGGGCTAAAAGGCGCGATCATTGGCGAGGGGGACACGTATGAAGAGGCGTTGGCTGATATAAAGTCTGCCATCGCTTTCCACATTGAAACGTTTGGGCCGGAGGTTATCGAGCAACCCCCTGGTATACTAGAGGCCTTTATTGCCGAAGCAGGAGTGGCCATCTGATTGTGAGACCGAGCGGTAGATAGATCATGTTTTTCACCGTCATTGTTTGGTGGTTGACCATCGAATTGATCGGGCTGGCGGCGTTGCCGCTGACCCTGCGCCTCTTCCGGAACCTGCCGGACCGGGGGTATGCCTTCGCCCGGCCGTTGGGCTGGCTGCTGACCGGTTATCTCTTCTGGCTGCTGGTCACGTTCCGCTTCCTGACGAACACGCGCAGCGCGGCTGCTTTCGTCCTGCTGCTGGTCGCCGCTCTGTCCTGGGGGGCGAATTACATGAACGCCGACGAATCGCCCCTCGATTGGCTGCGTGCCCACCGCCGAATCGTGCTTACCTACGAAAGCCTGTTTGCCGTCGCTCTCCTCTTCGGCGCGCTGTACCGGGCCTACAACCCGCAGATCATGGGCACCGAGAAGCCGATGGAGTTCGCGTTCCTCAATGGGGTGCTGCGCAGCCCACACTTTCCGCCGCAAGACCCCTGGCTGTCGGGGTTTGCCATCAGCTACTACTACTTCGGCTACTTGCTCATGGGCCTGCTCACCCGCCTGACGGCAGTCTCCTCGGCGATCACGTTCAACCTGGGGTTGGCCCTGCTCTTTGCGCTCACGGTGACCGGTGCCTTCAGCCTGGTCTACAACCTCATCCAGAGCCGCGAGGGGAGCGGGCCGGGCGGGTCCCATTCGCCGCTGGCTACGTTGCTGTACGCACTGCTGGGGCCGCTGTTCCTCGTCGGCATCGGCAATCTGGAGGGCCTGTTCGAGTTGTTACACGCGAAGGGTTGGGGATCGCCCGCCTTCTGGCAATGGCTGGACATCAAGAACCTGGCCACCGCACCGGTCAGCCCGACCTGGCATCCGGTGGACAACTGGTGGTGGTGGCGAGCCTCGCGCGTCATCCACGACCGCCCCCTGGGGGTGGATTCCGAGGTGATTGACGAGTTCCCCTTCTTCAGCTTCTTGCTCGGGGACATGCACCCACACGTCCTGGCCCTCCCCTTTGTGCTCATGGCCCTGGCCTTGGCCCTCAACCTGCTTAAATGCAGAACGCAGAACGATGAACGCGGAACAAATCAGCAGGAGCAAGAACACCATTCATCATTCACTATTCATCGTTCATCATTTATTCTTACGGCCCTCATCCTCGGTGCGCTCGGCTTCCTGAACAGTTGGGATTTCCCGACCTACACGTTGATCTTCATCGCCGCATACGCGATTGGGCAATACGTCGCCGGCGGCAAGGGCACACGGGCCTGGCTGATCGATGTGGTGAGTACCGGCATCACCCTGGTGGCTTTGGGGCTACTGCTCTACCTGCCCTTCTACGTCGGTTTCCAATCGCAGGCCGGCGGCTTGCGACCGGTCCTGCTGACCAAGACCAAATTGCACCAGTACCTGATCATCTTCGGCATCTTCGACGCGGCGATCATTGCCCTGCTCCTCACGCAGGTGCCGGGGTGGTGGAAATCTCGCCGGGTGGCCGAACCTCCGCGGCGGCGTGGCTGGCTCGATGTGTTGATAGTGGCGGTGGCGGTTGGCCCGCTGGTCTTCATTGCCCTCCTGTTCCGCTGGTGGACTGTCGCATTTGTCGCCGGGCTGGTGGCGGTGGTCCTGCTGGCCCTTTGGCAACGGGTCTCTTCGGACGACCCGGAGGTGCGAAAGCCGCCGTCCTTTTCTCCGGCGCTGGTCTTCGTTCTGCTGCTTATCCTCACCGGCCTGCTGCTTACCCTGAGCACGGAGTTCGTTTACATCGACGATACGTTCCACTCGCGGATGAACACGGTGTTCAAGTTCTATTTCCAGGCCTGGAC
>CAZFFM010000315.1:0-3771 GCA_964517425.1 uncultured Ardenticatenales bacterium | reverse complement strand
CGACCAGGGCCAGTGCCGCCACCAGCAATGTCAATAACAATACCTTCTTCTTCATAACTCTTCTCCTCCTCTAGGAGTTGTTCAAAATATGGTTCTACGTTCCAAAACAATGATCAGGGTTGTTTTTCTTGCCTCACCCCCTTTCCAGTAGACAAGTCGTCAGATGTCGGACGTAGTGCGTGCTCCGTCGCTCCGCACCCTCCCTACTCCTTACTCTCTTCTCCCGTCATCATTCCGCATTCATCGTTTTACCGTCGCCCCACGTTTCATGCTCCACGCAGAGGAATTCTGTCTGCTCATTATAAACGTAGCTGCGCTCATTGTCAAGGGGGCTACTGCGCGTCCCCTTTCACCAAAGCACGACCGTTTGACAGCCATCCCCGCACGACCTGACCGCTTGACAAATTTGACAGAGGCTGTTATAGTTTTACCATGTATCGAATCATTTTCATGGGCACTCCGGCATTTGCCGTACCAACTTTGGAAGCATTGGCTTCTGCCACTACGTATGACATTGCCTGGGTAATCACACAACCGGACAAACCGGCGGGTCGAGGCCGGCAGCCAACAGCCCCTCCGGTCAAAGACGCAGCGTTGCGTCTGAGGTTGCCCGTTTGGCAACCTACAACAATGCGCGACGAGCAGGTCGTCCGCCGGCTGCAAGAAGCAAGCCCAGACGTCATCGTGGTTGCGGCATTTGGAGAGATACTCAGGCCCAACATC
This sequence comes from uncultured Ardenticatenales bacterium, assembly GCA_964517425.1. Classification (GTDB taxonomy): domain Bacteria; phylum Chloroflexota; class Anaerolineae; order Ardenticatenales; family JAADHH01; genus JAADHH01. Next base: position 3,048 of record CAZFFM010000315.1, on the reverse strand, counting down.
CTGGCCATCCCCCCCCATGGCATCGTCAACGTCCATGCCTCGCTGCTGCCCAGACACCGCGGCGCTGCTCCTGTAGCAGGAGCGCTCCTCGCCGGCGACAACATCACCGGCAACACGATAATGCTGATGGACAAGAGTATGGATACCGGGCCCATTCTCGCACAGGTGCCGCTGCCGGTAGCTGCGCATGACAACAGAGGCACGCTCACAGAAGCGCTTGCCCGCCTGGGAGCCGATCTGCTCATCGAGGTTCTCCCTGGCTGGCTTCGCGGGGAAATCACGGCCCGGCCCCAGGATGATTCCCAGGCTACCTATACGTCCCTCATCAAGAAGCAGGACGGACTTGTGGACTGGGCCGAACCCGCAGAAAACATCTGGCGGAAGTTCCGGGCATACACACCCTGGCCGGGACTGTTTACCTTTTGGAACGGAAAACGAATGAACATCGTCCAATGCCATCCGCTGGGCAAATCTGAACGCATACCTCCACCCGGCACGGGGATGATCATCGTCGATCTCCCCGCGATCGCCACAGGTCAGGACACTCTTGTCCTGGACAAAGTGCAACTGGCCGGGAAGCGCGCCGTGAGTGGGCCGGAATTTCTTCGCGGACATCGTGATTTCTCCGGCAGCCGCCTGGGATAGCGGAGAACGCGGGGATCTCGCTCATGTACCTTGTAAACCTGGAGACCGTGCCGTACCAAGAGGCACTGGAACTGCAACACCGCATCGTCAATGCACGTAAGAAAGGAAAAGGTGAAGACGTCCTACTTCTGCTGGAGCATCCACCGGTGTTAACGCTGGGGAGACGCGCCACCGAGGAAAACATCGTAGCCTCACCTGAACTGCTCACGAAAATGGGCATTCGGGTCTTTCGCGTGGAACGTGGAGGTGAAGTCACTTATCATGGCCCCGGTCAACTGGTCGGCTACCCAATTCTCGACCTGCGCCGGCTGCAAAAGGACGTACGAAAATACATGCACAGCCTGGAAGAAGTGCTGATCCGTACGCTGTCCGATTTTGGCATCGCCGGCGAACGCATCGAAGGGGCTATTGGCGTGTGGGTGGCCGAACGCGATTGGGCACCGGCCCTCCGCCAAACCCTGGCAGACGCCGGCGTGCAGATTGCGTCCGGCACTGAGGCGGTGCGACAGAATAAGATTGCTGCCCTGGGCGCTCGCATCGAACAGTGGATTTCCTACCATGGTTTCGCCCTGAACGTGCAACCCAACCTGCACCATTTCGACCTGATCGTACCTTGCGGTATTCGTGACCGGGGCATTACGTCCATGCAAGCAGAACGAGGGAACGCTCTGTCCATGAAAGACGTTCGAGAGCGCGTGGCCGAGCATTTTGCCGAAGTTTTCGCCGTCTCGCTACGTCCAATTGATCTGCCATCACTCTTGGCCCAGTTGGAAACCTGATCTCGATGGAGAAAACCGGTTGAATCAGACCAAGTTCATGGTAGGATTGAATATGGTGCGCGGCATCGGGCCGGCCCGTGCACGCACTTTGCTGGAACACTTTGGCACAGCCCAGACTGCCTGGCTGGCCGATGAGGGCGACCTGCGATTAAGCGGCCTGCCGAAGGGGGTCATTGAAAACGTATTGCGGCTGCGATCCGGCGTAGACCTGGATCGTGTGATGGAAAAACTGGAGAAGCAGGCTATTGCTGTGCGGACGTGGGACGATCCGAACTATCCGAGATTGCTTCGCGATGTCGCGAACCCGCCTCCGGTGATTTATGTGCAGGGCCAATTGCGCAGCGATATCGAGTGGGCCGTTGCCGTTGTCGGCACGCGCCGTGCTTCAAGCTATGGCAAAGAAGCTGCCCGGCGACTTTCCACCGACCTGGCACGCAACCAGATCACCGTGGTCAGCGGCCTGGCCAAAGGCATAGACACGGTAGCGCATAGCGCCGCGCTGGACACCGGAGGACAGACCATCGCCGTGCTTGGGTGCGGCCTGGACTACATCTATCCGTCGGAAAATCGAGCCCTTGCCGCCCGGATCATCGAACAGGGAGCGCTGGTCAGCGACTATCCCCTCGGCACGCCCCCGGAAAGCGGCAATTTTCCGCCCCGCAACCGGATCATAAGCGGCCTATCGCTGGGAACGGTTGTCGTGGAAGCAGGCCAGCGTAGCGGCGCGTTGATCACAGCCTCATACGCCCTGGAGCAAGGCCGTGAAGTCTTTGCCGTACCGGGCAACATCTACAATCGAGGCAGCAAGGGAACAAATCGCCTCATTTTTGAAGGCGCCCACCCGGTTTCAGATGTTCGCGACATACTGGAATGTTTGAACCTCAACATGGTGGAAGATCACCAATTTGCCCGCCAGATATTGCCGGCAAATGAGACAGAAGAACGGTTGCTCCAATATATCTCTGCAGAGCCCGTCCATGCAGACGAACTGGGCCGCCAAAGCAACCTCGCCCCCGCTACCATAACCAGTACACTGACCGTCATGGAACTCAAAGGAATGGTGCGGCACGTCGGAGGCATGAAATATGTGCTGGCCCGAGAAAAGCAAGGGACCTACCGGGTCTAACGGTCACGGTAACGTTTATGTTGTCCCGTCCAAAATACAGCTTGCTGCTGGAAGTTGGTGGAATTCATTTTTGTAAGGAGTATTAGCAATGCCGATTTACGAATATCAGTGCTCAGTTTGTGGAATTCATTTTGAACAGTTTCAGCGTGTAGATGATGGCCCGGCCAGTGTCTGCCCAAACGGCCATGCCGGCGTACGGCGCATCTATTCGCCGGCCGGTATCATCTTTAAGGGCTCAGGGTTTTATGTTACGGACCACCCCAAGAACAATGGCCGTGGAGAAATAGCCCCTGCCGCCAGCAAGGCAGAGACGAACGGTAAAAAAGAGGCCGTAGAAACAAAAGCAACGGCCACAAAGAAGGAATCGCTCCCTGTCCAAAAGAGTGCAAAGGCAGCGGATTGAATGAGCGAAGAGGCTCATTGATCCGGACTGCATAATCCATCGGCAACTCTCTCAAATGAACCACGAAGACACGAAGGCACAAAGAACAACCAGGT
>CAZFFM010000314.1:0-3812 GCA_964517425.1 uncultured Ardenticatenales bacterium | reverse complement strand
CCGCCTGGGTTGGCGTCCCAGGCCCCGTCATTCATGCGGGGCCGTCTGACGACTGGCATCTGACGACTGGCTACTATTTTCATAACAGTGTCGCGGGGGTAAGGTACAAGGAATGCTACGAGTATCTGTTCAGCGGCTTCGGCCGGGCACAATGTTGGCGCGCAGTCTGTATGACGCCAAAGGGAATGTATTGTTGCGAGCCAACGTCCCCCTCACAGCGGGGTACATAGAGAGCCTTGTTCGCCGGGGGTTTCCGGCTGTCTACATCCGGGACCGCGACACGGACGATGTAGACATTCCGGAACTCGTCTCCCAACAAGTTCGGGTGGAGGCGCACGCCACCGTGCAACAGGTTTTCACCGTAGCTCGCCAGGCAATAACGGAAGCAATTGGAGCCAAGGAGAAACCGGCTGGCGACCCTGACGACAGTTCGTCTGAAAATGGGCACAAGGGCAAGGAGCAGTTCCAACAGATTGAGGATATTGTCAAGGAAATACTCAAGGAATTGGTCAGTTCCAATATGCTTTCCGGCATAGCAGAAATTCGCTCGTACGACGACCGCACGTTCAGCCATTCGATTGAAGTAGCGGTCACGGCCATCATGATCGGCAAGCGGCTCTACGTGTCAGAGAGCGACATGATCAAGCTCGGCAGCGGGTGCATGTTGCATGACATCGGCAAGCTATTCATCGAACAGGACATTTACAAACGAGAGGATGCACTCAATGCCCAAGAATATCGTCGTTTGCGGGGACACACAATTCTCGGCTATAAGTTTCTGAGAAGTCGCAATCCAAATAGCGTTCTGGCAAACCATGTCGCTTTCCAACATCATGAGCGCCAGGATGGGAAGGGCTATCCGCGCGGGCTGCGAGGCACAAATACCTACCGCCGCCGGCGGTCGCGTAACACGGAGCAATACATTTTGCCGATGGCAGAGATCGCCGCGGTGGCCGATGTGTACGACATGTTATCGAGTGACCGGCCCGGAAAGCCGTCACTGGCCCCACAACAGATAGCCGCGATCATGCGCGAAATGTCTGGCACGCTCCTCAACGCGGAAATCGTGCAGCACTTTCTTTCGATCCTGCCGATGTTTCCCGTTGGCATTGGCGTCGCCGTGCAAAATGGTTTCTACCAGGGCTATCGGGGGATTGTGGTCCACAGCAGCCGGCGCTATCCGGACCGGCCTATCATCCGCCTGCTCTACGATCAAGCTCACGAACGAGTGAACCCCGTCGAACTGGACCTGAGTTATGAGGCGGACCTGCAGATTGCTACCGTCCAGGAGCCTTGAGCCGTGACCAAAGCCAACGTGAAAGCAGCCGTGCAGACGCGCCACGCTGACCAAGCCGGATCGAACGGCAACGGCCCTTGCCCGACTTGCGGTCTTTCTGCGACTTCGCGGCCACACAACGGAACGTCCCTTTCCGGCGAGCGGCGGCGTGTGGCGGTGTTGTTTGCCGATCTTCAAGGGTTTACCACAATTTGTGAACGCAGCGACGCCGAGGACGTGATTGACCTGCTGAACACCATCTACGGTCAACTGCTGGACGCGACCCAGGCTACCGGCGCACACCTGGACAAAATCCTGGGCGATGGAATCATGCTGCTCTTTGGTGCGCCCCGAACGCGCGAAGACGATGCGTTGCGGGCAGTGCGGGCTGCGTTGGCCATGCAAGAAACGATGCCAGATATCGAAGACCTTGTCCACAGCAGAGTGGGGCTGGGCATAAAGTTGCGCATTGGAATCAGCTTTGGCGACGTAGTTTGGGGAACGGTGGGGCCCCAAGAGAATGCCTCCCCCACCGTGATTGGTGATGCGGCCAACGTAGCCGCACGCCTACAACATGAAGCGCCTCCTGGAGGCATTGTTGTCTCGCCCCGTGTGTATGAGCAGACGAGGCACTACGTGCAGTACCGCGCGCATGCTCCCGTTGTCCTGCACGGTAAGTCAGAGCCTATGCCATATTACGAAGTGTACGGTTGGAGCTCACGATCCGCCGAAGTAAAGCTACGTGCCGGCTTCCAGGTACCCTTCGTCAATCGAGCGCGAGAACTGAACGGCTTGCAGAGTGCCTGGCGAGAAACGGTCAAAGGGATGCCGCAGGTAGTAACCATTGTCGGAGAAACGGGCATCGGGAAAAGCCGCTTGCTGGCCGAGTTCCTGCGCATGATAGAAGAAGCTGACCCGCCGCAAGAAGCGCTCATCCTGGAAACCAGTGCCAACCGGTTCGGTGCTTCTCCATATTCTCCGATGGTCGAACTGTTACGTTCCCTTCTCGGCGTGAAGGATCACGAGCACCACGCAGCCAGTCGCATCAAGATTCGACACCATCTTCAGAGCCTGCATCTGGCGGCAGACGAGATGATGCCAATATTGGGGTATCTTCTCGGATGGGCGGCGAAGGATGTCAGGCTGCGTCACGTACATCCGCAGAGGCTTCGCCAGCAGGCTTTTGCCGAAGCCACGCGCATCATGTTGAGCCAGGCGCAGGTTCGCCCAACAATCCTGGTCGCCGATGACTGGCAATCAGCGGTTCCGCACTCGTTGGAAATGGTCCAGGGCTTACTCAATGAGCTGACACCATTCCTTGAAAAGAGAGGCCGAGCCTTGCCCCTGATGCTGATCCTCGCCAGCCGGCCGGGTTCTAATCTTGAACAGTTACATCATCTTCAACAACCATTCCATGACCTGGAACTCAAGCCCCTGAGCCAACAAGCAAGCACGCAATTGGCCGGCCAACTCGTGGACGAATCGCTGGTTTCCCGTTCCCTGGTTTCCGCGCTCGTCCTCAAATCGGGAGGCAATCCATTCTATCTCGTCGAGGGAGCCCGCTCTCTGGTGTCGCTGGCCAAGCAAAATATCCTCACCGGCGGAGGAGGACTGGAGAGCACGTTCGTCTCATCTATGATCCCCGATTCGGTCCAGGGGTTGGTCACAGCGCGCATTGACAGCCTGTCGGGTGACGCGCGGATTGTGTTGCAGTATGCTTCTGTCATTGGCATCCGTTTTCGCAAAGAGGTGCTGGCCGCTCTGGAACCCCCCTGCCAATCGTTGGACGGATCACTACAGGAACTGGTTTCAAGAGGCTTGATCCGCGAAACAAGGGCCACAGAAGACGAGCGCGTCTATCGTTTTGTGTATGATCTGGTGCGTGAAGTTGCTTACGGCATGTTGCTGCGCAAGACGCGCGAACACTTACACGAGAAAATCGCCCTCTTCACCGAAGAGATTGAGCCGGATGGCGACAAAGAGGAGATCGCCGGTCTCGCGCGACACTTCTTGTCCAGCGGCAACTTGCCCAAAGCGGCCGGTTATTCGGCAAGCGCGGGCATGTTGGCCCTGGCCCATTTTTCTTACGACGAAGCCTATCAATTCCTGGGGCAGGCACTGACCTTAATGCAAAAGAGCGAAGCTTCTGAATCGGAGATACTGCGCGTCCAGGAAGCATTGGCCGACGCCTGCACCTTCACGGGTCGTTCAGAGGAGGCGATAAAACTTTACCAGGCCTGCCTGGAAAACAGGGGAACGTCTGGCCAGCAACTGGCCCTGGGATACAAGCTGGGACGGGCCCACTTCTATCTGGGCGACGTGCTGCAAGCAAATGCGTATTATCAGAAAGCGTTGACTGCGCTGGCCGGAGACGAGCGGGCAGAGAACCCCTGGATCGCCCGCGCTGAAGCCGAAGTTGCACTCATGTTCGACCGCGTGTGACCGGCCGCGAGGCGGGTGAACCGGGGCGTGGCACCCGGTGGCTAGCAGGCTGTCGGAGAGAACAGTTTTTTCTTTTTAGAACACAGATTTTCAC
>CAZFFM010000313.1:0-3823 GCA_964517425.1 uncultured Ardenticatenales bacterium | reverse complement strand
CTATGCTTGCTGATTTTTCCGTGAAAATCCGTGACCATCCGTGGCAAAAACAAAACACGCCAGTGTCCAGGTCGAAACATTCAAACTGGTTGTTCTTTGTGTCTTCGTGTCTTTGTGGTTTATTCGAGAGAATTGCCGCGCAAAATATGGCGTACACACGCGGCTATTTGACACTTTTCCCAATCCCCAATAGAATTACCCTGTGAGCTTGACAAAGAGATCGTAAACAAAGGTTTCGAGCAAAGGAACTATTTGCATGTTGCCACAAAGCCATGTTGCCTACACCTGGGGAGCGCTAAGTCTCCTGCAACGGCGTATTCCTGCCCTCCGGCGGGCAGATTATCGCCTGGTTGCCGTAGCCGCGATGCTGCCGGACATCATTGACAAACCGTTAGCCTGGGCCTATTTCTATCGCCGTTACCATGCAGCCGTGTTGTTTGCCCATACCCTCCTGGCCAATCTACTGGTATTCGCCGTCACATCGCGACGATTTCGTGGGGCACAGCCCTACGCTTGGGCCTTTATCGGCCACGCGATTATTGACCGTCTCTGGTTCTTCCCGGACACCTTTTTCTGGCCCCTCAGGGGATGGCGCTTCCACGAATGGAAAAAGGCTGGATCGGAAGAGACAAACATCCGGCACGCATACCTGACTACCTTCACCCAACGTCGCGATTTGTGGGGGTGGGAGATGGGCGGCCTGCTCGTTTTCTTGTGGCTGGCTTTGCATCACCGTTTGTACCAACCCGCCCGTCTCTGGCAACTTCTTTCCACCGGCCAGATGCCGGAGTGCTGATGACACATGGCAAGAAGTAGGGGCGCACCCTAGCAGTCGCCCTACGTAGACGGACGCAAGGCCGTGCCCCCCAGAATTGGGGGCCGGGGGGGGCGTTCCCAAGGTTATTGAGAATATACAGAACTGGACTCTGGCGAAAATCATTTTGACCGTGTAATATGGGCATTTTCAGCCACGGATGACACGGATTTGCACAGATTTCTTGGTTTTTCCGTGAAAATCTGTGATAATCCGTGGCAAAAACAGAAAAACGCCAGACTCCAGTACAGAAGATACTGGAAAAGAGTCGAGAACAAATGAGAATACAATGTCTTCCCGTCGGCCTGTTGCAGGTGAATTGCTACGTGGTGTGGGATTCGGAAACAAAAGAGGCGTTGGTCATTGATCCGGGCGGCGACGCGGAGCACATCCTGGAATTTCTGAAGGCCAACGACCTGCGGCTCGAACGCATTGTCAACACACACAGCCATTTCGATCACGTCGGTGGCGTGCGTATTCTGCAGGAGAAGACCGGCGCGCCCTTCCTGATCCATCCTGCCGGCCGCGCTCTTCTGGCCTCTGCGCAAGAACGGGCCGCACAGTTCCTGGGCATAGCCGTGGGTGAGCCGCCCATCCCCGACGCCTTTGTCGAGGACGGGGACGAGTTCCAGATTGGGCGTGTCCCCTTCCTGGTGCGGCACACGCCCGGCCACAGCCCCGGGGGAATCTGTTTGTTTGCGCAAGACGCCGCATTCACCGGAGACACGCTGTTCGCCGGCAGCATCGGCCGCTACGACATCCCCGGCAGCTCTCTCGATGAGCTGGTACAATCGTTGCGCTCCGTGCTCCTGCCTCTGCCGGATGAAACCATGATTTATCCCGGCCACGGCCCATCCAGCACGATGGCCGCAGAGCGTGAGTACAACCCGTTCCTGAGAATGTTAATGCCCGACAGGTGAGTGAACCGCCGCCGGCCGGCACACGACGCGTGCCATGCCGGCACATGCGGCTGATGGAGGTGTACGAATGGAAAGGTTTGTGGTTTCCCTATTCTTGCTGGTGGCCGTAACGACCCTGGTCGCCTGTTCTACAACGGCTACCCCCACGCCCAGTCCCTTGCCGCCGCCCACGCCCACGTCCAGCCCGGAGCCTACGGCGCTGCCACAGCAAGCCGCTCCCCCGGCCCGCTTTGCGCCCTACGAACCGGTGCCCGTTTCTGTCCGACCGGATGTCCCCGCCTACGCTTTCGACCTTCAAGCGGTTGGCCCACACAACCCCCTGATTCCGCTCAGCCCGGAGGCCCGAACAGCACTGGAAAACAACGGTTTCGTGGTTTTGCCCGCCTATTATGAGCAGGTCTACGAGATATACAAGCGAGTCTCGGAGCGGGGCGACCCGGCCTTCATCACCACAGATGTGGCCCTGCACGCTTTTCACGTGCTGTACGACTACGCGCTCCGTTTTGCCGAAATCGAACACTTTGTCACGGACTTGCAGCGACTGGACGAGGCCATGCTACAGGACGCCCGGCAACAGATGACCGCAAGCACCGGCCCGGCACGCGAGGCCGCACAGCGCAACGTCGCCTATTTCGCAGTCGCCCTCTCCCTGCTCGACGCTTCGTACAGCCCGCCGGCAGCGGTGAGCGGCATGGTCAGGCAAGAACTGGCCCTGATCGACCGGCACGCCGGCTTTGCCCAATCCCCGATCTTCGGCTACCCGGAAGATTACAGCCAATACGTTCCGCGCGGGCACTACACACGGAACGAGACGTTTGGACGCTACTTTCGGGCTATGATGTGGCACGGGCGCATTGGCTTTCGCCTGCAAACAGACGACCCGAACGATGCGCGACGTGAGACGCGCCAGGCGATCCTGTTGAGCGACGCCTTGACCCGCGTTCGGGTGGGGGACGAACCGGCCGTAGACGTGTGGGACCGAATCTATGAGCCAACCGTCTTCTTCGTGGGCCGCGCCGACGACCTCACCGTCCATGATTACGTGCCACTGATCCGCAAGTTGTTCGGCCTGCAAATTCAGCCGGCCGATCTGGCCGACCCCGGACGGCTGGATGCCTTCATCGAGGAGGCACGCAAACTGCGTCCTCCCCGTATCGTTTCCAGTTTGGTCACAGACCGCGAAAACCCGGAAGAATCTACGCAAGGATTCCGCTTCATGGGCCAGCGATTTGTGCCCGATTCCTACGTCTTTCAGCAGTTGGTCTATGACCGCGTCGGGCGATACGAGGGAAACGGGCAGCCCTTCACGCTGTCCACTTCCGAGGCCGGGCCGATTCGTGGGCTGCCACGCGGGGTGGACCTCTTGGCCGTCCTCGGCTCGCCGCGCGCGCTGCAAATTTTGCAGGAAGAAGGGGATACGGCCTATCAGGGCTATCCGCAGCAACTCGCCAAGCTGCAAGAAGAGTTTGCGGTCTTGCCCGATGAACAGTGGACGGAGAACCTCTACTGGAACTGGCTGAACACGCTGCGTCCCTTGTTGGACGAACGGAGGCAAGGGTATCCCGCTTTCATGCAGAACAGTGCGTGGACAGACAAATCGCTGTACACGACGCTCGGTTCCTGGGCCGAACTGCGCCACGACACGATCCTCTACGCCAAGCAAAGTTACACATTGCGAGCGACTTCCATCATGCCAGAACCGGAGATGCCGCGCGGCTACGTGGAGCCGGAACCGGAGGTGTTTGCCCGCCTGGCCGCGTTGGCCGGCCAAATGCGAACCGGATTGGACCGGCGGGGGCTGTTGAATGACGAATACCGCTCGAAATTGCAGAGAGCCGAAGATTTATTCCTGGCTCTGAAGCGCATGGCCGAAAAAGAATTGCAAAACCGGCCCCTAACGGACGACGAATACCGCACGATTGACAACGTAGGTGGCCAGCTCGAAGCGCTGACCACCTTTTCGGCCGACATCCAGGGGCAGGTCGCCTCGGAAACCGACGAACGCATGGCCATTGTCGCCGACGTACACACAGACACGAACATGGATCGCGTCCTGGAAGAGGGCGTGGGAGATGCCTTTGTGATCTAC
>CAZFFM010000312.1:0-3825 GCA_964517425.1 uncultured Ardenticatenales bacterium | reverse complement strand
ACACGCCAGTGTCCAGGTCGAAACATTCAACCTGGTTGTTCTTTGTGCCTTTGTGTCTTCGTGGTTCATTTGAGAGAATTGCCGCGCAAAAATATGACGAACACCCAACGAGCAGGGGTGTCCGTCAGGGCTTTGCATTGGAAAAGTCGTCCACAGCGAGACGAAACACTAGATCTCGGGGAAGTAGGACCAAGCGTAATCGATTTGCGGAGGTGCTACGGACATGATTTCAAATTGCGTGCCGCATTGTGGGCAGGCAACTTGTTTCTCTTGATCCGCTTCTTTTCTACTGGCTGAAAACTGCGCCTCACAGTCAAGGCACAAAACTGTAAACGAAGATGCCTTTTCCCTTCGTTTTTCTGGTGGTTTCGACTGCTTTTTTCGTGTCGTCGTTTGATCTCCCGACAAATAGAAAAGCGTTTGGTTACAGATAATCCCGGAGGCGGCGGCTGCGACTTGGGTGACGCAGTTTACGCAGTGCCTGCACTTCAATCTGGCGAATTCTTTCGCGTGTCAGCCCGTATTTTTTCCCCACTTGCTCCAACGTAAGGCTGCGGCCGTCTTTTAGTCCGTAACGGAGTTGTAGTATCTGCACTTCGCGAGGATGGAGTGACGTGAATACGTGCTCCAATTCTTCGCGGAGAAGACTTTGTGAGGTTGCGTCGGTGGGAGCTAACCCTTTTTGGTCTTCTACAAAGTCTCCCAGGCTGCTCTCTTCGTCTTCGCCAACAGGCATCTCCAGGGAGAGAGGATGCTGCGCTATACGCATCATGCGCTGGACTTTGTGCGGGGTCGTATCCAGTTCGCTGGCCAGTTCGCGTATGGAAGGTTCCCGCCCCAGTTCTTGCATCAGTTGGCGCGAAGCACGGTTAAGTTCTCCGATTCGTTCGGTCATGTGTACTGGTACGCGGATCGTACGCGATTGGTCGGCAATGCAGCGCGTGATCGCTTGCCGAATCCACCATGTCGCGTACGTGGAGAACTTATATCCCAGCCGGTGGTTAAACTTGTCCACAGCTCGCATCAGGCCGATGTTCCCTTCCTGAATGAGGTCGAGCAAGGGCAGCCCGCGACCTTCATATTTCTTAGCAATGCTGATTACGAGGCGATAGTTGCATTCTATCAGTTTGCGGCGTCCGTTAGCGCCTTGGCGTGCCAGGGATTCCAGATGTTGGCGCTGTTCCGGGGGCAGCTCGGCCCTATGTTTCTGGAGACGTTTGAGGGCTTCTTGTCCCTGTTCCATCCGTAAGGCCAAAATGGTTTCTTCGTGCGCGCTTAGAAGGGGGTGATGACAACTCTCCATGAGATAGAGACCAACCGTATCATCGGGGCTCAGTTGGGCCAGGTCTAGCATGAGTTCGTCATCATCGCTTAGATCGTTGTCCCCCGATCGGGGAAGAGGCAGGTACCAGTCTGCCGAATCGCGAATTTCTATTCCTGCGTCGGCAAGCATTTTGTAAAGGTTGTCCAGCAAGTCGAAGATGTCATCTACATCGGGCAAAACTTCCAGTAGGTTGTCTTGTGTGACGTGTCCTTGCTGCTCGGCTTTCTTGATCAGCCCGGTGACAAGTTCTTGCATTATCTCTTGACGATGATTCATAAACAGCAGCTCCCTTATTTTCTGATGTCTGTGACCAACCATAAGGTGGCAGAGAAAAAGAGACAGCGTTTCAACGTAATTAGTCGTGGGGGAGCGTTTCTCTCTTCTGACTCTACACAATCGGCAGCAGTGAAATATGTCCACCAAAAACATGCCAGCCCCGAGAAATGGGTCAGAGCTGGCAAGAATTCAACATTGAAATATAGATTATTCTACTTTGTGTCCCAAATATAAAAGTATACCACATTCTATCAGGTTGTCAAATTGCTGGATTACCGGGGAGTGGCCGTCAAAGTTTCGCGTTTGGCCGGCAGCGGATGAATCGCGCTGCCTGGGTAAGCATCAGCTTTACCGCTCGCAGCCCTCGCCCCGAGGGCGTTGCCTGCCAGGCAATATCGCCCAAGACACAAAGCATACAAAGTGGAGCAAGCGCGAAAGCCTACTCGTCGGGCCTATCTCATCTCCCAACGTCGAAACTGGAATCTGGCGAAAATCATTTTGCCCGGACAATACGGCATTTTCAGCCACAGATTGCACGGATTTCCACAGATTTTCTTTTATGCTTGCTGGTTTTTTCGTGAAAATCCGTGACCATCCGTGGCAAAAACAAAACACGCCGGTGCCCATGTCGAAACATTCAAGCTGGTTGTTCTTTGCGCCTTCGTGTCTTCGTGGTTTATTTGAGAGAGTTGCCGCGCAAAAATATGACGCACACCCGGGGGGGCGACGGTTATTTGACATCGGTCACACTCTGACATAAAATGGGACAGGGGAAAAGGGAAAGAGTACCCGACGCGTACGGTTGCGCGGACAACGGAGGTATCGTGGCCTGGTATACACCACAGAGCGTCAAGATGAAAGATGGTCGTATGGCGACTCTGCGTCCTGCTCGCGAGGAAGAAGCGGGAGAGTTGCTCACACTGGTGAATGAAGTTGCGGGAGAAGGAATCTACATCGGCACAGAAAAACTCCTCCTTGGTCTGGACGAGGAGCGCCAATTTATTCGCGACGCCCTTGAGAATCCCCGCAAGCTCCTGGTTGTGGCAGAAACCGGCGGCAAAGTCGTCGCCATTAGCAGTATCTTTGCCGGATCCTTTGGCCTGAAAGATCACCACGTGGGCACCCTGGGTATGCTCGTCGCCAAACCCTATCGAGAGTTGGGACTGGGCACGGCAATGCTCACGTACCTTTTGGCTTGGGCCTATGACGTTGGCCTGGAGAAAGTGGACCTGGAGGTCTTCTCGACCAATCGGCGGGCGATCAACCTCTATCGCAAGTTTGGTTTTATTGAGGAGGGGCGGCGGCGGCGCGCTTTCCGGCTCCTTGACCGGTATGCGGATGATGTCATGATGGGCTTGTTCTTGACGACACCAAAGAGGGGATGACAAGATGATTGGGGTAACCGCCAGCGTGTTTCAAATTCCGATGGTGGGGTGGTTCGGCGCCGCTTTTTCAACGCATGGCTTGATCGAAATGACTTTGCCTGCCGCAAGCGAGGCCAAATCATGGGAGCACTTGCGACGCAGCCGTACATACAGATACCCGCCTCCCACCGAGTTTCTCGACTTGCTCATCAGCGAGTTGGAGCAATATTTCAACGGGACGTTGCGCAACTTTATGACCTTGTTGGATTTATCGGCCCACACGCCGTTTCGCCAAACGGTATGGGAACTCGATTGCCAGATTCCGTATGGCCAAACCCGCACTTATGGATGGGTGGCCGGCCAGATCGGCAAACCACGCGCGGCCCGAGCCGTTGGCGGTGCGCTCGCCGCCAATCCGATTCCGATCATCATACCTTGTCACCGCGTGGTGGCGAAGGATGGCAGTTTGTGTGGCTATGCCGGCGGCATTCAGATGAAAGCTGATCTGCTGGCTCTGGAGCGCGGCCAACCACGGCTTTTTGCCTGGTGGCAAGCAGGGATGTGAGCTGTCGTCCACTATGAGCAAGTGGTAGTGGTTACATGTTGACTGATGATGCTCCGCATGGTACAGAATTTTTTAACGCAAGGACGCGAAGAACAACAAAAACCATCCTTGCGCCTCTGCGCCATGGCGTTGAATTTTTGGTAGTGGTTACATGGTGCCCCATCAGGTAAGATGTAACCACTACCGAGCAAGTAAGGCAACCCAAAACGCAAAAATAGTGACGGACACCCCGCCCGCGGCCCGGGTGCATTTCAATTCTGGGGGCAGGGTAAGGATTTCACCGCAGAGACAATGGA
>CAZFFM010000311.1:0-3832 GCA_964517425.1 uncultured Ardenticatenales bacterium | reverse complement strand
TGGTGGTAAGGGCAGGGCGCGAATGATTGCAGACGCAAAACTTTGACGGACACCCACCGCCCAGTATAATAAAGTATTGCCAAATTGTACGGGCTGTGTTATACTGGTCATCATTCGTAATTCACCTGGGGAAGGAAATGCAAGCACTGCAACGTTCTGGACTTCCTATGGAAAAGTCTCTCTGGCGTACACGCTGGCTCTATCTTGTTGGGTCAGCGCTCATCAGTATCGTCATGGGTGCGCGCAGTTGGAATCACCCTTCCCTGCTCATTTTGGTCTTTGCCGGTATTGTAAATCTGGCCCTTCTGCCACTGCTGGCCAGAGGCCAAGATGGCCGCGACATCACCCCCCTCCAAGTGGCCGGCTGGGGCTTGGACATTGCCATCCCGCTGGCTTGGTCGCTCACGTTGCCTCTACCAACGGAGCAGTGGGGCATTTGGATACTCCTTTACCCAGTATGGGTCACATCTCTGCGCAGCGATTGGTTTTGGGGTGTGTTGCTGGCCGGCGGGTTGCTCTCGGGCTACAGTTTGCAACATCTTACGCTGGCAACAGAACTTCCCACGAATGTACATGGATTGACTCTCTTTCTAAAGAGTCAGTCGGTAAATCTCTTTGAATTGGCGCTGGTCTCCGCGCTTGCGGCAATCCTTGCCCAGGTCTCCCGCCAAACTTTCGGCACGGAGGACACCGGTATGTGCCAGCCTCTGGAGCACGACCAGCGCGAAGCGAACGCCCTGCGCGACATTTCCAAGGCAATGGCCACAAGTGGTAGCTACCATCTCCAGCTCCATGCCCTTGCCGAAACAACGCGCCACTTTCTGGGCGACGAGAAATGGGGCAGTCTCCTCCTCCTTTTTAACGACGATACAGACAGGGGTGAGTTGCGCGTTGTCACCGGGTCCAGCTACCGCCAGGAAGACAAAGATGTACGGCTTTCATCGGACTTGGGGATTCTCCGGCAAGCCATCTTGGAGGGGGATCCCATCATCTGCACGAAGCCTGACGAATCGCTGAAACCGCTCGCTTCCCTGGCAGGCATGAACTCTATCATCCTCATCCCCCTCCAGAGCGGACTGGACGAATATGGGATTCTGGTTTTGGCCTCGCGGAACAAAGTCACTGTCAACCAAAAAACCCTCGCTTTCCTGAGAACATTGTGTCAAATGAGCTCTCTCACCCTACACAACGTGCAGTTGCACGAGGACTTGCAGAAGATACACGATGGAGCAATCAGCGACGGCGAAGTCTCCCGCAGACAATTGGCGCGCAACCTTCACGATGGGCCGGTGCAGACGGTTGCCGCCATGTCCATGCAAATCGAATACATCAAGGCCCTATTGCAGCGCATTCCGGCCCAGGTACCTGGCGAGCTGGATGAGTTGTACGAGATGTCCAGGAAGGCTTCCCACAGTATGCGCACCCTGCTTTTCACACTCCGTCCAGTGGTATTGGAAACCGAGGGCCTGTCAGCCGCCCTGGCCCAACTTGTCGGCCGGCTAAGAGAAGAGAGCAATCTTGACATCCATTTTGTGGATCACTCAGAAAATGTGCGGCTGCGTGCCGAAGCAGAAGAGACAGCCTTTGCCATCCTGGAGGAAGCGGTCAACAACGCCCGAAAACATGCCTCGGATGCCAGAATTGACGTGCGCCTTCTGGTTGACGGTGAATTCCTTGTCGCTCAAGTGGAAGACAATGGCCCCGGTTTTGATGTGACAGCTACGCTTGAGAATTACCACGAGCGGGCCAGTTTAGGCATGCTCAACATGAAGGAGCGCGCCGCACTCATCGAAGCGAACTGGACCATCGATTCGTCTCCGGGCAAAGGGACTTTGGTTTCCCTGGCAATTCCCATTGCTTTTCATCACAGAGCCAACGATGATTCCGACAACCATGAGTGACATACGCCTGACCCTTTGGGGCTGGATCGGCCTAAGCTTCACGGCACACGTGGTCATGCGCATGCTCGTCTGGCACTTTCGGCAGCCTCGGCCGAGCAAAGCGGGGCAGTGGGTCGAGCGTTTCAGGAGGTGGGCCGGTATGCCATTTCTGATTTCTTTCGTCCGGGTGGGATATTTCATTCTCCTGCCGTACCTGCTCCTGCTGCGCGGCGTCACAAATTCCCGCTGGATGGGACTGAGCAACCTGGATTGGCCGCAGGGCTTGGGTATTGGTATGCCTATTGCGTTGGCGGCGGCCGCGCTCCTCGCCGTTGCCATATCGCGTTACCAACACATCACGCACAACGGCGCTTCCTTTCCGAAGAGCAGCTTTGTCGCCCAGCCCTGGGGTTGGGCCACTATTTTGCCCGGCATCATTTTCTCCGAAGTCCACTGGGCTTTCTACCGGTCCGGAACGTTGGCCTTGGGCTGGGGACGCTATGCCGGATGCTTTGCTTCTTTGCTCATCATTCTGCTGGAACAGGCTCTGGACCCTGCGGTCACAGACGGGGTGCAGAAACCTGGCAGAAGCCTCAATGCGCTGATAACCGGCGTTTTCGCGGTGCTGAGTGCGATTTGGTTCTATTTCACGGCCAATCTCTGGCTGACCATTGCCTTGCACTGGGTCGTAGAATGGACCATTTTACAAGTCATCGTCCGCACCACACACGTTCCTGAACCGGAGGGGTTTCCTTTTGCGCAAACATCCGCCGGAACATGAATGGTCAAACTATTGACAATATGCTCTTGCGACGGTATAATTTCAGGTGTTCGATAATTGTTTCTCGCCGGCCACACAGATTTGGGAATGGGCCAAACACTCCCGCTCACCACAATTGAAGGCAGACGCTATACGCAACGGCTAAACTCAAGGAGCATTAGGTGATCTTGAAAACAGAGAAAAATGGACATGTCATTGAAGATCGCTCAGCAACAAAGGAAACCGAAAACAGCCAGGCCCACCGGCACATCGTAACCGTTGCTGATGTCCGTAAAGAACCACAGATCGACGCTTTCTTGTACGGGGCCAACCGGCAACTCAAGGTGCTGGGATATACAGAACATGGCCAACGCCACGCCAGCCTGGTCTCAAACATTGGCCATAATATCCTGGAGAGGCTCGGTTATTCCAGGCGAATGGCGGAACTGGCGGCAATTGCCGGCTACATGCACGACGTTGGCAATGTCATTCACCGCGACGGCCACGCACTGGGCAGCGCGGTTATCGCCATGCAGGTGTTGCCCCGCCTGGGGATGAATTACGACGAGGTTGCAACCGTGATGGGAGCCATTGGCAATCACGAAGAAGAGGGGGGCGTCCCCTCCAGCGAAGTGACAGCCGCCGTGATTATCGCCGACAAAGCCGATGTTCACCGCAGCCGCGTACAAAATCCCGACCCCGACCAGTTCGACATACACGACCGCGTCAATTTTGCATCGCGTCGCTCCTTCGTGCGCGTGGACGGGGACAAAAGAGTGATTGCCCTGGAGTTGGATATTGACACAGAAATGTCTCGTGTCATGGAGTACTTTGAAATCTTCATGAGCCGTATGATCATTAGCCGGAGAGCCGCCCGGTATCTGGGCTGCAAATTCGAACTTTGCATCAATGGAGACCGACTTTTCTAAAACGATGAACGGTGGAGATAGAGGGTGGAGCGTGGAGCGTCCAGCGGTGAGCGTAGAGCGTGGAGCGTCGAGCGTCCAGCGGTGAGCGTGGGATTACGGATGACTGACATCTGACGACTGACATCTGGCGACTGACATCTGGCGACTGACATCTGGCGACTGACGTCTGGCGACTGACATCTGACGACTGACGTCTGACGTCTGACGTCTGACATCTGGCGACTGACGTCTGACGACTGACATCTGGCGACTGACGTCTGACG
>CAZFFM010000310.1:0-3860 GCA_964517425.1 uncultured Ardenticatenales bacterium | reverse complement strand
GGCACCAAAATGCGTGGGGAGGGCGGGGACCGCGCGGTGGCGTCTGGCGCGGGACCGGCGCGCGCTGCGCTGGTGAGGGCCGTGCCACACTGATCGCAAAACAGCGTGTTGGGCAAGTGTTGGGTCTGGCACAGCGGGCATGAAATCATGGTACATCTCCCGGCGCCGGCAAGGCCAACCGGCGCGTGCCATATTTGATCCATTTACCGCGGTCGCGGGTCAGGGTGCCCGTATTTTTGACGTGTTCTGCCTCGTGCAAAGTGGCCAGGGCGAGTTCGGTTTCGTGCAAATCAAAGAGGCGTGTGGCGACGGCTTGCAGCCGTTTGCAGGCTTGCAGCGGTTGTCCCTGCTCCATGTCTCGCCAGGCCTGGCTGCGAAGTTTATAGGCCGTCAACCGTGACTGGGCGGAGATAACGACCTCGGGGGTTTCCAGGGGGAACTCTTGGTTCCGGACATCTACGAGAACTTCCCGCGAGATCTGCTCCCTTCGACGGGTCAAGGGGGCCATGTCTACCGCTAATGTCCAGCGGAGAAGCTCCTGCACGCTGGCCGGCAGGGGGTCTATGACCAGCTCTACGAGTACAACGGTTGAATGGTCGAAACTCAAGCCCCCTAACGGTATCTGGTTTTCGATTATGGAGAGTGCGTCAACCTCCGGAGAGACGAGGTAGGCATCTCGCACGGTGGTTTTCGGGGCGGGGGTTAAGGATAGTGTTGCTCCCCGGCCGGCGATAGCCCGCAGCCGGTTCATCTGGTTTTGGAAACTTTCGATCACCTGTGTGGGACCGGCGATGTAGGAAGCGGTTCCGTGGCTGGCACGGGCCAAAGAATCCAAGAACTGGTCGTTCCAATCCGTGCCGATGCCCAGGGAGGTAATGGCAATGTGCCGGTTTCCGGCCTGTTCAGCAATACTCAGACATTGTTCGGCATCACCATACGTGTGGCCATCGGTCAAGAGAATGAGATGTGAGAGGGTGTCGGGTTCATGATACCGCAGGACTTGGTTCATTCCCTCCTGCAAGCCCTGGTAGATTTCTGTTCCCCCGGAGGCTTCTATGGCGTCTATCAGGCTCTTTGCCACCTCTTTGCGCAGGTTGCGGTGAGAAGGCAAAATGACCGTAGCGCGATCGGAGAATGTAATGAGAGAGAATACGTCGTCCGGCTCGAGTTGGTCTACGATTTCCTTTGTTGCTCTGCGCACTTGGCTGAGGCGGGGCCCGCGCATGGAACTGCTGCGATCAATAACGAGGCACAGGTTCAAAGGCAGATGTTTGGGGCGCAGGGCAGAGTCTACGCGCATGTCGAGGAGGAGTGTGGCAGCTTGCGGCTCACGCAGTGTGGCAAGCGATAGGGGGCCAATAGTTTGGTGGATTTGAACGGTGAGCCGTTTATCCGGCGGCAGAGAGGCAAGCCACCGGTCATAATCGGCGTGCCTGTCCGCGTTGCTCAGGGTTTCATAAGCCTCCTGGATGGCCAGAAACCGCTCGCTCTCCGCGGCGGGCATTGTGCTGTGGGCCGCATCTGGATGGTATCGCCTGGCCAGCAGGCGATACGCAGCGCGAATCTGTTTTTCATCTGCGCCATCGTATAGGCCCAGGCGGTGGTAATAGTCAGGTGAGAATCGTTCCATTGTATGATCTAACCGGGTAATTTATGCAGGGAGCGCGTACACATGGTGGTCGATGGAGCCGATGTACACCACGCCATCTACTACGGCGGGGGAGGAAGGAACGGGACCTTGTGTTGCATAACTCCATACGATCTTGCCGTTCTTGCTGTTCAGACAAAACAGACTGCCATTCGTAGACGCAACATACACTTGATCGTTGGCCACAGCTGGCGATGATGTTACTTGACCTCCAAGTTCTGTTCGCCAAACCAGTTTTCCCCAGCGCGCATCAAGGCAGTATAAATAGCCGTCTACAGAGCCGATGTAAAGACGCTCGCCAGATAGAGCAGGCGACGAAATTATTCTGTCGCCGGTACGGTATTGCCAGACGGGCCACCCCGACCGGGCATCCAGGGCATATATCATCCAGTCCATAGAGCCTACGTAGATCATCTTCTCGCCGATGGCCACAGAGGAGACGAGGGGGCCACCGGGCCGGACCTTCCATTGTACCTTGCCCGTCGAGAAGTCCAGGGCATACAAGAACCCATCCTCTCCCCCAAAAATGACGAAGTGCTCCAGAAAGCCGGCAGACGAGCGTATCGCTTTGAGGGTATCAAAGCTCCAGCGAAGGTGTCCCTTGCGGGCGTTGATTGCGTAAATGCTGCGGTCATCTGAACCGAAAAAGACGTACCCGCCAAGCGCGCGTGGAGATGAGCGGATGCGCCCCTTTGTGGGAAATGTCCAAGCGATCTGCCCCGTTTTCGCGTAGATGGCGTAAAGAATGCGGTCCTCAGAGCCCACGATGATCAGGTCTTCTTCCACACACGGGGTGGAGGCGATGCCTCCTTCTGTGGCATACTTCCACCGGAACTTCCCAGTTTGGGCATCTATGGCGTAGAGATTATTGTCGTAGCAGCCGATGTACAGATTTCCGGCCGAAAGTGCCGGGGATGAGCGTACTTCTTCCTCGCACGTAAACGTCCACAGCGGTGCGATCGGAGAAGGTTGCGTCGGGATGGGTGCAAACGCAGGTGCCGAGAGGGGTTGCGGCCGGGGGGGGGCAGGTTTCGTCTGCCTGGGCAGTGTGTGCAGGCCATTGGTGGTCACGCCAGCACCTTGTTGTGTGCCCTCGTGTCCTTTCTGGAAATCAGTCAAGGCCTCGCGTAGTAATTCGGCGGATCGAAAGCGAATGTGCGGTTCGTACGCCAGAGATTGCTCGATGATGGCACCCAATTCAGGCGGAACGTCAGGATTGGCCGCGCCCACGGGGTGTTGGTGAAAGCTAAAGGGCGGTTCGAGTCGCGGGTCTTGATTCGTGAGCAGATGGTGCATGGTTGCTCCCAAAGCATAGATATCCACGCGGGGATCCGCTACACCTTTGTACTGTTCGGGTGGTGCATAGCCTTCTGTGCCGATCATTGTGCCTCGTGCCGCAGGTTGGAGTTGTTTCGCGATGCCGAAGTCTACAAGCATAATGCGACCATCTTTGCACAGCATGATGTTGGAAGGTTTCATATCGCGAAAAACGATAGGCTTGGGCTTGTGGCCGTGAAGGTAGGTGAGAACCACGCATGTTTGAATGGCCCAATCCACTACTTGGTCCACGGGCAAGGGTTTGGCCGCTTCATCCAGAATCGTCTCCAGATCCTTGCCGTCAATCAATTCCAACACCAAAAAGTAGTGATCACCTTCGTGAAAGTAATCGTAAACTTTTGGAATAGCCGGGTGACTCAGGCTGGCCAGAATGTTCGCTTCACGGTCGAAGGAATCTTGAATTTGTGTCAAAAGTTTTTCATCGCGGTGCAATGCCAGCATTTCTTTTACAGCGCAAAGCCGCTCCATACTGGAAAAACGCAGGTCACGGGCCGCGTATACGGCACCCATGCCGCCAATGCCCAGCACGTGGTCGATCCGATATCTCGTACCGACAACTGTGCCAGTTGTCAGCTTCCCCGTTTGAGGAGAGAACGATGACTTCTTGCCCTGTTGCGTCTTCAGCGCAATCCCTCCAGGTTGAAAAAGTGTGCTAATAGTTCGATCTGTGTGTTTGCCATCGGCCATTGTTGTTCAGGCTGGTCAGGCGCAAAGCGAAAGGTTCTTGGCATTTCACCGCGGCGTTGAACCTTATGGGTGAAACGCCCGTAGATTGAATTATAACTTTCTTTGGCCAATTCGGCAACTGGTCAAGTAAGCGTGGGTGTCCGTCAAAGTTTTGCGTCTGCAATCATTCACGCCCTGCCCTTACCAC
>CAZFFM010000309.1:0-3878 GCA_964517425.1 uncultured Ardenticatenales bacterium | reverse complement strand
GGAAATCTGGCTGACGGAACACGCTGACGGCGCGTTCACCGAAGCCGTGCTCTGGCTGCTGGCCGATGACGGCGAACGAAACCGGCTCGGCAACGGTGCGCGCCGGCGGGTGGAGAACCAGTACAACTGGACAGCAGAAGTACGGAAATTTGACACGATTTACGACGATCTTCTCATAAAAGCGGGGAGACTTCCGAAGTCTGAAGAATGATACCGCGATTTCGGCGGCATTTCGGAGACTGCGGAAGTCTGTTCCCCCATTGAGAAGTAACAGCGACGAGACCTTGCAATGAAAGTATTGGTATCTATTTTCGAGCAACTGGTGCCGATCAGTGGCGGCGGCACACCGCGAACCGATAGTATCATCCGCTCGTTTGTGGAGCGGGGCCACGAGGTCTATGTGGCCTGTTCTGTGGATGTGCCGCGATCTGAGGCACAACACGCGCTCGGCTGTACAGACCTGCTCCCCCTACCGGGGGTCAGCCGTATGGATCCGCACAAGATGAAGAAATACATGGCTGTGTACCCGTGGAACATTGCGCGGACCGTGACCTATGCCGCGCGTATTCGGCCAGACCTGTACGTTTCGCACAACACGGTAGCCGGCTTTGCGGCGGTCGCGGCCCGGCGACTGACCGGACACGGGCTGGCCGTGCTCGACTTGACCGATTTGCTCTTCGAGTACCTGGAAGAATATCCGTCGCCGTTGGTACGCATGGCCCTGATGATGGGGCGGCATATAGAAACCTCGGCGATGAAGCAGTCCGACCGGATCATCACCATCAGCCGGTCTATGCAAGAGATTCTGTGTCGCCAGTACGGCGTGGAAGATGGTCGCGTGGATGTCGTACACGATGGCGTGGACACCGATGTGTTCCACAGCGTCAACGGCAGATCGCTGCGCAATGCGCTGGCCCCGCAGGCCGACCACGTCTGTATCTTCCACGGCGTCATTGATCCGCAGGATGGCCCGGAGCTTTTGGTAGAGGCTGCACCGCTGGTCTTGCAGCGGTTCCCGCGGACGGTATTCTGGATCGTGGGCGACGGCACGGCCGTACCCATGCTGAAGTCGCGGGTGCAGGAACAGGGCCTGGCCGACCGGTTCTACTTTGCCGGATGGGTTCCACAGACAGACGTGAACCGTTATATATCGGCCAGCGATGTGGGGCTGGTCGTCTTGCCCGATATTTTGTCTGCGCGCGGGCGGGTGACGCTCAAGGAGTTCGAGTATTGGGCCTGCGGTGTGCCGGCGGTCTTGCCCCGCTTGCCGGCGTTGGCCGAAGTCGTTCCCGATGGCCAGGCCAGCCAGTTCTACCGTCCCGGCGATGCCGAAGACCTGGCCACAAAGATCGGCTTTTTTTTGGAGGACGGACAGCGCCGTCGCCGGATGGGAGAGCGCGGACACCAACTCGTACACGAACAATTCGAATGGCAACGATTGACCGATCAACTGGTGACGTTGTGTGAGGAATATGTGGAACAAGACAACCACAGCAAATGACCGGGAGATGAAAAAATGACGAACTCTAAAGAAGCGCGGGAGACAATTCATGAAATCGTGCAAAAGATCGTTGGAGCATACACTCCGGAAAAGGTCATTCTCTTCGGCTCCCATGCTTATGGCACTCCGCGAGCAGACAGCGATATTGACCTGCTCGTCATCAAACATACGTCTGAACGCTTCATTGATCGTTGGGTTACAGTTCGCCGAATACTGTCTGACCCAAGTCGGATGATTCCGTTGGAGGTCATTGTTCTGACTCCCAAAGAGGTGTCGGGCAGGCTTGCCATTGGCGATCAATTCATAGCAGAAGTCATTGACAAGGGAGAAGTCTTGTATGCCGCGTAGCGAGTCGCTTTACCCTGCAGATTGGCTCCGCATTGCCGAAAAGGACTTGAGACGAGTGTATGATCTTCTCGATCTTCAAGACCCTGAAGCGGCCGGTTTCTATCTGCAACAAGCTGTGGAAAAGTTCCTCAAAGCCTTTCTCCTATCAAAAGGATGGAAGCTCAAACGTATTCATGATTTGGAGGCACTGCTTAACGCTGCATTGACCTATGATTCCTCCTTGGAATCATTCCGGCCTGCATGTCAGAAGATCACGGCATTCTATTTTGTAGAGCGCTCCCCGTTTGTTTCGGAGGGCGATGTGTCAAACGAGGATGTACGCGAATCTTTGGATCAGACCCAAGAGCTTATCGAGAATCTTCGGACGAGTACCGTTGAAGAATAATTAGAAGGGAAGACTCATTATGCGTGTTTTGATTACCAATCCGCCCTGGCCCGGACCGGGCTACGGCGCGCGCTCCGATGTGCGCTGGCCGCACAAACGGAGTGACAAATATCTGGAATACCCGATTTACCTGGCCTATACCGCCTCTGTGTTGCGGGACGACGGCTTTGATGTCCGTTTCATCGACGGGATCGTGGAGGAGCTGGACATTCCGGCCTTTGCCGAACGGGTAGCCGAGATCAAGCCCGACTTGGTGGCCATCGAGTGCTCTACCCCTTCGATCAATTTCGATCTGGCTACGGCCGCGGCGGTGAAAGAGGCGCTGCCCGGCGTGCGCACCGCCATGCTCGGTTCGCACGTTACCTATTTTCATCGCGACGTGCTGGCCGAGTACCCGCAAGTGGATTTCATTCCGCGCGGCGAATTCGAGTACACGTTGCGCGACCTGGCGCGTGTGCTGGCCGACGGCGGTGACCCGGCGACGGTGGCCGGCCTGGCCTATCGCCAGAACGGCGAAGTCCGCACCACGCCAGACCGCCCGCTGCAGATGGACCTGGACGAGATTCCGTTTCCAGACCGCACGATTGTGCCGAACAGCGACTACCGCTCCGCTGTCTTCGAGGGGGGCACGCCGACGACGATGGTCAGCTCGCGGGGCTGCCCAGCCTATTGCACCTTCTGCTTATGGCCCGACACGCTCTATGGCCACCGTTTCCGCGCCCGTTCCGCCGCCAATGTGGTGGACGAGATCGAGCAGGTGGTGACCGGGTATGGCGTGGACGAAATCTACTTCGACGACGACACGTTCACCTTCGGGCGCAAACGTCTGATGGAAATGATGGGCCTGATTCGCGAACGGGGCTTGCACCATCGCATGCAGTGGCGCTGCCAGAGCCGTGTGGATACCGTAGACCGCGAGTCGCTCATCGCCATGCGCGACGCCGGCTGCAACTACATTTACTTCGGCGTCGAGTCCGGTTCGCAGGAGATGCTGGACCGCATGCGCAAGGGAATCTCGGTAGAGAAAGCACGCGAATCGTTTGCCCTGGCCAAGGAGGTCGGAATCAAGCGGCAGGCGTTCTTCCTCTTCGGGATGCCGGGGGAGACACACGAGACCATCCAGCAGACGATTGACCTGGCCAAAGCGTTGGCCCCGGACAGCGTGCAGTTTGCCGTAGCCATCGCCCACCCAGGCACACGTCTCTACGAAGAGGCAAAGGCGAACGGCTGGCTGCGAGCCGAAAAGTGGGAAGATTTCGCCGCCGAACAGGCTATGATCGAAACGCCGGAACTCTCCCTGGCCGAGGTGGAACAGGCGCGCATTGATGCCTACCGCCAATTCTATTTCCGGCCCCAGTTCATGCTGCGCACGTTGCTCCGCGCTCGCGGGCTGAAGGACTTGCGGCGCATTTATCACAGCGGCAACTCCATTCGCAGCCGGGTCAAATTCTTCGAGCAGCACAGCGGCGTTCGGGCACGGTCTGGTTTGGGTGAAGCGCCCGGCGCATGATCGGATTGACCGGCTTGCCGCGCCCGCTGGCGCGGTGGGCATTGCCCCGGCTGCGCTATCTGAACCTGATGCGCGCCGTGGAAGGGGCGTTTTTCGATGCGCACGTGCCGGATGTGCGCGGATTGCGCGTACTC
>CAZFFM010000308.1:0-3953 GCA_964517425.1 uncultured Ardenticatenales bacterium | reverse complement strand
GAAGTCCGCGAAAATCTGCGTGTATCTGCGTCCTATTCCGGGGGGGGGGCTGAACGGATATACCCAAAATCAAAGGTCAATTTCTACATATTCTGTCTCGCGCAGGGCCGGCTCTGCAACGCCTAGAATAGACAGCAATTCGGCAATCATCTCCGTTTTGCGAATCGCGTCCTTGCGGGACCACGTGCGACTCTTGATTTCCAGAAAAGTGGCATCCTTCGCCGGACGGATCATGGTGTCCATATTGATCACAAAGGCTATGCCCCGAAAAGCAATGTGCAAACGTTCGCGTCGTTTTTGCACCTCGCGCGACTCCGCGGGCTGAAAATACTCCTGGTAGAAGCGGAGGGACCGGTCCGCAATGGCCACGTAGCGCGCACGGGACAAAATCACGGCGTGTTCGTAGGCCACCTTTTCGGCAGGCTCCATCAAGGTGAGGAAATAGAGCGGATGCACTTCTCCGGCCGTTCCGCTGATAAAATCCTCCCGGTAGCGGATGCGGCCCTCTTCCGGGCCAAAGAGCAAGTAGGTGTCGTACTGCTCGCGCTGGCTGCTCCGGCCGATTACCACGTCGGGGTGATCGAAGGCCTCCAGCAGTTGCAAAGGCTCTGCCAACTCCGCCTTGACTTGCACCTCGAAGGTCTCCTGGTGTTCCACCGTGCTGATGGCGACCAGTTTACTCAACAGGTCTCCCTCACGCTCGGCCAGGAAGGCATAGATTTTCTCAGCCTGTTGCTGGGCTTCTTTTTCTATCGAGGGCAGGTCAACGGTGAGGAGTTGGCCATCGCGCAACAGGAGTTGCCCATTTACGATGACGTGGCGCACGTCATTGCTCTTGGCGCTGTACACCAGTTGCGAATACACGGTCTCTGTGATGGGCTGATACATCGGCGTCAGATGGGCCGCCGCATGGTCTACAGTGACCACGTCCGCCCGCTTGCCCGCCTCCAGGGAGCCGATCAAATGGTCCAGGTGAATGGCCCGCGCGCCTTCGATGGTGGCCAGGGCCAGGGCCTGTTTGGCCGGCAAGGCCAGGGGGTCATAGTTCACCCCCTTGGGCAACAATGCAGCGAGGCGTATCTCCTCAAACATGTCCTGATCATTATTGCTTGCCGCGCCATCAGTACCGATGCCTACCGCGACCCCTTTGGCCAGCATTTCCATAACAGGAGCCACACCGCTGGCCAGTTTCAGGTTGCTTGTTGGATTGTGGGCCACGCCGACACCGTAATCGTGCAGGATTTCTAGTTCCCCATGCCGGGGATGGACGCAGTGTGCGGCGATGGTTTTGGCCTCGAACAGCCCCACGGAAGCCCCCCAAGCGATGGGAGGCAGATCGTGCTCCGCCTGGGTCTCCTCCACTTCCCGGCGCGTCTCCGACAGGTGGATGATCAGGGGGATGTCATAGCGGAGGGCCAGTTGACGAGTCCGTTGCAGGACTTCCGCGGTGCAGCTATAGGGCGCATGAGGGGCCACAGCCGGCACAATGAGGGGGTGGTCTTTCCACTCCTTGATCATCTCCTCACAGTACGCCAGACTTTCGTCGTAACTCTCTGCGTCAGGGGTGGACCAGTTCATGATGGTCTCGCCGCAAATCGCCCTCATGCCGGCCTCGGCAGCAGCTTTGGCCACGGCTCCTTCAAAGTAGTACATGTCTACGAAGCAGGTGGTGCCGCCGCGTATCATTTCAGCACAGGAAAGTAGCGTACCCAGCCGGCAGAACGCTTCGCTGACGAAGGCCCGCTCGACCGGCAGCATGTACCCGTAGAGCCACACATCCAGTTGGCGGTCATCGGCCAGTCCCCGGAGCAAGCTCATCGGCACGTGGGTGTGCGCGTTGATCAGGCCGGGGATGATGGTCTGCCCTGCGCAATCTACCACGGTGTCTGCGTTGTAGGCCGCAGCGATTTCCCCGGCAGGTCCCACGGCGACGATGTTTTCTGCCAGGATCGCAACTGCCCCGTTTTCGATTACATCTCTGGCGGGATTCATCGTTACAACCGTGCCGCCGGTCAAGATTATGTCTACGTTCATGCCTGTCTCCTCAGTCATTGCCAGTACATTCTACCTGTTTTGAAAATAGCCACCAGTAGCCAGTAGCCAGTCGTCAGATGTCAGTCGTCAGGTGTCAGGTGTCAGATGTCAGGTGTCAGACGTCAGGTGTCAGTCGCTGGACGCTCCACGCTCCACGCTCCACGTCTTCACGCTCTATCTCCCGCCGTTCATCGTTCATCATTTTGCATTCATCGTTCTAGAGTCGCTCCCCGCCCCACGATTTTCATCCTTGGTGGTTGGCTACAACTACGGTAATGACGTGGCAACTACGGAGCCGCCGTCGTCTGTAAGATCAATTTGCACATGTTCTTCCGCACCGGTAAACATGCGCATCTGGTCTTTGATGATGATTTCTGTCCAGGCGGCCAGATGACCATACACAATGACATGCGGTTTGCCTTCCTCTTTTTCTCGCGCCATGGCTTCCAGTTGCGCGCGCAACCCCTGGGCCTCCTCATTCAAGATTGCCTGGACACCCTCCAATCGGGAAAGCAAATCGGCTCGATCCGGGGGCAATTGGCCAAAAGCGTCTTTCATTCCTTCCAAGGTAGCAATTTGTGCGTTGACTTGTTGCAGATTTTTGGTAGCTGTTTCCAGTCGTTTTTGGCTCTCTCTGCGCTTACGGGCAAGGGACGGTTTCTCTCCCACGCGAAGACGGGTAACCGCTCCCCGTCGCGATCCTACGTTGACCACGTTGATATGATTGCCGGCGACCATCGTGCCGGCAACGATGTCCCCTCTTTGTGTGCCCTCGGACCCGACGATGATGGAATCTTCAGCCTGGAAATGGCAGCGCACCGCTTCGCGTTCCACGTAAATATTGCCTCCCGCGGCGACGTTCGTGCGGTCCGCAAACTGTAGGTACACGTCGCCCTGGGCTACGATATTTGCTCGATTGGGCCCACTGACCACGCCCTTTTTGACGTACACATCACTGTCGCTCTCCAGCGTTGCATCCTCCAGGAAACCATGAACGGTTATATCCCCGGTTGCTTTGACCTCGAAACCGCTTCGCACATTGCCATGAATGATCACCTGACCATCGACATTGAGATTGCCTGTGGAAAAATCTACATCCCCATTTACGGTAAACGTCTGCTCTACGGAAAGGCGCAACGTTTTCCCGTACTTGCGGATATGCAATTGCCCGTTGATGGTCGCCACCACCAGCAACGGATCTGTCTCGGACAATTGTGTGCCATGCCCTGTTGGCAAGGGTACATCACGGCCATTGTGCGCCGGAAGGGGACGTCCCAACACGTTGAACCCCGGT
Source organism: uncultured Ardenticatenales bacterium (assembly GCA_964517425.1). Classification (GTDB taxonomy): domain Bacteria; phylum Chloroflexota; class Anaerolineae; order Ardenticatenales; family JAADHH01; genus JAADHH01. Next base: position 625 of record CAZFFM010000308.1, on the reverse strand, counting down.
GTTCCCTCTGTGGGAGGAATCTTGCGTGCCAGCGGCTGTCCTGCGCTGACGTTGATCACCAGTCCCAAGTCCCGGTAATCTACGCGGCCACTTTCTTTCTCTTGCGGTTTTCCGGTTTCCGGCAATTCCACAAGGAGTTCGATTTGCGCGTCGGTGCCGTGGACGGCCGGTTGGCCCTCGGCGATTACTTCGCGATTCACGTAGTGCTGGCCGGCGATGATTTCATCAATCCGGTCCAGAAGCACGCCACCTTCCACGGATACGTGCCCCAGGGCATCGTAAACATCGTCGGCCGTGTGAGGATAGCCTCCCCCGTCAAGGGAACGGGGCAGGGTGAGATAGGCCTTCATCTTATCCGGCGATACGTTTACCTTCAGAGGGGGCTTCGCGTTCATGCTCCGTTCGGCCTTTTCGGCGAATCGTGGAGAGCGATTCGGTCCACTTTTCGCCCCTGGGTGATTGCTTTGCAAGGTAGGCGCATACGATGGAAGTCAATATCTATTTCACTTGCTACTACTCAGGCCGGCTTCGGCAAGCAAGCAATGAATTGCCTGCCTACAATTGCGAAATCTGTTGAAACAGGTTGCTGTCGTGCTGGAATAGTGCGTTTTAACGCACTTCGCAG
>CAZFFM010000307.1:0-3957 GCA_964517425.1 uncultured Ardenticatenales bacterium | reverse complement strand
ACAGATTTCCACAGAGTTTCATCTATTTGTTCTGATTGTTCCGTGAAAATCCGTGACCATCCGTGGCAAAAACACGGCATATTCAGCCACAGATTGCACAGATTTCCACAGAGTTTCATCTATTTGTTCTGATTGTTCCGTGAAAATCCGTGTAATCCGTGGCAAAAATAAGAAAACGCCAGAATCAAAGAAACATAGAAAGGATCGAACGTTGCACGAATACGGCATGACCAAGAATGTGCTGGAGACTGTGTTGCAACAGACGGAGGAGAAGGGTGCCGGCCGAATCACCGAGATTCATTTCGTGCTGGGCGGCCATTCCGACGTGGAACCGGACTCGGTCCGGCTGTACTTCGATGAGATCAGCAAGGGGACGCCGGCCGAGGGCGCAACGCTGTACTTCCGCCGCCTGCCGGCACGCTACCGCTGTTGGGACTGCTCGAAAACCTTTGAAACGTCGCTCGAAGAGGCCCGCTGTCTGGCGTGCGGCAGCGTGCGCATCCAGCCGCTGGAAGGTGACGATTTCTACGCCGAAAGCGTCGAGGTCGTGAGTCCTTCATGATTCGCGGGCGGTTGCCGACGGGGGGCGCTGCGCTATTGCCGACTGAGTCGGCTCAGTCGGCTTCTAGCCGACTTGCATTATCAGCCTCGAATTCATTCGTAGGCCGGCTATCGCGTACGGTGCGCCGTGTCGCTGATGAACACGCGGAATTCTTGCTCCTACTCCTCCTGTTCATCGCCTTTCGCGTGATGGCGCTTATCCTGTTGCGTCCGGGCGGCTTCATCTATGATTATTCGGACTATCACTTCTTCGAAGCGTTCGCCGCATTTTCCGACGAGGGATTCTACCCGTTCATTCACTACTGGATGGAATACCCGCCAATCTTCCCCTGGATGGCGGTGGCTGCATATCGGGTGGCCTTACACTTCCCGCTCTGGTCCGATCCGCGATTGGCTTTCTACACGCTCGTTGGTTTGGAATTGTTGCCTTTTGAACTCGGCACATTGGCGGCAATCTACTCGATTTCCGGACGAATCCACAATCAAAGAATCGCATTGCGGTCCGCCTGGATTTATGCTCTGTTATTCGTGCCGCTCTATACCTGGACCGGCTGGTTTGACACCATGCCCCTCTTTTTCCTGCTGGCAACGATCTATCTGCTGCTGGACCGGCGCGCGCTTGCCGCCGGCGTGGCCTTGGGTATCGGGTTCATGAGCAAGGTGACGCCCCTGCTGGTCTTTCCGATCGGCTGGGCCGTGCTGGGAACTGCGCGGGACGACCTACGCCTGGCCTGGCTCCGGCCCACTCGCCGCACGGTGCGCTTCGTGGCCGGGTTCTTGGGCACGAGCCTGGCCATCGCCGGCCCCTTCCTTTGGCGAAATCCGGCATTGTTGCTGGCCAGCTTCCGCAGCATGTTTGGCCGTTCGTCGTGGGAAACAGTGTGGGCCCTTTTGGATGGCTATTACGGCTACGGCCTGCTGGGCGGAAATCGCTTCGACCCCCATCCCACCTTCGCCACGCACGCCACGAGCTTGCCCTGGCCGGCGATAACCGCAGGCTTCGGCCTGCTCTATCTGGCGCTCTTCCTGCGCGCCCGCACGTGGTCGGAGCCCAAGCGGCTTGTGGCTTTCGTGGGCACGAGCCTGTGCATCTTCCTACTTTATAGCAAAGGCTACAGCCCACAATTCTTGATTTGGGTGCTGGCCTTCGTGGTGCTTTTGCTGCCGGGGTTTCGCGGCGTCTACTACGCGCTGCTGCTCAGCGGAGCGAACATCGTCGAGTGGGTCTTCTACTTTATCGTCTTTCCCCATGAGCACGCTTTGCTAACGGCTGCCGTCTTGCTGCGCACGGCCTTGATCGCAGCCCTTGCCGTAGAATTTGGTGTGCAATATCTGGGCCGGGCCTCCACCCTCGCCCGCGCGCGCAAGTGGACGGCGACCGCTTTTGCGCTGCTCGCTTTGGGACTGTTTGTGGCCGGGATTCCGCACTTGACCACTGTGTATGCTACGGCCCGGCTGCAAGCGAATCCCTATCGCGGAGCATTGACCCATTTGCAAGCGCGTGCAACCCCCGGGGCCCTGATTTTGCTCACCGACGATACGGCTTATCGTAACCTTTATCCCTTCCTGTGGCGAGAAGATCATTTGCGCCTGTTGCGGGCGGGCGACGACCTGCGCAGCCTGACCGGCGGCCATGACGAAGTGTGGCTCTTGCGGGGCGAGACGCCGTTGGACGCGGCCGTAGGCGACGAAGCCCAGCGCTGGCTCGATCATTGCTACGGGCCGGCCCCCAAGACGCAGACAAAGCAATCTGTCTTGCGGCGTTATACGGGAGGGTGCTAAATTGCGTGCAGACCGCCGTTTGGGCCTGGCCCTCTTCAGTTTTCTGCTGGCCCTCTATCTGCTAACGTACAGTGGCCGCTTTCATTCCAGCGATGGCCTGGTCATGTTTGCCGTCGCCGACAATCTAGTTCGTCACGGTCGAATAGACATCGAATCGGTACGCTGGATGACGAACCAACAGGGCGCTCTGGGACCGAATGGACTGGCCTATTCCGGAAAGGAAATCATGAATTCCGGCGCGGCTGTCCCACTTGCCTGGCTGGGGCGGGTGGTGCCGGCGTGGGGCGAGACGCAAGCCGCGCTGTTGCTGAATCCCCTGCTGGTGGCCCTGACCGGCTGGCTGCTGTTCGCGTTCGTCCGCCGTTGGGGATACGACCGCCGCGTTGCTGCGCTCACAGCGCTGCTCTTTGGCGTGGCCACACCGGCCTGGCCATACACCAAGACGCTATTCAGCGAGCCGCTCACCGGACTGTTCCTGCTCCTGGCCGCGTATTTGCTGCTCCGTTATCGCGACAGTGGGCGTATGCGAAATGCGGCAGGCGCGGGGGGCGCGTTGGGCCTGGCCCTGCTGACCCGCCCGGCCAGCGTGATCGCCTGGCCCTCGTTCGCCGGCCTTTTGCTCTATTATCACGCCCGTCGCACAGGGCAAGGCGTAATCCGCGCCGTGCGAAGCGTGTTCCCGCGCTTCGCGCTCTTCCCGGCAATGGCCGTGATTTTTGCGTTGGGGTACAACGTCGCTCGCTTCGGCAGTCCGCTGCAGAGCGGGTATAGCGGCGTACAGCGCTTCTCTACGCCCCTGCTTCTGGGACTGGCGGGCCTTACAGTCAGTCCTGGACGCAGTTTGTTCCTGTACGCCCCGGTGCTTTTAGGTGTTTTCGTTGTCCTGCCCCGCCTGTGGCGCAAGCACCGTCCTGAGCTGCTTCTCGTGACAGCGGTCTTCGTCAGCTACGTTTTGTTTTACGGGCGCTGGTTCATGTGGCACGGCGGCGTATCCTGGGGTCCGCGCACACTGGTGCCGACGATTCCCCTGCTCAGTGTGCTGCTGGCCCCGTTGCTGGCCGGCTTGCGGGGGAAGCGCCTGTGGGGACTTGGCTTGCTGGCAGCAGTGAGTGTTGCCGTGCAAGTGATCGGTGTCAGCGTCGATTTTGACCTGGCCCAGCAAGAATTGCTGCATCTTCATCCGCGCCTGTTTGCTCCGATCACCTTCTTTGACCCGCGGTACGCTCAAATCTGGCTGCAGGCCCATTTTGTGCGCCCAGAGAACTTCGATTTCGCCTGGGCCTCCGGTGCGCGTTTCGATCCGGCCGCGCTCGGCGTCTCGCTCCTGGTTCTTGCGCTTTGCACGCTGGGCCTCTGGCACGTGCACGGCCGGCCAGACTCTCGCGTCGTGTGGATCGGGCCGGCGGCCTGCCTGCTGGGCATTGCGTTCCTGCTGACCCGCTATGCTCAGCTCGAACCGCAAGACTTCCGCAACCTGACGGCGGCGCTCGAAGCGCAAGCCCAACCGGAGCCAACGGTGCTTCTGGATGACCCGGTGGGCACGGAGACCTTCCTCAATCTCTATTCCGGGGGCGGAGAAATCATTGGGCTGAACGAGGGGGACGGGGCATTGTC
>CAZFFM010000306.1:0-3968 GCA_964517425.1 uncultured Ardenticatenales bacterium | reverse complement strand
CAGTCGTCAGATGTCAGTCGCCAGGTGTCAGTCGCCAGGTGTCAGTCGTCAGATGTCAGTCGCCAGATGTCCGTTGGTCGCCGGTCGTCCGTGGTCTGTTGTTCATCGCCCGCCGCAGGGGCCTGCCCAGCTATGGATTCCTCTGCGTCCACAGAAGTTTGCTTCCTACTTTTCAATATCTGGGCGGCCAGCGGCGGGATCGTCACCTCTTCGGAAGCCGTCGCCGGCGGTTGCCCCAAAGCGGTCTCTTCCGCTTCATCGGTCACGGGAATGTCGCCGGAAGAACTGTCTCCTGTGACTTCCCCGCTATCCTCAACTTCAACGGGAATTTCATTGGAGGGGGCAGCAGGCAGGGCCGGGACGAAGAGGCGGCGCAGGCCATTCGTTACCACGGCCGGCAGCGCATAACCGAGCAAGAGCAGGGCCAAGACGCCGATCACCTGGGCGTAGAATTGCTGGGGCCAATCGGGTTGGATTCCGCGCCCCACCAAAGCGCCGGTCACGCCCTGACCGGTCAGGCCCAGATACTCCTTCACGCCAACATCTTGCCAGCCCTGCCCAAATCGGCCATTGGCCAGAATGCCGGCAGCCAGCAGGCCCCAGACAGCGCCGAGCAAGTGGCCGGCCACAGCGCCCGTAGAATCGCGCACGTACAACCAGCGCTCCAGCGCATACGCCCCAAGGCAGGTCAGCAAACCGGCGAACGCTCCGGTGAGCAGGGATCCCCACGGGAAGACGAAGGCGGCGAGCACGCCGGCCGCAACCAGCGCCGCAATCATGCCCTGCAGGGTCAAAAGTGGATCAGTTTCTCCGGTCACAAAGCCCGTGTAAAAGCCGGCGACGAGCGCTCCGCCGGCCGCAGCCAGCAGAAGATTCATGGCCAGCAGGCCGGCGGGGGCACCGGGGTCTTGCAAAGGGATGGCCAGCACCCAGGCAAGCCAGCCGACAAGGGCCAGGAATGCGCCCAGAAGGCGAAAGAGAGGAAAATGTACCGGGGGAATGGAAACCGGTTGACTGGTTACTTCCGGCTTTCGCGCAAGAAGCAGTGCCAAGCTGACCGCCCCGCCGATGACAAACACGGGGCCGGCTCCGGCCATGTCAATCAATCCATGCCCCAGGTTCAGGGTATTGCCCATGTTCGCCAGCCAGCCTCCGCCCCACAGCCAGTTTCCAGCGAGGGGATAGAGCAGCCCGGCCGTGATCGGTGCGGGCAACCAGGCAATGAACGGCCTCCGTCGTCCGGCCAGGGCCAGCACGGGGATCATGCCGGCGGTGCCGGCAGCAATGGCGTGTATGTAAGCGAGCTGATAGACTTCGCCAGGCTGCAACTTCCACAAAAGCGGAATGTAGCGCAAGCCAACCAGTCCCCAGCCCGGACCAAGGCTGAGATCCAGTGGGGACCATTCCTGTATCCACGTTGCGGCCCAATCGTAGGGAACGGCCAGACCCAGCCCTCCGAATTGCAAGCCGAATCCGGTCAGCAGATATGCCAGCACACCAGTAGCCAGACCAACTGCGCCGAGTGCGGCGATGTTTCCGGCTTTGTCGGGTGCCGAAGCGCCGACGGCCATCAGCAGCAGGCCGAGGGGGACAAGCAACGATAGGGAGGAAACCCAGAACCCTGTTGAGCCTGTGATACCGAAGTTTCCCGGTGGCGCGAGCATGGAAGGAGCCGCATGGGCAACAACAAAACTCCCCAGAAACAGGATCGGAACAAGCGGCATGGCAACAGAGAGTTTGTTTCGCATGGGCTATCCTTACATGGTGTCGCCGGTCTTGATTGCTTTCAGCAGAGATTGACCATAGGCCTGCAATTTCCAGGGGCCCAAGGTGGATCTTTCGGCCAGCTCTGTGATGGACTGCGGGTTCAACGCTGCGATTTTGTGAAGTGCAGCGTTGGAGATGATCACATCCGGGTCCACGCCGCGCTGTTTGGCGATCTGTTTTCGCCAGGCTCGTAAGGTCTCGTAACGCACATCCGCCTGGGGGTCGCGATGACCATTGCTTGCAGCTCTGGGAAGATCGACAGGGTTTTGCAGCCCATCCTGGATAGCGCGGATAATTTGTGTGCCATAGCGCTGCGCGGTTCGGTCAGGAACAAAATCGAGTTTTGCCAAATCCTGTCTCGTGGCAGGATGTGTCTGAGCGAGCCGCATGAGGAGCTTGTCAGACATAATACGGAAGCGGGGTTGGTTTCGTTTGCGCGCCAACTCTTCCCGAAACAGGAAAAGGGCCTGCAATACGCCCCTTTCTGTGGGGTTTAGCAAGTGAGCCTTCTTGACCCGCCAGAAGTCGTAATCTTCGATGGTTTTCGCACGCTGAATCACCTGGTGAAGTTCTGCGAACACTTCTTGTGCTTCTTCCCAGCGATGCAGTCTACGTAGCTCCCCGGCCAAAGTGTCCCGCAGAGGCAGGAGAAAATGCGTGTCTTGTACGGCATAGCGCAACGCCTTTTCGGGCAAAGGCCGCTTGCCCCAGTTGAAGCGTTGCATGCGCTTGTCCTGGGCTACGCCAAAGTGCGTATGGAGCAGTGTACCAAGGCCACACTCGGGCCACCCCACGATTCGCGCCGCCCACATCGTATCGAATATCCCGTGAACATGGAGACCCAGGTCTCTGTCCAGCATGATGAGATCATACTCAGCGGCATGGAAAACCTTTTCAATTTGAGAGTCGGCCAGAAGTGGCCGAAGAGGCGACAAATCGGCCAAGGCCAGCGGATCAATGAGGTAGTCCACGTCGGGTACGGAAACTTGGATCAGGCACACTTGTTCGGCGTAGACGTAGAGACTGTTTGATTCGGTATCAATGGCAATTCGCGGATACTCTCGCAGATGCTCGACGGCTTCCCGCAAGCCTGTTGGCGTGTTGATCAGCTTGAAGGGAAGGTTCAGCGGGCGCTGTCCTTGAAGCGGGACCGCGCCGGTTTCCCCATTCCCTCTGTCCAACATCATGCCGGTCGTTGTCTTTGTTTTTCCATGTTTCATAGTGCCCGTATTGTACCGCAAATTGGCCGGTCTGGCAATCTGGCGCCGTCAACTGTTTTTTAGAAGTTCAACTTCTCGGAGAAGTTGAACTTCTTTCCAGAAATTGTAACACGATTTTATTGATTTCCTCCGGTTGTTCCATGGGGGACATGTGGCTGGCCTGGGGGATAGTCACGTGCTGCGCATTCTGTATCCGCGTGGCCATGCTGCCGGCGATGGCGCGAAAGTCGGGCAGGTCGTTTTCGCCCACGATGACCAGCGTGGGGACGGCGATCTCTTCCAGGCGCTCGAAGTCGCGGGGGGCGCGCGGGCCAGTTGGGCGCGGGTATGGACCGGGATCGGCCCACATGATCCCGCTGTGCTCGGCCACCATCTGGCGCAGACGGGCCGCGACATCCGGTATCTGCAAAGCCGATGCGAATATCGGGTCGGTGATCCAGTAGGAGACCGCTTCCTGCGCACCCTTCTCCCGTGCAATCATCCACACGGCCTTCGAATCCCACTCCCTGAAGCGATACCCCTCTACGTACGGATCAACAGCGATGAGGGAGCGGACCATTTCGGGGTGGCGCAGTGTAAAACCTACGGCGATTTCCGCCCCCATAGAAAGCCCCATCAAATGCGCACGCTCTATTTCCAGATGATTCAAGAGTTGGCGCAAATCCTCGAACCGTTCGTCGCGGTAGCCGGTAGGTGGCCGGCCGGAAAGGCCGTGCCCACGCACGTCATAGCGAATGATTCGGAAACGGGAAGCGAGACGCGTGAATTGCGCATCCCACATACGCCGGTCAAGACCCATCCCATGAATTAGTACCAGGGGAGGGCCGTTGCCGGTCACTTCATAATAATGTTTGATCCCGTTTATGGTTGCGGTAGGCATGTTTGCTCTCCTCACAAAAGCATTGTTGTGAAAATGGGCATGGTTCATGGGTGGCCGTCAAAGTTTTGCGTCTGCAATCATTCACGCCCTGCCCTTACCAC
>CAZFFM010000305.1:0-3977 GCA_964517425.1 uncultured Ardenticatenales bacterium | reverse complement strand
GTGTTTATCCTGCAAATCTGTGTCCCATTTATTCTTTCTCCGACAAACTGCTAGGTCGCCTTCAGGAGACCTGAAATGGGAGAGCGCATTCTCGTCGTTGAAGATGATCCAAAGATCGCCGATTTCCTGCGCCGGGGTCTGCTTTACGAAGGCTACCAGGTTTCGTTAGCAACAGATGGTCAAGAAGGCCTCACTGCCGCTCGAGATCGTCCACCAGACATCGTTGTCTTGGATTGGATGCTTCCCGGAAAAATAGACGGACTGGAGGTCTGTCGCAGGCTTCGTGCTGCCAGTGATATCCCCATCCTCATGTTGACGGCCAAAGACACCGTCTCCGATCGGGTAGCCGGCCTGGACGCGGGTGCAGACGACTATTTGGTAAAACCCTTTGCCTTTGAGGAACTTCTTGCACGTTTGCGCGCGTTGTCTCGCCGCCACAAAACAGACATCGAGCAGGAAACCTTGCACTTTGCCGACGTAACCGTGAACACAAACTCGCGGGAAGTATGGCGAGGGGATTATCGGATCGAACTCACCGCGAAAGAATACGACCTCCTGGAACTTTTCCTGCGAAACCCACGCCAAGTACTCACGCGAGACGTGATTTACGACCGGGTTTGGGGCTACGACTTCGGCGGCGAATCGAATATCATCGAGGTCTATGTCCGTTACTTGCGTGGAAAGTTGGAAGCATCCGGCAGCCCACGCCTGATTCATACGGTCCGCGGCGTTGGCTACGTTCTTCGCGAAGATTGAGAAAGTGCCAGTGTGTCTATTCGCCTACGTTTGACCCTTTGGTACACCAGCTTGCTGGGAATCACCCTGGCGCTTTCCGGCCTGCTGATGTATTTCACCGTCCAGTATAGCTTGTACAATGAAGTAGATCGCAACATAGAGTCTCGCGCACGCCAAATTCAGCACTCCTATCAAGAGGTAGTCAGCGCCCAACTCGACCCTGAGATTGTAATGTCTCAGACAAAAATACTTCCCCCTCCTCTGGAAACCTTTTCTGGTCCCGATCTCTACATCCAAATACTCACACTCGATGGACGGATCCAAGATGCTTCTGCAAATCTCGGAGGACGGCATCTGCCTATTTCGAGCAAAGCGCTGGCGCGAGCCAGTCAAGGGCGGACCACCTGGAACACGTGGCAAAACGGAGCAGCCCAGTTGCGCGTATACACCACACCGCTCTCCCTTGGGGGCGTGGTCATGGCCAGTCTGCAAGTGGGTGAGTACCTTGGCGAAGTGGATCAGATATTACGAAAACTCTCCACGATCCTGACCCTCGTCATTGCCGGCGCGTTGGTATTGGCCGCCGGCATGGGGTCGTTCCTGGCCCAGCGAGCCATTGCCCCGGTTGATCAGGTGACGCAAGCCGCCTTGCACATAACCCGCGCCGAGGATCTGCGCCGCCGGCTGGCCGTTCCCGGCCCGGCCGATGAACTTGGACGGCTAGTCGAGGCAATCAACGAAATGCTCGACCGCCTGGAGATGGTCTTTCGCTCGCAACAGCGGTTTGTGGCCGATGTTTCGCATGAACTCCGCACCCCCTTGACCGCGATCCAGGGCAATCTCGATCTGCTGCGCATCGGAGCAATCGACAATCCGGAGGACCGTCACGCCGCGCTGGCGGCCCTCGAAAGCGAAGTGGCGCGCCTTTCGCGCATGGTCAACGATCTCCTCTTCCTGGCACGCAGTGACACGGCCACAAGAACCAGCCATCAGCCGGTGGAGCTAGACACCCTCCTTCTGGATGTTTTCCGGCAAGCACAGATTCTGGGTGAGGATGTTTCTCTGTCTCTGGGCCATGAAGACCAAGCCCTGGTCACGGGAAACCCAGACCGTCTTCGACAGGTGCTCCTCAATCTTGTGGACAATGCCCTCAAATACACCCCAAAAGGGGGACAGGTTACGCTTTCCCTTTTCCGTGACAAAGGGTGGGCCCGCGTGGTCATCGAGGATACAGGGATTGGCATTCCTGAGGAGGCGATCCCCCATCTCTTTGAGCGGTTTTATCGTGTGGACAAAGGCCGGTCACGATTGAGGGGCGGCTCTGGCCTGGGGCTTGCCATCGCCAAGGAAATAGCAGAAGCTCATAGGGGTCGCATAGAGGTGGAAAGCGAAGAAGGAAAGGGTAGCCGCTTCACCCTCTGGCTGCCGGCTATAGAAACCCAAGCCGCTGCAGCGCCCTCCGAATATTAGAGACACCTGCCGGGTCCGGGTAGACCAGGGGTAGTCGCGGCACACCACCCTGATAGCCCAACACGTCCAAAGCCGCCTTCCACCCACCGATCCCGAACGGGGCGATTGCTCGCCCAAGCAGAAGCAGCCGGGCATGCAAATCATTGGCCGTCACCAAATCATTCGCCTGGGTTGCGCGATACACATCTACACACGCTTGCGGCGCTATGTTGGCAATGGCGAGGATCGCGCCGACGGCACCTTGCGCCAAGGCCGAGAGGAAGCTGGACGTAGACCCAACCAAGAGTTGAAATTCGTCGGGCACGCTGCTGACGATCTCCACAATTTGGCCGATATTCCCTTCGCTGTCTTTCATACCCAGGATATTATCGTGTTCTGCGAGGGTCCGTATTGCGGCAACGGGCAAACGAACACCGGTAAAAACAGGTACGTTGTATAACAAAATTGGAACCGGTGACGCATCTGCTACGGCCAGATAGTGGCGCACGAAGGCGTTGGCGTCGAGAGTTGGTTTGAAGTAGTTGGGGGTTACGACAAGCGCGATATCTGCGCCCAGGTCGGCAGCTTGGCGTGTGGAGGCAATCGTCGCCCGCGTACATTCTTGGCCGGTGCCAACGATCAGCGTCTTTTCGGCCGGAATTTCCTCTCGCGCCCAGGCGACGAGTCGTGCCCGCTCATCGGTGGACAAGCAAACGGATTCCCCGGTTGACCCGACCACCAAATAGCCCGCCAGATCGAATTGGTTCCAGCGTCGCAAATTGCTGCGAAAGGCTTTTTCGTCTATGTCTCCGTCTGGAGAGAATGGTGTAACAACTGCAGGGAACACACCACGTAGCATGAAGTTCTCCCGGAAGCGTAAAGCCGGTGAGGGCAAGGCGTTGGACATAGCGCACCATTCTTCTGTACACAATGCCACGCGCAGGGCAGGCCCCATGCCGGCCAGGCAGGTTTACGCGCCCACTACATTGAATCGGCCCCGGATGAGACGGATTCAACAGCCCTTGCGAAGGCGGCAAAACCTTCGCAAGGGTGAGGCTCATCCACTTATTCCAACAATGAACGAACTACCAACAACGATTGGCGGCTCGTCCTGTCGTCAGTCTTTATGTTCTTCTAGATAACTTACGGCATTCCCAACAGTGGCAATTGCTTGCGCATCATCGTCGGAAATGTTGCCTCCGAATTCTTCCTCGAAGGCCATGATCAACTCGACCAAATCAAGTGAGTCGGCCTCCAAATCCTCCCGAAAACGGGCCTCTGGTGTAACCTGTCCTTCGTCCACACCCAGTTGATCAACAATGATTGCCTTTACGCGGTCAAAAACGGTGCTCAATGTGGTTCTCCTTTCTTGCTTATCGTTTGCATTTGCTCACCAGCGAACCGGCCTGGTAGATCGTTTTTGCTTTCTCGAATTATCGGAAACCCTGTGTTTCGCGGCGAGAATCTGTGTCCTTATCAGGAAAAACTAGGCTCCCTCCGACAACGTACTAAGTTCTACGATAGTATAACAGCGATACTCTATCTCGTCAATTTTGTGACTCTGCCCGGGTATCTGCCATTCTCCTGCACGGCCTCCCTACACGGCGGCGTTATGCTGGTTGCTCTCCGCTGGGAGAGTCCCCCTCATTTCCCCAACCCCCCTTCCCTGCGTCGGGTGATAGGCTGGGGGGTAGAAGAAGAGTGGGGGGCCACCTACAGCCAAGGACATCTGCTTTGCCTACAATTGATAACACTGTAAGGGCCGAAAAGTTACGCCCCTTTGCCATTTGACA
>CAZFFM010000304.1:0-4018 GCA_964517425.1 uncultured Ardenticatenales bacterium | reverse complement strand
GCCCTTACGCGGTACGCAGCCCACTGGATGGGTGAATGGGACCTCCTCTCTTTTGCGAGGGTGTGTCGAAAAGCGCAATGTGGTGCAACGAGACGAAACAAGGCGCAACAAAATGAAGCTATAAAATTATACACCCAGTTTCCGGCACTGTCAAATGGCGATGGCGTCGAAAACTTGGTCTCCTGGACAGCGATTGCCCATTGACCACAGTTGTGCTATAATCTTGGACGGACTGTACAGTTCGCGTATTTTGGTTAGGAGGATAGCATGCAGAAGACCATCGGAATCGCCAAGGCGCGGGAGAGCTTTTCGGAGTTGGTCAACCGGGTAGCCTTTGGAGAAGACCGCTACATGGTAGAGCGCCGGGGCAAACCACTGGTAGCTCTGATCAGCGTGACGGAGTATCACCAACTATTGGCCCTGCTGGCGGAAGCCGGAGTCAATGATGAGGTACGCGGCATTCCCGTCCACGTGCGCTTCGACGGCGCGCGCTATTTCGTCAGCAATGATGTCCTGGACCTATACGGTGTGGGCAAGACGCTGGAAGAAGCCCGTGGAGACTACTGGCTGGCGGTACAGGACTACTACGATGACCTTTTGGCCAACGCCGATAAGTTGGCCGGTCACCTGCCAAAGCATCTGGCTTTCTTGCGCGAGGTCTTCGCCGGCGGCAAGGAAGAGGAATAGTGGCTGTTCTGAAGACCCGCAAGGTGGATCGCGCGTTGGTGCGCAAGCTTGGCTTTGAGAAGACGGAAACCCACCACCACGTCTACCGGCTCTGGCTGGAGGGCAAGCTGGTGGCGCGCACCTACATTTCCCACGGAGACCGAGGGTTGAGTCGCTTTCATATTAGTCAGATGGCAAAGCAAATGCAACTGCGGAAGACTGAGTTCGTAGACGCGATCAATTGCCCCTTGACGCGGGAGGATTACTATCGCATCCTACGTGAGCGGGTGCTGGGTCTCGGGGACAAGTAGGGCGTGGAGCCACAGAAAAGGCCCCGCTCCTGAACGAGCGGGGCCTTCGGTCAATGCCGTTGTGCCTCCTGATGCGCAGCCCCCCCGCACCGGTTCGCACAAGTGGGGGGGGGCGCGGAAACTTTTGTATCTACAGCAGCGCCAGTTGCTGCACGCCGCTGACGGTTGTTGCCGGCGGTTGCTGCCGGTGGTGACCACGGGGGTACACCTGATCGGCATGCTGGGCCACGAAATCGGCCCAGGCGAGCCGGTGGCTCACCACCGTTGGCGCACCGGTGACTGTGCCGTCCACCCGGTTCTCCTGCGCGAACAGGTTCTCCAGGGTCAGCTTCTCCCCGGCCAGCACCCGCTGCGACAGCTCCGTGAGCAGATCGTCGCCTGTGTCCTCGACGATGGCCCCGCCGACCGCGTCGCCATACAACTGCTGCGCGGCGCGCATCTTCTGGCCGATGAGGGCCAGTGCCTGATACTCCAGCGAGTCTTTGTAGACGGCAAAGACCACCTTCACCGCCTTGTCCTGCCCCAGCCGCCACACGCGCCGCATGGCCTGCCAGGTGGTGTAAAGGCTATACTCAATCTCGTAAAAGACAATCGTAGCGAAATCTACAAGATCGAGGCCGGTCTCCACCATCTTCGGGTTGGTCAACAAGACATCCAGGTTGCCAACCTTCTTGAGCCATGCTTCACGCTTGCGCGGGGCGACGGAGTGAGGCAGCTTGACGACGTTCAGGCCCGCACGTTGCAGGACGTCTACCAGCCTGGGCTGGATGTCACGCGTCCCCGTCTGACGCAGGTAGACGATCACCTTGCGTCCGGCGTCTCGCTCGCTGCGACAGTAGTCGGCCAGCCATTGCTCTTTGGGGAGCAGCTCGTCGTCGTCCATCACCGCGTCCAGCACCAGGGGCACTTCGACCCGGTGCCCATCCACCCATTGGGAGACGAGGAACGGTTTGCGCTCCTTTGTGTCCGGGTCGCGGTACATGACCGTTTCCCGGCGGAATGCGGAGTTGGGCCGGGCCAGCGACGTTTGCAGCCAGACGCTGAGCAGGTGCTTGTTGCCCTCCTTGAGCTGCTCGATCATGATGTCGCGCAACAGGCCCTCCACATACCGATCATATTGGGCCTGTTGCCGTTCGCTCATGAGCAACTCCACCTTATCCTCGCTGTAGGCCGGCAGGGTATAGCCCAAATCGGCCAGCTTGGCAAAGCAGACGTTGGGGAGCAGCCGCTGGATGATGGCCGGGCTGATACCCGGCAGTTCCTTTGTGGTGTTCAGTCGCCGGCGCAGGCCGGGCAGGTGGCCGTCCTCGGTGGGCGTGGCCCGGTAGACCCGTTCCAGGCGACCATAGCGTTCCGCCCAACGCCGTTCGGCGTTGAAGGCGAAGTCTTCGCGCACGGCCCGGTTCAGGCGGTAGAGCAGCCAGAAGAGGCTGGTGCTTTTGCCCCCAAAGAGGGTGCCGGTCAGGCCGAGGGTGTAGCGGGTCGCGCAGGCCAGCCGGTGCATGGCCACGCCCTGGTCGGACGACTTCGCTTTGTACTGGTGGAACTCGTCCACCACCAGGAGTTTGAAGACGTTCCGGCCCTTCGACTGCACGTAGTGCGCGATGGGCCAGCGACGCAGGCCTCCGCCATAGGTAAAGAGCGGGGCGCGACACGTCGGGTGTGAGCAGGTCCGCCGCTTGCGTTTGAAATAACGCTCGTCGGTAATCACCAGGTCATCGGCATCGTGCTGCAACTGTCCGCATTGCGGACAGCGGAAGGCGCGGCGGGCGACATAGGCCATCCCGCCATCGTTGCCGGCCTCCTTGCGGCCCAGGGCAGACTTCGCCAGGACATCGGGCCTGGTCACGACCGTGTGGTTCCCCTTCGTCAGCAGCAGGGTCTCGATCACCGCCGGCCGCCAGCCGGGGCCCAGCTTGACCGTCTCTTTGCTGGCCACGGCGACCGCTTTGCGATCCAGCAGACCGGCGCGGTATTGCGCCAGGAAGGTGGCCATGGAGAGTCGTTTGTCTTCGCCGCCTTTGCGAACGGCGGTGTCGATGATGTATGCTTTGGCCCCCGGCACGACGCGGGGAACCTCCCTTGCCCACTTGTCCACCAGATGTGTGGGGCAGACGACCAGGGCCGGGTAGCCTGTTTTGTCGTGTTCCAGGAGTTCCGCCACGGTTGTGGCGATGAGTGTTTTGCCGACGCCCATCTCGCCGTTGATCACCGCATGGCCGTGGGCGCGCAGGGCGCGGGCCAGGGCGATGGCTACGTGCTTTTGGGTGGGGAACATCCCCCGCTCCGTGCGGTTAGGCAAAGGGGGCAAGTGCTTCCCCAAGGCTTGGGTGACCTCTTCCTCCCAGGGGAGGGGATGGAGATCATAAGCCGGTTTGTGCTTGCCGATGACCAGGTCACCGATTTGATCCCCGTACTGGCGCATGAAGTCGGTCAGCGCCTGGGTATCGGAGATCGTTTCGATTTGGCCCTCAGCGTTGACTGTGGTCACCTGGGTGACAAAGCGTTCCCGCTCGGTCACCTTGACCCGTTCCGGATGTTCTTCGGTGGGGTCCGGCTCGCTGATCTGGTCGATCTGCTTGACCACGCGCCCCTTGACCAGCAGACCATCAATCTGCATGGTGCCCAAGAGACCGGCGGCCATGAGCATGGCCACGTGGCCCATCTTCAGGGGCATGGCCGGGGCCAGGGGGTGTTCTTTGGCCCATGCGTCGGCGACGACTTCGTCGAAGGCCGCAACGCCGGCCTTTGTGCCCAGTTCCTCCAATTCATCATCAGGGATGGTGAAACGGAAGAAACGAGGCTGTTTCTCGGCCGGAGGGATAATGTATGGCACGGAAGTAGTTTCCGGCAACGGGGCCAGGCCTTGCGTTTTCCAGGCGGCAATCGTGGCCGCCTGCTCCTGTTGCCCGCTATCGTGTTTGCCCCGCTTCCGGCCAAAGATGACCACCTGCCGGAAAGCTTCGTACTCGCCGTCCGGGAAACGGTAGCCGGCCAGACTGTGATAGTGTCCGGCCAGGTAGCGGGCGATCTTGTGGTCG
>CAZFFM010000303.1:0-4086 GCA_964517425.1 uncultured Ardenticatenales bacterium | reverse complement strand
ATCGACAATGACATTGATGATTCCACAAGCAAGCATGGTCAGGATAAGGACGAGGGTAAACATCCACACTAATCGAAATCCGGTGAGCGTTTTACCCCCTGCGCCGAACCATTCAAAAAGGGTGAGTGAAATAAGAAAGCCGGCTGTAAAGACATCGCCATGAGCAAAGTTGATGAGTTCGATAATGCCATACACCATCGTATAGCCGAGGGCAATCATCGCCAGGTACGAACCAATCGTTAAACCGTTCAAAAGTTGTTGAAAGATTATGTCTGTGGAGGACATAGAAATGTTACCGGCCTTCAGTGTCTTGTCATTGAACTCTTCAAGTTAATCTCGTGTTTCTTTCCCTCCTCGCCTGCTGATCATGCGATGGAGGGGGGATTGGAGAGGAAACGAGAAAACGCGCATCTGGTTGTTGTGCTGTGTGTTGCCGAAAAGCTGTTGCTAGAAGAGGCGTAGCACGCTACGCCTCTTCTTTTTTGACGTTCCAAGTAAGCCTCACAGAGGCTTACTTGCAAGTATTGTACATGTCGGGGCTGATCGCGCCGGTGAAAGCGATCTTTCCGTCTTGGATCTCATTACCACCCAAGGTCGTGAAAGTCGGGTCGCCATTTTCGTTGAAGCCAAACGTTCCGGTGACTCCCGCGAAATCTTTCAGGCCTCGCATGGCCTCCAGAATCTTGCCCCGGTCATTGGTTTGTGCTCGCTCGATGCTGTCCAGGATGACCTGCATAGCCTGGTACGCATACGTAGACCACGGGCTCGGCTCTTCGCCATACTTCGCTTTGAAGTCGTCGAAGAATTTCTTACCGACTGCGCTGGTCAACTGGCTGGGTGCCAATCCTGGGAAGGTCAAGTAGATGTTGCCGTTAGCAACATCAGCACCGCCCACCTGCTCAATGAGGGCGGGATTGACCAGGCCATCCGGCCCCATAAACTTTGTGCCGGCATCAAACATACCGGTGGAGGCCATCTGCTGGATCACTTGCGGGCCGCCACTATCAATGACGAATCCGCCGTAAACGAGGTCGGCACTCGATGCGCGGATCTTTGTCAGCAGAGCCCGGAAATCAATGTCCGTCGACTCAACGCCGTCACGGCCGACAATTTCCAGTCCAATCTTCTCGGCTTGTTGGGCGAAGGCATCGGCGACGCCTTTACCATACAGTTGGCGATCGTCAAGAAGGTACACTTTCTTGAAGCCAAGACATTGGGCCCAAGCCGCGCCCGACCAGCCCTGCACATCATCCGCAGCGTTGGTACGGAAATAGTTGACTTCGCCCGAAGGACGGTAGATGTCCGGCTCGCCTTTGTCCCAGACATGAGTCAAGCCAGGGTAGGTGTTTGCTGGGGTAATCTGGGCCACGCCGGCTTTGTTGGTAATGGGGATGGAGACTTTTGCAGCACCGGAGTTGTAGGTCGCAAAGTATACACCGCAATCCGGGTCGTTGACACATCTCTGTGCGTTCTCTGCTTCAATTGTTCCATCCCAGCTGCCTGTCGTGGGGGAGGCATCATCGAGATTGACGAGTTTTACGTCGTAACCGGCCGGCCCCTTGCCGTCGTGTGCCGCAAGATAGTGTTCCAGGGCCAGGTCGGCGGCACGCTTCATGCTTTGCCCTTCGGGGAGCATGGCACCCTGTAGGGGCCAACTCGTGTAGACTTTAATTGTTGGTGCTTGCGGGGCTGCTTTCGGTGCGGGAGCGCAGGCTGCTATGACCATGGTTAGAGCAAGAACTAGAACAACAAACAAAGCAAAACGGGTTAAGAAAATCTTTTCCTTCATTGCCCTCTCCTCCTTTATCTAATGATTAAGTGAGCATACCAGTGCCCCCGTTGAATCGCGAACCAATCGTTGTTCGTTGTGCATAGGGGGTGCCCAAAGGCACGCTGCGTTTCCTCGGCACTCTCTCCGAATCCCGCCTCTCCACGATAGCTCATTATAGTCGAGAAAGAATGTTTTGTCAATCCCCCCGTTGGCGTGGGTGTCCGTCAAAGTTTCGCGTCTGCAATCATTCATGTCCTGCCCTTACCACCAAGACACAAAGACACGAAGCATACAAAGTGAGGCAAGCGAGAAAGCCTACTCGTCAGGCCTATCCAATGTTCCAACGTCGAAACATTCAACCTGGTTGTTCTTTGTGCCTTCGTGTCTTCGTGGTTCACTTGAGAGAATTGCCGCGCAAAAAAATGACGGACACCCCTTACCCAGGCAGTGCGATTCATCCGTTGCCGGCCAGACGCAAAAAAAATGACGGCCACCCGGGCGTTCACACTATCTTGACACGACAGGCCTTGTAGTGTATACTGAAACTGAAGAGGGAGACCCGTACGTCATGTATGACGATCAGACACTACAACGCTACACCGAAGAGCGACAAATCGCAGCCGAAATTGTAAGACTCTCGACCGAAACAGCAACGGTGGCTACTGCTGCGCTGGCACTGGGCGTCATCCCTGATCAGATTATCAAATCACTCCTTTTCCTCGTCTCCGGCAATCCCATTTTGGTCATCGCCAACGGGACAGCGCGGGTGAGCGCCAAGAAAATTGCCCAACACCTGGGCGTCGGCAAGCGAAAAGTGCGCATGGCCCGACCCGACGAGGTGGAAGCAATCGCCGGCTTCGGCGTGGGGGCCATGCCGCCATTCGGACACAAAGAACCCTTGCCCACGCTCATCGATCCGGGCGTAATCGAGCAGAGCGAGATCTACGGCGGCGGTGGAACCGTACGGGCCATGTTGCGATTGACCCCCCGCACATTGCTGGAGGTGACTCAGGGGGAAGTCGTCTCCATCACCGAGGTGAAAAGAGATCAACCCCATGAGTGAAGATTTCAGCGGTCAAGTGGCCCTCGTCACCGGTGCCGGCCGAGGCATAGGCGAAGCCATCGCGACGGCTTTCGCGGGCGCGGGCGCGGCGGTGATCGTCAACGACATCAACGGCAGCGCGGCGCGGCGCGTGGCCGAAGAGATCGTCGCTAGCGGAGGGCAGGCGCTTGCCCTGCCGTTCGATGTCGCAAATGAAACGGCTGTCGGTGCCATGGTCCAAATGGCCGTCGAAGAGCTCGGCCAGATTGACATTTTGGTGAACAACGCCGGCATCGAACCGAAGTCCCCTCTCCTGGAGACAAGCCTTTATGCGTGGGAACGAACATTGGCCGTGAACCTGACCGGCACGTTCCTCTGTTCACGCGCCGTCGGGCGGGTGATGTACGAGCAGGGCCGGGGGGCCATCATCAACATTGCCTCCATAGCCGGCCACCGCATTCCCTTGGCAGACCGCGCGGCCTACTGCGCGAGCAAGGCGGGCATCGTCGGCCTTACCCGCGAGTGTGCGCGCGAGTTCGCCGCACACGGCATCCGCGTGAATGCCGTCTGCCCCGGCGTGATCGAAACACCCATGACGGCTGAAGCGCGTTCCGATCCCAAAATCATGCGCAAGTGGTTAGACGACATACCGGTAGGCCGCCTCGGCCGGCCGGAGGATGTCGCTAGTATGGTTCTCTTTCTCTGTTCTGGCAACGCCGGGTACGTGACTGGCCAAGCCATCCACGTGGACGGCGGCAAAGTAATGGCTTAATGTCGAGGGAGGTTTCCATGGAATACGAGAACATTCTGACCCGCCGTACAGGCAATGTTGGGGTTATTCAATTCAACCGGCCCAAGGCCATGAACGCATTGAACGAAGCCATGGCCCGCGAGTTGATCGACGCAGCGCAAGCGTTTGATGCCGAGCCCGACATCGGTGCAATTGTGCTCACCGGCAGCGCCCGCGCGTTCGCGGCCGGCGCCGACATCAGCGAAATGGTCAGTGGCAGCGCGACAGATTTCCTGAAAGCCGACAGAATCGGGATTTGGGATCAACTCCGCGCGATCCGCAAGCCGATTGTCGCCGCCGTCAGCGGGTATGCCCTCGGCGGTGGATGCGAGATTGCCCTGGCGTGCGACATGATCGTCGCTTCCGAGACAGCCATCTTTGGCCAGCCCGAGGTGACGCTGGGCGTGATCCCCGGCGCCGGGGGCGCGCAACGGCTGGCCCTGCCCTTGGGCAGAGCGCTGACAAGGGCAATGGTGTGGAACG
>CAZFFM010000302.1:0-4102 GCA_964517425.1 uncultured Ardenticatenales bacterium | reverse complement strand
TGCCTTCGTGTCTTCGTGGTTCATTTGAGAGAATTGCCGCGCAAGAAAATGACGGGCACCCGACACGGTCTAAAACTTTGACAGCGTCCACGCTGTATGCTATACTCACGCATAGTGCATGGGGAACACTCGCCCCGCGACACCACTTGCACGCGCGCGCGTCACCAGACGAGAAGGAGCATTCCAGTGGCAACAACCACATCATCCGCGATTGCCGTCATCGGAGGGACCGGCCAAGAAGGGAGGGGCCTGGCCTTGCGCTGGGCTGCGGCCGGATACCCCGTGCTCATCGGCTCCCGCAAACGCGAAAAGGCCAAACGCAAGGCCACCGAACTGAACGAGCTATTGGACGGCCACAACCCACACCCCATCCGTGGCCTGTCGAACGGCGAGGCCGCTGCGGCAGCTGACATCATCGCCCTCGTTGTTCCTTATGCGGCCCAGCAAAACATCCTGTCCGACATCCGCGAAGGCGCACAGGGCAAGGTAGTGCTCACCGCGGTCGTCCCCCTGGACCCTGCCGACCCGAAACGCCTCCGTGTGCCTGCAGACGGTTCGGCGGCCGCGGAAGCACAACACCTTTTGGGGCCGGACGTCGCGGTCGTCACCGCTTTTCAGAACGTGGGCGCTCATGCACTGCAAGCCTGGGATCAGCCGATAGACTGCGACATCTTCGTTTGCGGCGACGACCGCGACGCAAAACACACGGCCACAAACTTGGTGCGGAACCTCGGCCTACGCCCCTTGGATGCCGGCCCCCTGGTCAACGCCATCGCCGTAGAGGGGCTGACACCCATTCTCATCGGTCTGAACATCCGCCACCGTACGCGAGGAGCGGGCATACGCGTCACGGGCTTGCCATGACCGCAACGCAACTCACACTCACCGCGGTCCCCGGCATACCCCTCATCCACCCCGGCGACGACCTGGCCGCGATCATCCTGCAGCGCCTGACAGATGCCGGCTTGAGCCTGCACAACGTCGATGTGTTGGTGGTTGCCCAAAAGATCGTATCGAAAGCCGAAGGCCGCCTTGTCCCCCTCGATTCGGTGCAACCTTCGAACCGGTCATTCTCGCTGGCGGCAGAGACCGGCAAGGACCCCAAACTCGTCGAGGTCATCTTGCGCGACAGTCGCGAGGTGGTACGCCACCGTCGCGGTGTGCTGATCGTCGAGCAGCGCAATGGCTTCGTCTGTGCCAACGCCGGCGTGGACCACAGCAACGTCCCCGCGCATGATGACAGTCCGCAAGTTGCCCTTCTGCCCGCCGACCCGGACGCCTCGGCGGCCCGGCTGCGGGCACAGCTTCGCGCTGCCACCGGCAAAGATGTGGCCGTGATCATCAACGACAGTCACGGCCGCCCGTTCCGTCTGGGCACTTGTGGCGTGGCCATCGGCGTGGCCGGCATGGCCGCCCTCTCCGACCGGCGCGGTACGCCTGACCTCTTCGGCCAGCCCCTGCGCATTACCACGGTCGGCACGGCCGATGAGCTTGCCGCCGCGGCGTCGACGCTGATGGGGCAGGGCACGGAGGGACAGCCGGTGGTGCTCATCCGGGGCGCTGCGTTCGAGCCTGCGACCGGCACCGTCCGTGACCTGCTCCGTCCGCGCGAAGCAGATCTCTTTCGGGAACCGGTCCCCCCCTCAGGACTGGCCAACTTGCTCTACCGCCGCCGGTCTATACGGCACTACGCGCCCAGGCCGGTAGACCGCAACACCCTGGAAGAACTGATCGCCGCCGCCTGTGCCGCCCCTTCCGCGCACAATCGCCAGCATTGGCGCTTCGCCGTAATCACAAAGCGCGCGGTCAAAGAGCGCCTCGCCCAGGCGATGGGAGAGTCGTTCCGCCAGGACATGCGCCGCGAGGGCCTGCCCCCGCATGAAATCGAGGCCCGCGCCGGCCGCTCTTACAGCCGCCTGGTCACTTCGCCGGCACTGATCATCGCCGGATATAGCACGTCCGACACTGGATTGCCGGTCGCCGGTGGGCAGCAGATTTCCAACCCGCCACCTCCATCCAAAATCCAAAACGAACAGTCGAAAATTGAAGAGACGATGGCCATACAAAGCGTGGCCGCTGCGATCGAGAACCTGCTCCTGGCGGCAACGGCCTTTGGGCTGGGTGCGTGTTGGATTTGCTGGCCCCTCTTCTGCCCCGACGTTGTCCGGGAGGCCTTGCGGCTGCCGGACGATTTCCAGGCCCAGGCTCTGGTCACCGTCGGATATCCTGCGGACGTGCCGCCACGAAGAGAGCGATTTCCCCTCGAAACACGCTCGTTCTGGTTCCTGGAGGAGGGGGCATGAAACAAGTTGTCGCTCTGGCTGGCGGCGTGGGGGGAGCGAAGCTGGTGCTGGGCCTGGCCCAACAGCTTCCGGCTCACGCGCTCACAGTGATCGTCAATACGGGGGATGATTTCGTCCATCATGGCCTGCACATTTCGCCCGACCTGGACACGGTGATGTACACCCTGGCCGGAATCGTCAATCCCGAAACGGGATGGGGATTGGGCGGAGATACCTTCCAGGCGTTGGACATGATGGCACGGTACGACGAGGAGCCGTGGTTCCGCCTGGGTGACCGCGACTTGGCGACGCACATTCTGCGCACCGAAATGCTTCGCCGGGGCGACACCCTGACCGCGGTGACCGGCCGCCTGTGCCGCTCTCTGGGCGTTGGCCCTGCGTTGCTGCCCATGAGCGACGATCGGGTCGCCACCCGCGTAGAAACGAACGAGGGAACCCTGGACTTTCAGGAATATTTCGTCCACCGGCGTTGGCAGCCGGCCGTCCGCAAAATCATTTTCGCGGGTCTGGCGGATGCCCGGCCAACGGCCTCTGTCCTGGCGGCACTGGCCGAAGCCGAGGCAATTGTCCTTTGCCCGTCCAATCCCTATGTCAGCCTCGATCCCATTTTGTCGCTGCCGGGTTTGCGCCCGCTGATCGGCGAATCGTCTGCGGTCAAGGTGGGTGTCAGCGGCATTATCGGCGGGGAGGCTGTCAAGGGGCCGGCAGCCAAGATGATGCGCGAGTTGGGCCAGTCACCCGCCGCCCGCACCGTCGCCGCCCGCTACGCCGACATTCTGGATGTCTTCTTCATTGATTGTCAGGATGGGGCGGATAGCGCGGCCATCGAGCGTCTTGGCATTCGCGCTGTGGTGGATGACATCTTCATGCCCGACCTGGCCGCGAAGGTGCGGCTGGCCGGGAGCGTGCTCGCTGTCTGTCGGGAGCCGGCCAGCGGGGGATGAAACTGGCGATTGTCGTGCCGGTCAAGCCGGCAGAGGAGGCGAAGAGCCGCCTGTCTACGGTGCTCTCCCCCGCCGCGCGTGCCGGGTTGGCCCGCCGGCTTTGCAATCACACGCTGACGACGGTGGAGCAGTGGGGCCAGGCCACCTGGCAATTGGTTGTCAGCCGCGACGCGCGCCTGCTTTCCGCTGCCGAAGCGCGCGGATGGGTCGCAGTCCGCGAACAGATGGCCGACTTGAACGGCGCATTGACCCAGGCGGGCATGGAGGCAATGCGGTTGGGGGCCGGCGGCTTACTGATTCTCCCTGCTGACTTGCCGCTGCTGACCACAGGTGATCTGTACGCGCTCGTCGCGCTCGCCACGGACAATCCGGGAGTGGTCATCGCGCCATGCCGTCGCGGGACCGGCACCAATGCCCTGTTGCTGCGCCCTCCGGATGCCATCCCCCTGGCTTTTGGGCCGGAGAGTTTTGCCACACACCGCCGGCTTGCCGCGCAACGTGGCGTGGCCATTCACGTTTGCCGTTCCTCCGCCCTGGCGCTGGACCTCGATACGCCGGAGGACTGGCAGGCATTCCGGGCGACGTAACCGTTTTTCTTCCCCCCTCCCGCCCGCATAGATGATTTGCTCGATAAGCAAAATTATTGTAAAATGTAGGTACGCACTCAACGAATCACGACCTGAAGACAAATCAATCAACAATATCTTGCCTCACTGTTGCCAGAGCAATTGCTACACCTCAGCGGAAAGATGCTGGATGATTTATGCGACGCTTGCGATCGACTGAATCAGACCCCCCAGAAAGTGAGCCGCAATCCGCTGACGAGCAATCCCATAGCCGACCAAGAAGCAAACG
>CAZFFM010000301.1:0-4109 GCA_964517425.1 uncultured Ardenticatenales bacterium | reverse complement strand
CCTGGGTTGGCGTCCCAGGCCCCGTCATTCATGCGGGGCCGTCTGGCGACTGACACCTGACGACTGGCTACTATTTTCATAACAGAATGTGCGCAATCGCTCGTTCTCAGTTTCCTCTCTGAGACAATTATACACCACGGGGCGACCCCTTGTCAAGGGATCGCAATTCATTCAGGGTGTCCGTCAAAGTTTTGCGTCTGCAATCATTCACGCCCTGCCCTTACCACCAAGACACAAAGACACGAAGCATACAAAGTGGGGCAAGCGAGAAAGCCTACTCGTCAGGCTTATCTCATCTCCCTCCCTGGGCACTGGCGTTTCTTGTTTTTGCCACGGATGGTCACGGATTTTCACGGAGAAATCAGAAAGAATAGATGAAAATCCGTGGAAATCCGTGCAATCTGTGGCTGAATATGCCGTGTCATACGGTCAAAATGATTCTCGCCAGAAACCAGTATATTTACTATCCACCTCCTGGAGAAAAGTATAACAGCCTTACCCGCATAATGCAAAAACGCCCTCGCCCGACGGGCGTCCGGCAAAGTCCGACTGGCAGCGGATGAATCACGCTGCCTGGGTGGCGGAACAACCCAGGCACCGTCATTTTATGCGGCGCCGCCACCGCCTGGCCGGGTGCCGGTCCCGTTCTCCAACAGAATAATGCCTTCGCCCGACGTGACTCAAGAACTATTGACAACGAGGGACAGGCCACGTATAATTGGAGAAGGCCCAATGTGTGTTCAGACAAAGGCAAACAAAGATGAAACAGTTTATCCGTTGGGGGCTTGCCATCGGCCTGACCCTGATCTTGATTGCAAGCAGCCAAGCCCATTTGCAAGCCGGCAGGCCGGTCCCAACACCTCCGCGCCCGCAACCCAATCCCGCCGGGGACCCGCTGCCGATTGACGGCAGCCCCACATTCCACGAGCAGACCCTGAAACTGGCCGCAACACACCCCTGGCGTCCCCCCACGCGCAGCGAACTGCAAGCGCGAGGCAAGATGGACCCGTTCGGTCGAGTCATCGAGGACGTGTTGGGTCAGCAGACATCTTTTTGGGCCTACGATTTTAATCCACCCGGCAGTTATTACCAACTCACCGCCACCCTGCAGCGAATCGGCACACACTGTTATGTCTACGTGGAAAATGGCCAGACGGTCAGCAGCACAGTTCTCGACAACATTGTGGCCGAGTTCGACAACAATATTTATGGCAGCGATACCACAATCTTCGGCAGCGAACCCAACCCCGGCATAGACGGCGACACGCACATTACCATCCTGTTGCTCAACATTCGCGACCCCTACTACTATGGCAATGGGAACGTTTATGTGGCCGGGTATTTCACTGCTGCGGACGAATACTCTCGCGTCTGGATATCCTCCAGCAACGAACGCGAGATGTTCTACATGGACACCTCCCCCGCAACTCCCGGCAGCAACAGCTTCTACGGTACGTTGGCCCATGAATTCCAGCACATGATCCACTGGAATCACGACTCGAACGAAGAGACCTGGGTCAACGAAGGACTTTCGGACCTGGCCATATTCAGGGCCGGCTACGGACACCCATACAGCCACGTTTCACAGTTCCTGCACACTTCGGACACCAGCCTGACCACGTGGGGTGGCACGCTGGCCGACTACGGGGCAGCTTATCTGTGGAGCCTCTACCTTTGGGAAAAATATGGCGGCGATTCGACCATCCATCAATTGGTAAGCGAGCTGGACAACGGCGGTACGGGCATAGACAATGTGCTGGCCTCTCTGGGATACAGCGACCGTTTCACCGACATATTTCCCCGCTGGACCGTGGCCAACTACCTGGACGATACGACGATTGGCTCCGCACCGTACGATTACGGCTACAGCAACTTGAACCTCATGGCCGACTTCTTCCGCCCTTCGACAGCCGGCCAACATTCGAGCTATCCGGTGTCTCCCGTTGCCGCAACCGTGCAAGCCTGGGCCTCGGACTACATCCTCTTCAGCGGGACGGCCGGCGATTTGCAGGTCACATTCAACGGGGATGACGCCGGGCAGTTTGGCGCGTACCTCGTCGCCAGCACTTCGGCAGATTTCAGCGCCGGCACGAACGCCGTCAGCTCCCTGACGCTGGACGGCACGCAAGATGGCTCTGCAACCCTGGCCGACCTGGGGAACACGGTGCAGCGCGGCCTGCTCGTGGCGCTGCACCCATCCAGCAGCGCGCAGACGGCCTACACCTACCAAGCCGCCACGGCCGCCACAGTCACCGGCACGCTCAGCCTGGACAGCGGTTGGAACCTGATTTCCCTTCCGGTGTCTCCCGTGCCGGCAGACGCTTCTGCGGTCTTCGCACCCATTTCGGCTCAGCTCACAGCGGCCACATCGTACGATTGCGCGCAACTGGGCACGACGTACTATCCGGGCGGCAGCCAAAACACCTTGACCTCTGTAGATGGCTTGCACGGCTATTGGATTAAGACGGCTGTGCCGGTTACCTTGCCCATCACCGGCACAGCGGTCCTTACGTCAACACAGCTTTCGTTGTGCGACGGATGGAACCTGGTGCCCTACCTTCCAGCCACCGCCGCACCCATATCCACGGCCCTGGCCTCCCTTAACTCACAATACACCGCCGTCATCGGCTACGATCGGGGCGCGTAAACCTACTACCGGCAGATGCCGGCGTACATGAACACACTGCAAACACTGCAACCCGGGAAAGCGTATTGGATCTACATGACCCAGGCGCTCAACCTGTCCTACGGTACACCGTGAGAACAACCCCTTCCTCAGATTGACAGAGCAACAAATGAAAGAACCAAAAGAAACAGAAATCAGAATCGTGCAGGAAGAAGCGCGCGGTCCGATTCGCATTGACATCGGGCCATCCGGACATAGCGCCCCCGAAACGCTCGACGAGACAGCGCGTGAACGGTTGCGCGAAATCCAGGCCCTGCTGCATGACTGGCTTGCGCCACCGCCCGCCCCGCCGGCCCCTCCCGATGAAAGCGTACAAACCGCCGCCACGGGCGAGCCGCCGTCACCTCCAGCGGTGCACCTGGGCCGCAGTGGGCAGGTGGCCACGCCCGCCCTCGCCGAAGAATTTACCGAACCGTTTTGGCGACGCCTCCTAGATGCCATCTTCCTGCGGGACGAACGCCTGCCGGCGCGCCCCTCCTTGGACAGCGAGATTGCCGAGGCGTCCGGCGCGTTCATCGCCGAGATGGAGGGGATTCTGCACAATCGCCTGGCAAACCACCCCGACCCGCCGCAAGAAACCATCCGCCTCATCACCGGCGTCGGGGGCCACCTGCAAATCCTCGTCGGACAAGAGCTGTACGACGGAATCGCGGACATACCCGATTCGCAGATCCGCGAGATCCTCCAGGAGACGATAGCCGAATGGGAAGAACGGCATTAGTCGCACGCCGGGGGGCTGCCTGATTGCACACCCCGCCGACCGTCTCCGTGATCGTACCGGCACACAACGCGAATCGCACGCTGCCCCGCTGTCTGGCCGCCATTCAAGCCAGCCACACTCGGCCGAAAGAAATCATCGTCGTTGACGACCACTCTAGCGACGACTCGGCGGCCATCGCGCAGAACACAGGCGCAGCCGTCATAAGCACAACCGCGCGTGCGGGTCCGGCGTCTGCACGGAATTTAGGCGCTGCACACGCCTCCGGCGACCTGCTCTTCTTCATAGATGCCGACGTGGCCATCCATGCCGATGCGCTGTCGCAGGCGTTGGCAGCCTTCGCCCGAGACCCGACGCTCGCGGCATGTTTCGGATCCTACGATGACCGGCCGGCCGAGAGCAACTTCCTATCTCAATACAAGAACCTCCTGCACCACTACGTTCACCAGACCGCCGAAGAAAATGCTTTCACATTTTGGGCAGGGTGCGGCATGGTGCGCCGCGACATCTTTGTCGAAGTAGGCGGATTCGACGAGAAACGCTACCCCCGACCGGCCATCGAAGACATCGAGCTGGGCTACCGCCTTCGACGGCGCGGCTACGCCATCCGGCTCTGCAAGGCCATGCGCGCCACACACCTAAAACGCTGGAGCGCCGCCAGCCTGCTGCGCAGCGACATTTTCGGCCGGGCTGTCCCCTGGTCAC
>CAZFFM010000300.1:0-4112 GCA_964517425.1 uncultured Ardenticatenales bacterium | reverse complement strand
TCTATGCTTTCTGATGTTTCCGTGAAAATCCGTGACCATCCGTGGCAAAAACAAACCACGCCAGTGTCCAGGTCGAAACATTCAACCTGGTTGTTCTTTGTGCCTTCGTGTCTTCGTGGTTCATTTGAGGGAATTGCCGTGCAATAATATGACGCACACCCATTTTTTCGGGGTGTATCGCAAAAGTGTGGGCCACCCCCTTGTAGGGGGGCGAGGCATTCCTCTTGGCGGCGTTCTTCCTTACTCTATTGGGCACGCTAAGGGGTTTCCCCCCTCATGGGGTTTGCGGGAATGCCTCGCCCCTACTCAGTCGGGCAGTGGGCACGTATGCACACGAATCGCTTGCAGCCGGTCGGTGCCTGTGGTATACTTGACCCATGACGAAATCGTATGCTCCGGGAAAAGTGATCCTGTTTGGTGAACACGCCGTGGTCTATGGCCGCCCGGCCATTGCCGCGCCCCTGTTTCACGTGCAGGCAACGGCGCGGGTCATGGATGCGTCGCCAGGACAGGGCGTGGTCGTAGACGCTCCCGACCTGGGGCAGCGTTGCGCTGTGCACGAAGCCCCGGCGGACGATCCACACGCGGCGACGATTCGCAACGTCCTGGCCCGCCTGGGGTGCCACTCTGCACCGGACATCACCGTGACGCTTTCTTCGACGATTCCGGTGGCCAGCGGCCTGGGGAGCGGTGCGGCGGTGGCGACGGCGCTGGTGCGCGCCCTGGCCGCTCACCTGGGGCACTCCCTGTCGCCCGCGGAGGTCTCCGCTTTGGTCTACGAAACCGAAAAATTGCACCACGGCACGCCGAGCGGCATAGACAATACCGTGATTGCTTACGAGCAGCCGATCTATTTCGTGCGCGGTCGCGCGCCGGAGCGTTTTGCCGCCGGCGGCCACCTGCCGCTGGTCATCGCCGATTCGGGCGTCCCCAGCCCAACCAAGGTGACCGTCGACGACGTACGAAAGGGCTGGCACGACGACTGTGCGCGGTATGAGGCCTTGTTTGACGAGATTGCAGAAGTGGCGCGCCGCGCGCGAACCGCCATCGAGGAACACCGCCTGGCCGACGTGGGGCGGCTGATGAATCGCAACCACCAACTCTTGTGCGCGCTGGACGTTTCCTCGGCTTTGCTAGACCGGTTGGTGGAGGTGGCCGGCCATGCGGGGGCCTGGGGCGCAAAGCTCTCCGGGGGGGGACGCGGCGGCAACGTCATTGCCCTGGCTGCACCCGCTCAGGCCGCAGCCGTTGCCCAGGCCATGCGTCGAGCCGGTGCGGTGGCAGTGTTCGACGGCCGGCAGCCCGCGGCCGCTTGGTAGGGCCGGGGGATGGCGGGACGCAGCGCAACGCCGAAGCAGCACGTTGTGCGCCCAAAGGATTATGCCGATGGCAGATATAGACATACAAAACCTTTGCAAATATTATCGGGTACATCAAAAAGAGCCCGGCCTGGCCGGATCGATTCGCAGCTTCGTCGCCCGTCGTTACAAGGATGTCAAGGCGGTGGACGACGTCTCCTTCACGATAGAGCGTGGAGAGGTAGTGGGCTTCCTGGGGCCCAATGGCGCTGGAAAGACGACCACTTTGAAAGTCCTTTCTGGCCTCCTCTTTCCGACGGCCGGAGAGGCGCGGGTCTTGGGCTACTTGCCACACAAACGGAGGACAGACTTCCTGCGGCAGATCACGTTGGTGATGGGGCAGAAACAGCAATTGCTGTGGGACTTGCCGGCCATCGAGACCTTCCTGGTGAACCAGGCGATCTACGAGATTTCCACGGCTGCCTACCGGCAAACGTTGGCGGAACTGAACGACTTGCTGGACCTGGAACCGTTGCTCAAGAAACAGGTACGCAAGCTGAGTTTGGGTGAGCGCATGAAGTGTGAATTGGCCGCGGCGCTGCTCCACCAGCCCCAGGTACTGTTCCTGGATGAACCGACGATTGGCCTGGATGTCACCATGCAGACAAAAATGCGCCAATTCATTGCCGAGTACAATCGCCGGCATGGGGCCACGATTGTGCTCACCAGCCATTACATGGCCGATGTCACGGCGCTGTGCAAACGCGTGATTATTATCGATCACGGACGCTTGCTCTATGACGGCAACCTGGAAACGCTTGCGCAGCAACTGGCCCCCTACAAAATCGTCAGCATTGTCGCGCGCGCCCCCCTGACTCGCGACCAGCTTCTGCCGTATGGCGACGTGCAGGAGGTCAACACCTTTCGGGCACAAATGCGTGTGCCTCGCGGACATTCCTCGGAGGTCATCGCGCGGCTGTTACAAGAAATAGCGGTGGATGACGTGACGGTGGAAGAACCTCCCATCGAAGACATTATCAGCGAGATCTTCTTGGCCGGGGGCGTTGCGTCGTGATTCGCAAATACATCGCTCTGCTCAAGGCCAGTTGGAGCCTGACCATGGAATACCGCGTCGGCACCCTCGTTTGGATGTTGAGCAACACCCTCCCGCTGATCATGCTGGCCGTCTGGCTATCGCTGGCCGAGGAAGGTCCGGTTGGGAATTACGCGCCGGCCGATTTCGTGCGCTACTACGTGATCGTTGTGATCGTGCGGCAGTTTACCACGGCCTGGGTATCATACGAGCTGGAACGCCAGATTCGGTTGGGGGAACTCTCTCCCAAGCTGCTGCGCCCCCTTCATCCAATTCATGAACATGTTGCGATCCATTTGGCCGATCGGGTGTTTCGCATTGGCCTGCTGGTGCCACTTGTATTTGCCGTGTTTTGGCTCTATCCCGATGCGCGCTTCCAACCGGACGGTTTCTCGGTTGCGCTGGCCGTGGTCACGACCTTTGCTGCTTTTGGCATCCGCTTTCTCACATTTGCTTGCATCGGCCTGCTCAGTTTTTGGACGACTCAAAGCGAATCGCTCTCGGACTTGTATTACGCTGCGTGGGTGATGCTGGGGGGCATCATTGCTCCCCTGGACTTGCTCCCGGCGGCTGTCATGCACATCGGCTTTTACTTGCCCTTTCGGTATATGCTTTCCCTGCCGGTAGAGATCGTACTTGGCAAGGTAACCGGGGTGGCCCTTTGGCAGAGCGTGCTCATGCAGGTTGGGTGGCTTCTGGCGGGGTTTCTTCTGTTTCGCCTGCTGTGGCATTGGGGCGTTCGCAACTACAGTGCGGTGGGGGCCTAGATCGTGCGCTATCTCAAACTGATTCAGATTTTCTACAAGAATTGCCTGTTGGTAGATCTGGAATATCGCGCGAATTTCCTAATCAACAGCGTGATGAGCGTTTTTTGGGCATCGTTTGCCATTCTGGGGATCAAGATACTGTTTCTCCATCGCGACCACATTGGCGATTGGAGCTATTACGAAGTCCTCCTGGTCATTGGCCTGTTCCAGTTGTTCACCGGCGTGATGGAGGGTGTCCTGCGCCCGAACGTGACCCAGATTGTGGAGCAGATTCGCCTGGGGACGATGGATTTCTTGCTCACCAAACCGGTCAGCAGCCAATTCCTGGCCAGTATGCGCTATGTGCGGGTGTGGCATTTGGTGGACGTGGCGGTAGGCGTGGGCATTTGTGGCTATGCGCTTTTCCGCCTGCAGGTGCAGGTTTCTGTGTGGCAGGCACTCTTGTTCCTGCTATTGCTCTGCTCGGCCACCGTTTTGCTGTATAGCTTGTGGTTGCTCATGGTGACCACGGCTTTTTGGTTTGTACGCATAGACAATATCACGCACTTGTTTTCCGCTGTTTTCGATGCTGGGCGCTTTCCGGTTACGATTTATCCCGGCTGGGTGCAGGGTGTGCTATTGTTTGTCGTTCCGGTGGGCTTCATTACCACGGTACCGGCCGCTGCGGCTTTGGGACGGCTGTCTTTGGGGTACGCGGCATTGTCGTTTGTCATGGCCGCCGTCATGTTTGTGGCCAGTTATTTCTTCTGGCGCTTTGCAGTGCGGCATTACAGCAGCGCCAGCAGCTAGTGCCCTGTGCCAGCCGGATATCCGTCCTCCGTACTCTTGGTTTCCTGGGTACTTTCTCAAGGCCCAAACTTATGGGCACCCTCAAGTGGGTGTGCGTCAAAGTTTTGCGAGGCAACTCTCTCAAATGAACCACGAAGACACGAAGGCACAAAATAACACAGCATT
>CAZFFM010000299.1:0-4170 GCA_964517425.1 uncultured Ardenticatenales bacterium | reverse complement strand
TCGCTTCAGCGACTTTCTTGCACGGCCAGTGACGGCTTTAGCCCGTCACGGCAAGCTAGCCTGAGTAGTAACGCTATTTTCTCCGTGACGGGGCTGTTGTGTCAGCCCACCTGCTCACAGCGGAGCCTGCGGGCCGGCGTGAGCAGCGGCTAGCGGATTTCTACGACAGCGCCCACCTCTTCCATCTTTGCTTTGGCTGCTTCGGCCTCTTCCTTTGCCACACCTTCGCGGATTGCGCTCGGCGACCCATCCACCGCAGCCTTCGATTCGCGCAGACCAAGACCGGTAAGTTCACGCACAACCTTGATGACTTGAATCTTGTTCGGGCCGATTTCTTTCAGCACGACATCGAATTCGGTCTTTTCCTCTTCTTCGACGACTGCCTCAGCCGGCGCGGCTGCAGCCACAGCCACCGGTGCAGCGGCCGTCACCCCAAACCGGTCCTCCAGCGTATGTACCAACTCGGATAAATCCAGCACAGACATCTGTTCGATGGCTGCAATGATTTCATCTTTTGTCATGATTCTATGATCCTCCTGATGTCAAATGGTTTCCACACAAATTACGCTTCTTGCAATTGATCTGCGCGGGCCTGAAGCACATAGGCCAAAGCGCGCAGAGGTCCCCCAAGTACACCCACAAGCCCACTGAGGGGCGACTGTATGCCACCCACCACCTTGGACAGCAATACTTCGCGGCCAGGCAAAGTAGCCAGGCGCTTCACATCATCGGCTGTAATCGCTTTCGTACCCAGCAGGCCGCCTTTGATGACAAAATCTTCGCTACTGCTTGCAAACTGAGTCAAACTCTTGGCTGTTCCAGCAATGTCACCGTGGCAAAAAGTCACAGCCGTTGGCCCTTTCAGAAGTGCATCTGGAAGCTCGGCTCCCAGACTTGCAATAGCCAGTTTTACGAGGGTGTTCTTTACGACATGCACCTCCCCGCCAGATGACCGTACCTTCGTGCGCAATGCCGTGATTGCAGGGACAGAGAGCCCGCGATAGTCTACTAGGATCGCTGCTTCACCCTTCTCAAACCGTTCCGTATAGCTCGCAACCAACTCCTCCTTTTCCTTACGGCTAAAGGGCAATGGTTTCACCTCCTTTCTGATAAAAATAAAATGTCCTCGCGCCAGCCGACGCAGAGGACATGCCATCACCGGGAGTCTCCCTTGTGATTCCTCGTGCCTCGGCAGGCGTTCCGCGGTAGGAACATTACAGGTTAAACCCTACCTGCTTTCTTGGGCGATATGTTATTGTAGTCGAAATTAGGCGATCAGCTTACTCCACTATCTTTGCACATTTGGTAAGAGACATGCTATTCAGGCAACAGGTCCTGGAATATCCCTACCTGTCACGACTCACGGATAAAAGCCACCAAGGAGACGAATGAATTCGCCGTCTGAGACTGCGAAGTGCGTTAAAACGCACTATTCTAGCACGACAGCAACCTGTTTCAACAGGTTTCGCAATTATAGGCGGGCAATTCATTGCTTGCCTTGCCGAAGCCGGCCTGAGTAGTAAATACGGATTGTCTCTTCTTTTTTGCTATCCGTGTTTCTGTTCATCCGTGAGTCAATCACTGCATAGCATACAGGTGAACGTGCAAAGATAGTGTTACTCAGGAAAACTGCAAAGACTGCGTAGTATCCAAGCGCACGCCAGGCCCCATCGTAGAAGCCAGTGTAATCCGGCGAATATACTGTCCTTTGACGGCCGGTGGTCGGGCCGCAACCACTGTTTCTAACAGCGTACTCAGATTCTCCTGCAATTTCTCTGCCGGGAAACTAATCTTTCCGATCGGCACGTGCATATTCGCCAGCCGATCAACCCGAAACTCAATGCGCCCTTTTCGAGTCTCCGTGATCACGCGTTCCAGGTCTTCCTGGCGCGCGACGGTCCCCGATTTTGGGCTAGGCATCAGGCCTCGTGGACCAAGCACCCGGCCCAATCGTCCAACTTTGCCCATCACCGGTGGAATAGAAATCGCCGTATCAAAACCGAACCAGCCGCCTTGAATCCGCTCCACCAAATCTTCCAGGCCGACAAAATCAGCGCCGGCATCTTCTGCAATTTTGGCTGCTTCCCCTTCGGCAAAGACGAGAATGCGCACAGTGCGACCTGTGCCATGAGGCAAAACTACCACGCCGCGGACTTGTTGTTCCGCGTGACGGGGATCCACGCCCATGCGTAAATGAACTTCTACAGTTTCATCGAATTTAGCAAAGGCAAGTTGTTGAACCAGGGCCAGTCCCTCTTCGGGGCCGTAGATTCTGGTCTTCCCGACACGTTGTCTTGCTTCCAAATACTTCCGACCTTGTTTTGACACGACATATTCTCCTTTACGGGTAACCGTTCGGTGCCCATTAGAAGTGTCCCCTTTAGAAGTTCAACTTCTTTGAGTCCTCTTCTTCGTTGAGCGCGGAACGCCTACCTTTGTGGTACCTACGGGCTGCCAGGCCCTCCCACGTAAAACTACGGGGTGTATAATGTATAGAACTACGGTTCGACGACGCGAATACCCATGCTGCGTGCTGTGCCCGCAATCATTTGTACGGCGCCTGCCAAATTGATCGCATTCAAGTCCTTCATTTTGAGTTGCGCTATTTGCTCCAATTGCCCGACCGTGACCACGCCAACTTCTATACGACTCGCTTCGCCGGACCCCTTTTCTATTTTTGCAGCCTTCTTCAGCAGATCAGCGGCCGGCGGCGTTTTTGTGATAAACGAAAACGATCCGTCTTGGTAAATCGTAATCTCTACAGGCACAATGGATCCCGTCTGGTTTGTAGTACGAGAGTTGTAATCCTTGCAGAATGCCATGATGTTGACGCCGTGCTGACCCAATGCCGGCCCGACGGGTGGAGCAGGGTTGGCCTTGCCTGCCGGAATTTGAAGTTTGACTACAGCTTTTACACGTTTTGCCATGAATCGCCTCTCTGTTATGCTCGTTCTACTTGTAAGAAATCTAATTCTACGGGGGTCTCACGACCAAAGAAGGAAACCAACACCCGAACTTTTCCCTTTTCCGTGTCCAGAAAATCAACTGTTCCGTGAAAGTCCTTGAACGGCCCATCCGAGATTTGGACGTTGTCCCCTTCCCTAAAGTTCACCTTAATTGTCGGAGCCTCCGCTTCCATACGTTTCAGGATGCGGTCAACTTCTTCAGGTTGCAAGGCCGTAGGCTTGCTGCCAAGCCCCACAAATCCGGTCACGCCCGGTGTGTTCCGAACCACATACCACGAATCGTCGGTCAAGAACATCTCGACGAGGATGTAGCCCGGAAAAATCCGCCGCTCAGCCGTACGGCGCTGGCCTCCTTTTAACTCGACCTGCTCCTCTGTAGGGACAATGACCTGAAATATCTGGTCGTGCATCCCCATCGACTCGATGCGGCTTTCCAGATTCTTCTTGACCTTGTTTTCGTAGCCAGAGTAGCTGTGTACGACATACCAATCCGCTGGCTCCCGCACTTCCGAGTCGGAATCGGGAGACTCGCCGTTTTCTTCGGCGAAATCCTCGATTGGTTGAACCGTTACCTGGCTATCGTCACCATCGAGAGTGGGTGGCACAAGTGAGGTTTCTTCGATTTGTTCGGGTTCCTTCTGTTCAGTCGCCACAGATTACTCCTGCCAATCCGATACCCTTCCGATATTTACCAAAACTGTCCGGCAAGGCCATCCGATCTGTCATCCAAAAAGGAGAGCAAACAATTGCTGGAAAAGAAAATCGAACGTCCCCAACATGATCGCCATACCAAAGGTCACTGCCAGGACTACAATCGTAAGGTTGGTGGCTTCGTCACGCGTTGGCCAAACTACCTTGTCTATCTCGGATCGTGTCTCCCGAAGATAACGACTGATCCCACTAAGCGGCCCTGAAGATTTTGCTCTTGACACTGGTCTTTCCTCCCGTCTGCTACACCCTGATTCTTATTTGGTCTCGCGGTGCAATTGGTGAGTGCGGCAACGGGCACAATATTTTTGCAGTTCCATACGTCCCTGGTCGTTCCGCCGGTTCTTGAATGTCGTATAGTTTCGCTCTTTGCATTCTGTACACGCCAGGGTGATAACGATGCGAGCGCCTTTCTTTGCCATAGTATGCTCCCTTTAGCTCACTCAATAATCTTGGTAATGGTGCCGGCCCCTACCGTGCGCCCGCCTTCGCGGAT
>CAZFFM010000298.1:0-4191 GCA_964517425.1 uncultured Ardenticatenales bacterium | reverse complement strand
CGTGCAATCTGTGGCTAAAAATGCCGTGTCATACGGTCAAAATGACTTTCGCCAGGACTATCCAATGTTCTAACGTCGAAACATTCAAACTGGTTGTTCTTTGTGCCTTCGTGTATTCGTGGTTCATTTGAGAAAATTGCCGCGCAAAAAGATGACGGACACCCCTTGCCCAGGCAGCGCGATTCATCCGCTGCCGGCCACACGCAAGAATATGACGGACACCCACCGTTTCAAGAGACGCTTGACAAATCTGCGGTTCCGTGATATACTGATTTTGAAGTTTCATCTATAAGAACGATGAACAGGAGGAGTAGCTCCGGTACGAAGTCCAGAGAGCCGGCGGCTGGTGGAAAGCCGGTACTGACGACCGCAGTGAATGGGCCTGGGAGTTGCTGTACTAAACGGCAAGCCAAGTAAGTACAGCCGGAGTCGCCACCGTTATCAAGGCCGAGGGTATCGGGCCGTGTTGCAATGCAGCAAGTGCGCGACTCTGTACCTGCACAGAGTGAGGCTGGCATCGGGGGGGCATCCCCTGTTTGGCACAAGCCGGCCTTAGCAGGGTGGCACCGCGGGAGCAATCACGCCTCTCGTCCCTATATGGGATGAGAGGCGTTTTCTTTTGGGAGGTTTTCCTATGTACTATCCTTCGTTACGTGAAGCACAGCAACTGGCGCGCAAGGGCAATGTGATTCCCATCTATCGGGAATTAGCTGCCGATTTGGAGACCCCGGTCTCCGTTTACATGAAACTTTGTGGCGACAATCGCCCATCATTTCTCCTGGAGAGC
This sequence comes from uncultured Ardenticatenales bacterium, assembly GCA_964517425.1. Lineage (GTDB taxonomy): Bacteria > Chloroflexota > Anaerolineae > Ardenticatenales > JAADHH01 > JAADHH01. The sequence continues at coordinate 3,404 of CAZFFM010000298.1, read as the reverse complement.
GTCGAACGTGGCGTGCAAGTGGGCCGGTATTCCTTCATCGGTGTTGACTCAGCCCAATCCATTCTCGCCGATGGCAACAAAGTATACCTGGTGCGGCAGGGCGAAAAAGTGGAACTGCCCCTCGAAAATGGAGACCCATTGTCGGCTGTCAGGCAGTATCTGGCCCCATACCGGCCCGTTTCCTTGCCCGATCTGCCCCGCTTCTTTGGCGGTGCGGTCGGCTACCTCGGCTATGACCTGGTTCGCCATTTCGAGCGACTCCCCGACACGGCCTCCGATGACATGGGACTGCCCCTCTTCCACTTGCTGCTGGCCGACACCCTGGTCATCTTCGATCACGTCAAGCAACGTATGATGGTGGTGGCAAACGCGTATCTGGAAGGGGATGTGGAACGTGTGTACGAACAGGCGGTTGGCCGCATTCAACAGATCGTGAATCGCCTGCGGGAGCCGGCGCACCCGGCCCAAGCAGCGGCCGGCCCCTCCTACGACGAGCTGCGATCCAATATGTCACAAGAACACTTCGAAGAAATGGTCCGCCAGGCAAAGGAGCACATTACAGCAGGCGACATTTTCCAGGTCGTCCTCTCCCAGCGGCTGGAGCGGAAAACGGTTGCGGAACCATTTTCGATCTACCGCTCACTACGCCGCATGAATCCGTCGCCCTACATGTTCTTCATCCAGACGGGCAGCGAACAACTGATCGGCTCGTCCCCCGAAATGTTGGTGCGGCTGGAGGGCGACGCGGCCGAGCTGCGGCCCATCGCCGGTACGCGGCCGCGAGGCGCAACTGCCGACGAAGACGTGGCCCTGGAGGCCGACCTGCTCCACGATCCCAAGGAGTGCGCCGAACACGTTATGCTGGTTGACCTGGGCCGCAACGACCTGGGTCGCGTATGCGTGTATGGCACCGTACACACGCCGGCAGTGATGACCGTCGAACGCTATTCTCATGTCATGCACATCGTCTCCAGCGTCAAGGGTCAGATACGGGGCGAGCACGACTGCTTTGACCTGCTGCGGGCAACGTTTCCGGCCGGCACGGTCTCCGGTGCCCCGAAGGTACGGGCCATGGAGATCATCGAAGAGCTAGAGGGCGTGCGGCGCGGACCGTATGCCGGTGCGGTCGGCTATTTCGGTTACGGCGGCAACATGGACACGTGTATCACCATCCGCACCATCATCATGCGAGATTCCACTGCTTACATCCAGGTCGGAGCCGGCATCGTGGCCGATTCCGACCCGGCGAGCGAATACGAGGAAACATTAAACAAGGCGCGCGCCATGGCCGAAGCGATCACCATGGCGGAAATCGGCTTATGAGCCGGCCGGGCTTGTCGCATGGCACAGCACAGCAACATGAGGGCAAGCGAAATTTAGGAGGAACAAGATGATTCTGGTACTCGATAATTACGATTCGTTCACCTACAACCTGGTGCAATTCCTGGGCGAACTTGGCGCCGACGTTTCAGTTTGGCGGAATGATCAGATCACACTGGGGCAGATTGAGCAAGTCGCGCCTTCGCACATCGTGATTTCGCCAGGACCTGGGCGGCCCGAAGATGGCGGCATCTCCTGCGACGTGATTCGACACTTTGCTTCGCGCATGCCGATTCTGGGAGTCTGTCTGGGGCATCAGTGTATTGGCGCTGTCTTTGGCGGGCACGTGGGGCCGGCCCCCCGTCTGATGCACGGCAAAACCTCAGCCATACACCACACGAACCGGGGAATCTTTGCGGGACTGCCCAACCCCATGATTGCCACGCGGTATCATTCCCTGATCGTTGAGGAGCCATTGCCGGACGCGCTGGAACCAACGGCGCACACCGCCGAGGGGGAACTGATGGCTTTGCGACACAAGTCCTATCCAATTGTGGGTGTCCAGTTCCATCCCGAATCGATTCTCACACCGGAAGGTAAGATGTTGTTGGCCAACTTTCTGTCTATGACCGGCGCCGGTTACAACCGGCCCGCATTCGGCGGCCAGAATAGTGCCGACAAAATCCAGAATGAAACAGCCTCACAAAATGTTCAGTCAGTAGCCAGAGTTCAAGTTGCAAAAGGAGGTGTTACCATGATGAAGGGAGCAATTGCCAAGGTTATCGAAGGTCAGGACCTCAGCCGGGCAGAAGCCGAGGGGGTGATGGGGCAAATCATGGCCGGGGAGGCCACCCCTGCGCAGATCGGCGCTTTCCTGACCGGGCTGCGCATGAAGGGGGAAACCATCGAGGAAATTGTGGGCTGCGCCACAGCTATGCGCAACGCAGCCGTGCGGGTCGAGCCGAAGCGAACCGACTTGATAGACACGTGCGGTACGGGAGGCGATGGCGCGCACACCTTCAATATTTCCACTACGACAGCATTCGTAGTGGCCGGCGCGGGACTGGGTGTGGCCAAACATGGCAACCGGTCCGTATCGAGCAAATGTGGCAGCGCAGATTTGTTGCAAGCACTCGGCGTGAATCTGGACATTACAGCGCAGCAGGTTGCCGATTGCATTGACGAGGTGGGCATCGGCTTCCTCTTTGCCCCTAGCCTACATCCGGCCATGAAATACGCTATCGGCCCGCGACGGGAAATGGGCATCCGCTCAATCTTCAACATCCTGGGGCCCCTCACCAATCCGGCAAATGCATCCACGCAGATCATGGGCGTTTTCGACGGTTCCCTGACAGAACCGCTGGCGAATGTGTTGCGTGAAATGGGCGGCAAGGCCGCGTTTGTCGTACACGGTGCCGATGGGCTGGATGAACTTTCGACCACCGGCGTCAACCGGGTGAGCAGTTTTTCAAATGGTGTGGTACGCACCTACGAATTGGATCCAAGCGACCTGGGATTACCCAAGGCCACGCTCGCCGACCTGGCCGGCGGCGACCCGGAAGAAAACGCCAGGCTGAGCCGCGCGGTACTGGCCGGCGAACGGGGGCCCCGACGCGACGTTGTGCTGCTCAATGCTGCGGCGGCACTCGTGGTCGGCGGTGCTGCGCACGATCTGCACGAAGGGCTTGCCCGCGCCGTCGAATCCATCTCATCGGGGAGATCCCTGCGCAAGCTGGACAGCCTGACGCGCTACACACAATCCTGCAATCCAAAATCAGAACACGCACCGTGAAATACAACTGGATTCTTTTTATTCTGGACACCGGCGTTTTTTGTTTTTGCCACGGATTTTCAGTATCTTCTCAATAACCTGGGGAACGCCCCCTGGCCCCCAATTCTGGGGGAGCACATTCCCCCCAAAGTTGGGGGGTTAGGGGGGCGCGACATTCTGCTCACCCCGAATTATTGAGAAGATACGATTTTCACGGAAAAACCAGGAAGAATAGACGAAAATCGGCATGGTTCATTTTGCAGAGAAAACTTCTTGACGAATTGTAACGGTTCGCGCAGGCAAAATCCGTGAA
>CAZFFM010000297.1:0-4210 GCA_964517425.1 uncultured Ardenticatenales bacterium | reverse complement strand
GGTGGTAAGGGCAGGGCGTGAATGATTGCAGACGCAAAACTTTGACGGACACCCCGACAACGCAGCTCGTTTGACATTCTGCGCAAGATGTTGTACACTGCTTTTGCGCGCCAGGGAGCAGATCCCCGGCAATGGTCAGCCTGAAGGAAATTTCTGTGTGCAGGAGAGATAGAGCGTATGGCAAAGAAATCACGCAAAGACCGCGAACATAGTTCCAGGAAAATCAAAGAGCGGCAACAACAAAGTCGACAAGAATCCCTTGAACCACAATCCACAAAATGGACCGAAGACCGCACGACGCAAGCGGTGATTGCCGGACTGCTGATCCTGGCAGCATTTCTGGCCTACCGGTTCATCAGTGTAGTAAGGAGCGCACCTGTGACACAAGCAACGAACAATGCCGCCGTAAGTCAGACAACACCGACAGCCGTACCCCAAGCAAGCACATCTGCGACCCAGGCACCGCGTCCGCCGGCAAAGACGTACGACGCCCCCCCTCCCATGAGCATTGATGCCGCTAAACATTACACGGCGACCATCGAAACGGCCAAAGGGAACATCGTCCTGGAGCTTTTCCCCAAGGTCGCCCCACAAACTGTGAACAGTTTTGTTTTCCTGGCGGGAGAGGGTTTCTACGATGGGCTGACCTTCCATCGCGTGGTCCCCGGCTTTGTTGTCCAGGGAGGTGATCCGAATGGCACGGGAACGGGCGGGCCGGGCTACACCTTGCCGGCTGAGTTTGGCGACGTGAAGCACATTACAGGCACCTTGGCCATGGCCCGCGCGAGCGACCCCAACAGTGCCGGCAGCCAATTCTACATCACGCTGGCTCCCACGCCACATTTGGACGGGCAATACACTGTCTTTGGCCAGGTGCGCGAGGGGATGGATGTCGTGCAATCCATTCGCGCGGGGGATGTGATGGACAAAGTCACCATCGAGGAAGGACCGTGACCGCGCGGCTTTCTTGAGGAGGTACAGGAAGAGGGGGCATTAGCCCCCGTCTCCCTCCTTTTCCGGTGACCAGGGTTCCACAAAGACCCGCATGGTTCCGCCGCACACGCCCAAAGCCTGCATAGAGATTTCCTCGGTCAGGTCCACGTGTACAATCTGAGGCTGGCCAGTGTGGAGCGTCTCCAGACCCGCGCGGATGACCTCCGCTTCACCGCAACCGCCACCTACCGTGCCGACGTGCCGGCCCAGGGGATGAATGATCATCTTTGTACCCACTTCCCGGGGCACGGAGCCTTTGGTCTTGACGATAGTAGCGACTGCGACTGTTTCTCCTTGGTCAAGCAAGCGCGCCAGTTGCTCGTATATCTCACTCATGGTCTTCCCAACCAGTCCTTTTTAGAAGTTCGATTTGTATCATCTCAATAACTTGGGGAACGCCCCCCGGCCCCCAATTCTGGGGGAGCACATTCCTCCCAAAGTTAGGGCGTTAGGGGGCACGACATTCTGCTCACCCCGAAATATTGAGAAGATTCTTCGATTTCTAGAAAAAGGACTTCTTTTCTTTCTACACCGGTGGCTTGATCGTCACCGGCTCGTTGAAGTGCGACATTTTGATGAGGCCCTCTAACTGCAATTCTACGCTTGAAGCAGGTTGACCATCTGCTGCCGGCCCGGCCATGTTCGCATGTAGCAACAGTTTCTCCTGGCGCATCCACAGATGTTCCTGGTCCGCCCAAACTTCCACCTGCATTGTCAAATCCTGGAAAAGCGCGGCAAACATGTTACTATTCACAGGCCCGTCACTGAACTCCTTGGATGATAGGATTTTCTGCGGGTCCACTGAAAACCGGTAGTGATACGCGGGCACGCCATCTATGTTTTCATCAGGCAAGCGATCCACATTGCCCATCGCTTCCATCGCAAACAACATCGTCAGCGGATTGGTTGTGAAGTCGCCTCCACTCGTAGCTTTCTGCTGAAAGTCTTTGTTCTCCTCCCACTTGCCGTCTGTGTTCGCCCACTGACGCCCATCAACCTGTACGAGTTCAAGGGTGTGCGACTCCCCTTGTGCTTGCACGCGCAGAGTCAGGTGCATGTCAGGTGGCTGGTCTGCACCGTGCTCTACAAAGTCGCCCTCAGCCGCAACCTTTATATCGTCGGGAAAGGGCGCACCGGAGCTACCCTCTCCGGCAGCAGGTGTCGCGTGCACTTGTACGCTAAAGTCCATCACGATATGCGCAGACTGGATTGTTTGTGCCTGGCTCTGAATGAGACTGGTTGCTGCCAGAGGGTCGGCAGGAAGTTCGCCGGTGAATGCACTAACGCCACCGGTTGCACCGGAGGAAGCCGGGCCTTCCGCTGCTTTGCCCTTTTCCCCTCCAGCCTGACCAGATTCCGTACCGGCTTGTGATGCAGCGGGTACAACTGTAGCGGTAACGGAGACCGCACCACTCGAATTCTGCGCCATTGATGTCGAATCCGCGACTGCAATAGTGGGCGTCGAGGCCACGGCCACACTGCTCACGTCGCGACGAAAGTCTCGGATGACCACAAACCCTAGTGCGCCGAATACACATAACACTGCCACGGCCAGCGTGCCGAGTATGGCCCATTGTACTTTTGTCATTTACAGCCTCCTGTTTTGGACATAGCGTGTGTCAGGTAGTGCGTGTTGCGTGATACGTATTGCGTGGTGCGTGTCCTGTCGTTCGACGCTCCCCGCTTCCCGCTCTCCGCTCCACGCTCTACACCCTCCGCTTCCCGGATTCACCATTCCACATTCATCCCCTACTGTCCGCTTCTCACATCCGCTCAACAATCAGACTGCCCCCCTGCCCGCCACCAACGCAGAGGGTGGCCAGCCCCACGCTCTTGTCTGCCCGCTCTAGCTCGTGCATGAGCGTGACAACCAGACGGGACCCGGTGCAACCGACCGGATGGCCCAAAGCAATAGCCCCGCCGTTCGGATTGACCTTGTCCCAATCCCAGCCGTCCTCCTCCAGTTCGCGGCCCACTGTCAGCACCTGCACGGCAAACGCCTCGTTCAGCTCGACCAGGTCTATATCGCCCAGGGACATGCCGGCCCGCGCCAAAGCCTTCGGAGTGGAACGCGCCGGCCCGATACCCATGATGCGCGGGGGCACACCGGCGTAGGCATAGCCCCGCACAACGGCACGCGGCTTCATGCCCAGCTCGTCTGCCTTCTCGCGGCTCATCACCAGCAACGCGGCCGCGCCATCGCTGATCGGGCAGGAGTTGGCTGGCGTGACCGTGCCACCTTCCTTCTTGAATATTGTCGGATAAAGGGCCGCTTTCTGTAGGGTCAAGGCCGGATTGATGCACTCATCCTGCGAAACGATGTCCGGCGGCACCTCCTGGCCGGCGACTCGTTTGGGCACCTCCACCGGCACGATCTCTTCCTTGAACAGGCCCATGCGCGTGGCACGGAATGCCTTCTTGTGCGATTGCACCGCAAACTTGTCCTGCTCCTCGCGGGTGATCTCGAATTCCTCCGCCAGGTTCTCGGCGGTCTGCCCCATGATCTGCCCGCAAACCGGATCGGTCAGCCCCTCCCACAGGGTGTCTATGAACGTACTGTGGCGCAGCTTGAGGCCCCAGCGCGCACCGCGCACCATGTAGGGGAAGCCGGACATGCTCTCTGTGCCGCCGACCAGGAAGACGTCACCGTCGCCCGCCTTGATGGCCTGGCACGCAGAGGTGATAGCCTCCATCCCCGAGGCGCAATTGCGCTGTACCGTGTAGCCTGGCGTCTCCACAGGGATGCCGGCCATCAAGGCGGCCACCCGCGCCAGGTTCGGGGCATCGCTCATCTGGCCGCCGCAGCCAAAGATGACCTCATCGATGTGCCGGGGGTCCAGCTCCGTGCGTCGCAGCAGTTCACGAATCACGATCTCGGCCAGCTTTTGGGCCGTCACGTCCTTCAGCCCTCCGCCGTGACTACCAATAGGGGTGCGTACACCGTCAACGATCACCACCTCTTTCATTGGTTGATTATCCTTTCTGTGTTAGCCGAAAGCGCCTTCCCTGCGCGCTGTTTTCATAATCGTCACATTCCAGCAGCCATTTGGCAGACCCATATAATTTTACCCCAACTCCACCGAAACCGCAACCTGGGTGCGCACCCAGGGTGTCCGTCATTTTTTTGCGCGGCAACTCTCTCAAATGAACCACGAAGACACAAAGGCACAAAGAACAACCAAACCAGGTTGAATGTTTCGACCTGGACACTGGCGTT
>CAZFFM010000296.1:0-4226 GCA_964517425.1 uncultured Ardenticatenales bacterium | reverse complement strand
TCCTTTGACCCCTCCGGCGAAAGCACCAGCCCGCTGGCCCACCATGATTGCTGCGCTGCTCATCGTGGTGCTCACCTCCCGGCTGGGCCGCCGCCTCTATGACAGGCGCACGGGGCTGGTGGCCGCCATTTTCGTCACGCTCTCCCCCTTTACGATCTCCTTCGGCCCCACCGTCTTCACCGATCCCTGGATGGTCGTGTTCATCCTCGGCGCTCTCGAAGCGGCAGCCGGCGGTTTCGCCGGGGGAGCGGGCCTCGCTGCCGGCCTGGCCATCATGACCAAACCGACGGCCCCGCTCTTCCTGCCGCTGGTCATTGCGGTACTGCTCGCTTCCCGCCCGCAGCACGACCGACGAGCGGCCGGCACCGGCAAGCGCGCCACCGGCGATTCGACGTTCCCCTGGTGGCCCCCTGTACGGCGGTTTCTTCTGGGTTTTGGGGTCGTAATTGCGCTGGGGCTGGCCTGGGACGCCACCCGCCACCAGCGCCCCGGGTTTCTATTTCACGGGGCAGAGGGGTACGGCGGCCTGTCTTTGGCTCGAACGGTGGATTGGGGGGAACGGTTGGGGGGATGGCTCACCTGGCTTGGTTACTTCACTGCCTCACGCTGGTTGAACCTGCTGGCGGCCCTCGGAATCGGCAGTTTGCTGGTCGCGGGAGGCCGCCACAGAGATAGGCGGTCTTACCGGTTCGACCGGCTTCTCGCCGGCTTCATCCTTCTCTACCTGCTCACACAGTGGCTCTTCACGTTTCACGTGTGGGACCGGTACCTGTTGGGGCTGGTGCCTCTGGTTGCGCTGCTGTTTGCCCGCACGACCTTTTGGCTTTTGTCTGCCGGCATGACGCGGCTGGGCCATGGAAGGAGCCAACCCAATGCGATAGCCTATCCCATCGTCGTCGCTCTCTTTGTTGTGGCCGCCATGACCCCGCAGGCCCTTCGTGCCGCGCAGGGAGGATATCCCATCGGCGGAGACCACGGCGCTTATCAGGGCATCGAGCAGGTAGCGACGTTCCTCCGCCAGGAAGCACCGGCCGGCAGCATCATCTTTCACTACCGGCTGCGACGCCATTTCGCGTACTACCTCTACGGCGCGCCCTTCGACTTTCGCTGGTACAGCACACCGCAGAGTCTGGCGGAGCAAGCCGCGGCCTCTCCCACCCAGACACGTTACACGGTGATTCCAAGCTGGCGCGATTTTGGCCCGTTGGCCGCGCAGTTGACCGCCGGCGGACTGCGGTGGCAGGTCGTCTACCGGGCGCATCGCCGTGATGGCTCCGTGTCCTTCACAATCTACCGCATCACCGGGCCGGAATCTGCATGAAACGGAAAGACGTTCTCGCCCTGGCCTTGTTGGGCGGATTGGTACTTACGTTTTTCTGGAAACTGGCTCTGACCAATCGTGCGTTGGCCGGGGTGGACATCTTCACGTTCTTCTATCCCTACCGTGATTATGCCTCGCGCGCGCTGCTGAGCGGCCGCCTGCCACTCTGGAATCCCGATATTTTCCTCGGCGTGCCCTTCCTGGCCGATAGTCAAACGGCACTTTTTTACCCACCGCACTGGCCGTTGCTGGGGCTTTCCGCGCCGCGGGCGATAGCTTGGTCCATCGTGATACACATATTCGTAGCTGCGTCCGGAACCTACGTCTTCGCCCGCAAGGTCGGCAAGCTCGGCCCCGCTGCGGCTATGGCGACCGCTACGGTCTTCGCCCTCTCCGGTTTCCTGGGTGCGCAAGCCGAACACGTAAACCAGCTCAACACCGCCGCCTGGCTCCCCTGGCTGCTGATCGCCGCGGACCGGGCGTTCGCCGGCCGCCGCCTGGCCGTCCCCGCCGGCGGCTTGCTGGTCGGCGTGATGTTGCTGGCCGGCCATGCCCAGGCAGCCTACATCAATTTGGTCGCGCTCGGCCTGTTCGCGCTCACCCGCTCACTGGCAGACGATTGGCGCCGGCCGGTCTGGTGGGGCAGGACGCTGTGGCCCCTCGCGCAAATGTCCCTTTTGGGTGCGGGACTGGCGGCCGTGCAACTCCTGCCCATGGCGGAGCTTTCCCGCCTTTCCATCCGTACCGGGGGACTCTCCTACCGGCAAGCAGTTTCCTTCTCGTTCGATCCACGTTTGGCGTTGCGCGGACTGCTCCCGACGTTCGGCTACGATACGGCGCTGTTCAGCGAATATGTGGCCTACGTGGGCATGCTCGCCCTCTGCCTGGCCTGGCTGGGATGGTGGAGCAGCCGCCAGCACCGGCTCAACCGCTTTGCGCTGGTGTCAACCGCCGCCGGAATCTTTCTGGCCCTGGGTGTGTTCAACCCGTTCTACTTCCTTTTGTATCACGCCGTGCCCGGATTTGCCCTGTTTCGTGCGCCGGCGCGGTGGATGTTCCTGACCACGTGGGGGCTGTCCCTGCTGGCCGGGCTGGGCGTGCAGTGGCTCACGTCGCCGGATACGCGCAACCCGCTCCCCGTCGTTTTGCGCTTCCTCCTGCCGACCGGAGCTATCGTAATCATTTCCAGCCCGTTCCTGCAACGCCCGCCCGCGCTAGTCTGGATTCTTTGGGGCTTTTGGCTTGGCGTAGGATTGGCCCTGCTTGCTTTGCGGAAGCGGCTCGGACGCCAGCCGGTTTATGCCCTGATGTGGGTCGCTGCCATCGCCGTGGAATTGTTCTGGGCCAGGCAGCCCCTTGCCTACAACCGGCCCACTGCGCCGGAAGCGTACAGCGATCTGCGGCCCAGCATCGCCCACCTGCGCACCGCGCCGGGGCTTTTTCGCGTGTTGAGCCTTTCCGCGCTCACCTGGGACCCGGGCGACCTGGCGGACTTGCGCGCGATCTGGCAAGATAGCCTGTCCGAGCAGGAGATGTACGATTTGGTGGTAGCGACCAAGGAAAAGGAAATTCTGGCCCCCAATTTGCCGATGCGCTACGGCCTGCAAAGCGTGGACGGCTACGGCGGCGGCGTACTCCCGCTGGCGCGCTACAGCGCAATTCAGCGGGTGCTGCTGGCTGCGGCGAGCGGCCGCTCCTCATCGGAGATCGCCGTCAACCCCGACGGCCGGCTGCGCGAGCGCTTGCCCGACATTCCGTCCGCCTCCCTGCTCAGCCTGCTCAACGTGAAGTTTGTGATTCGTGACAAACTGGATGACCGGTGGGTGGAGGGCGTGTATTACGATCTGGGGCTGAAAGTCTCCCTTCAGGAATCAAAACAGCCTACCCTGACGCTCACCGCCCTGCCCGATTTCTCGGCGACCGGCCTGGGCTTGGTCTCGACGGCAATCAGTGCCACGCCTCTTCCCCCCGGCACGGCCGTGGCCGAGGTGTCCGTGATTGGCCGGCGCGGCCAACAGCACCGCTGGACGGTGCATACCGGCCGGGAGACCGCTCTGGCGGGCGCGAGTGACACGGGAAACGCTCGTCCCGTGCGCCAGGGGCCGGACGGTACCGAATACCTGGCGCTGTGGGATTGGGGCGAGGCTCTTCATGCGCAAAACATTGTCGTGCGCGTGTTTCAGCCGGGCGTGACCTTTGTCGTCCGCGGCATAACCCTGCGCGATTCTCGCACCGGAACTTTCGACACGGTCACCGTCCATCCTGATTTTCGGCTCACGCACAGTGGCGATGTGAAGATTTATGAGAACCTGCGTGTGCTGCCCCGCGCTTTCTTGGTCCACAAAGCGGAAATAAAACCAGATGAAGCCGTCATGGAGAGGCTACAAGACCCGCACTTCCGTCCGCAGGAGAGCGCCCTTCTTTCCGACCGGCCGCCGCCGTTCGCCGGGCAATTGTCGTCCCATTCGTCGGCGGCCGGAGATGGCAGGGTGGTCATGCAAAGCTACGAGCCGGAGAGCATAGATTTGGATGTCTCGACGGCGGAGCCGGCCTATCTGATGCTGAGCGATGCGTACTATCCGGGGTGGCGAGCGTGGGTGGATGAGCAGCCCGTTCCCATTTGGCGGGCAGACCTGCTGTTTCGCACAATTCAGGTGCCGCCGGGAAACCATCATATCCGGTTCAGATTTCAGCCGCGCAGCGTGCGTTGGGGAGCGTTGATCAGTGTGCTGGCTGCGCTGGTCATGCTTGCCTGGACCTCACGCACGCTGTGGCGGAGATGATCCAGGCAAATTAGTTAGGTTTGCATGCGCCGCCAGGGTGTCCGTCAAAGTTTTGCGTCTGCAATCATTCACGCCCTGCCCTTACCACCAAGACACAAAGACACGAAGTATATGAAGTGGAG
>CAZFFM010000295.1:0-4247 GCA_964517425.1 uncultured Ardenticatenales bacterium | reverse complement strand
TGTGTCTTGGTGGTAAGGGCAGGGCGTGAATGATTGCGGACGCAAAACTTTGACGAACACCCGCAGTGTGAGGGTATATAGACGTTCAGATAATGTTTTGGATTTCCGGTTGCCGTGACGGGCTGAAGCCGTCACTGGTCCCGCAAGAAAGTCGCTGAAGCGACTGCCCTGCGGGAATTCAGCCGCTTCCAGCGGCTTGGCCCGTGCGCCAGTGCCGATTTCCAATCCGGCACAGGCCTCCGTATCAGAATCATTATCTGAAGACCTATAGAACTGTAGGGGCGGGGCATTCCCGCAGACCCATGAGGAGGGCAAATCTCCTTAGCGTGCCCTATAGAGTAAAGAAGAACGCTGCCAGAGGGAATGCCTCGCCCCTACAAGGCGGGCGACAACATACTGAACGGTGGGAAGCATTATGATAACCATGCTCGTTTTGATGGGGGCTGGCTGGCCGGTCGGCATCTTGCTGAACTGGCTGGCAGACGTGACTCCCCGCACGGGGCGGGGAATGGGCTGGCCAGCCTGTAGTGCCTGTGGTCGCAGACTGCCCTATATCGAATGGAGCGGTTTGCTGAGCGCTCTTTTGCGGCGCGGCAAGTGCCCGCAGTGCGCGTCGCCAGCCCTGTGGCGCCGCTTGTGGGTCGAGTTGGGTATGATGGCCACGTGGACGCTGTTGGGAATGCGTTTTGACCTGGGCTGGCACCTGGCCGGCACGCTCTTCTACACGGCGGTGCTCATCGTAATCACGGTAACCGATCTTGAGCACCGGCTCATTCCGAACCGGGTTGTGTACCCGGCGATTGCTATTGCTTTGCTGATGAGCGCGGTTGACCCCACGATCTCGCCGTGGCGAGCACTTGCCGGCGCCGTGCTAGGGTTCGGACTGTTCCTGCTCTTCGCTATCATTGGGCGGGGAGCGCTCGGCATGGGCGACGTGAAGCTGGCGGCATTCCTGGGCGCAGCCTTAGGGTTGCCCGTCGTGTTGGTTGCGTTGGTCGGCGGAATCGTGCTGGGCGGCGTGATTTCAGCTACCTTGTTGGTCACGCGCCGCGTCGGACTGAAGAGCTATATCCCGTATGGCCCCTTCTTGACTGTAGCGGGGTGGCTCGCTCTTGTGCAGGGCGACGTGATCATCCGCTGGTGGTTTGGCCGTTGAGTACCACGTTGTCAATGAGCCGCGCCGTACCAATGCGCACGGCCATCGAGGCCAAGGCCTGCGTCTGAATCTGGTCGGCCTCGCTCAGCGAATCCATGTTGGCCACGCTGATATACTCCACTTGGGCAAGCGGCTCCGATTCCAAGACCGCTCGCATGGTGGCCCGCAGTGCCGCTGCGTCCCGAACGCCGTTCAGGTAGCGGGTTTCGGCGTCTCGCAGTGCGCGATTGAGTACGCGCGCGGCCGTCCGTTCGGCAGGTGAAAGGTAGCTGTTTCGCGAACTCATGGCCACGCCGTCCTCCTCTCGCACAGTTGGGCAGACAACGATTTCGAGATCATAGTTCAGGTCTGCTACCATCTGCTGAATCACGCGCACCTGTTGCGCGTCCTTCTGACCGAAGTATGCGCGAGTGGGTCGCGTCAGATTGAACAGCTTGGCAACCACAGTAGTCACGCCCCGAAAATGGCTAGGGCGGACAGCGCCTTCCAGCAGTTGGGTTACCTTCTCCACGGTTACATAAGTTTGGTAGTCTGGCGGATACATCTGCCGGTCTGCCGGGATGAACACGAAATCAGCCCCAGCCTGTTCGAGCTTTTCGCAGTCCCGCCGAAGATTGCGTGGATAGCTGTCCAGGTCTTCACCCTGACCGAATTGGGCGGGATTGACAAAGATCGTGGCGATGACGGTGTCGTTTTCATGGCGGGCACGGTGTACCAGGGACATGTGCCCGTCGTGCAGGTAGCCCATCGTGGGGACGACTCCGACAGTGCCGTGGCATTGCCGGCGAATTTGGTGCATTTCGGATACGGTTTCGATGACCTTCATGAGGTTTTTCTCCTTTCAATAAGTCGTGCCCATGCGTTATGCGGCATGTTGTGTTACACCATCTTGTCCTTCAGGTGTCTCCTTGCTCAGATGAAAACTGTGTGCTTTGTCGGGGAACGCACTTTCCTGCACCTCCTGTACGTATTGGCCAACGGCGCGGCGGATCTCTATCGCCAGCGCAGCGTACTGTTTGGCGTGTTTTGGGACGAAATCTTCGAACAACCCCAGCATGTCGTGCAATACCTGCACTTGTCCACTACAGCCGGCACCTGCCCCAATGCCGATGGTGGGAATGCGCAAGCGGGCCGTGATCATGCCGGCCAGCCGGGCCGGGATCGCTTCCAGAACGATGGAGAAAGCGCCGGCATCCTCGATAGCCAGGGCATCATCGAGCAATCTGTGGGCTTCCTGTGTCGTTTTGCCCTGCACTCGGAAGCCGCCTAGCTGGTTGACCGATTGGGGGGTTAACCCGATGTGGCCCATCACCGGAATGCCGGCCTCCACCAGCCGACGGGTGGTCGCGGCCATCGTCTGTCCTCCTTCTAACTTAACTGCCTGGCAGCCACTCTCTTGCAGCAAGCGCCCTGCACTGCGCATCGCCTGTTCAGGGCTGATCTGGTAGGTCATGAAAGGCATGTCGCCGACGATCAGAGCGTGGCTCGTACCGCGTACCACGGCACGGGTATGGTGTATCATCTCTTCCAGGGTGACCGGCACCGTCGAATCGTAGCCCAATACAACCATGCCCAGCGAATCGCCCACCAGGATGAGGGGAACGCCGGCTTGTTCCACCAGGCGAGCCGAAGTGTAGTCGTAGGCCGTAAGCATGGGGATGATCTCGTCGCGGTCCTTCATTGCCTGTATGTCACGAATCGTCGTGCGCATCTGTTTCCTCCTTGTACTGCGGGTCGTTGTTTTCGATTTTTTCGAAAGGACGTTCCCCATTCGGCTCCGTTTCCCGCGCCATTTCCCATTTGGCGACTGCCAGCGGTAGGGTGGCCCGTCCCAGGCGGCGGTAGAGATCGCCCAGTGTGGGCTCATGTTTGTCCAGAGCGCGGATGTGCCGTTCAATGGTGCCTACATCGCCTCGTGCGAGGGGGCCGGTGAGAGCCTCCGGCAGCCCAACGGCGCGCAGGTTGCACACAGTGCTTTCGAGTAGGGGGAGCAAGGCAGCTTCGGCGTCCCTCTCGGGAATGCCCAGATTCTGCAGCAGGCGTACAGCAACGCCGAAAATTCCGACGACGTAGTTGCAGGCCATTACGGCAGAAGCATGGTAGAGCGTTTTGTCTGCTGGCGAGATGGAAAGGACGTGGCCTCCCATATCGGTAACGATGGCGTTGAGTACCGGCCTCAGGGCATCGTCCGCTTCCACGCCGAAATAGGATCCGGGAAGGTACTTGACAGCTGTCTCAACGTCGGCAAATGACTGCAGGGGGTGCAGTCCTCCCACGCGAGCTCCGGCTGCTGCCGCCGGGGCCAGAACCTCTTGCGCGGGCAGGGCGCCGCTGCAATGCACCACAGCCTGCCCAGTGCGCCATCCGCCGGCATCGGCCACAGCCTGGCAGACCGGGGCAATCGCGTCGTCGGGCGTCGTGATGAAGACCAAGTCGGCATCGTGGGTGGCGTCTTCGAGACGGCTAGCCGCTTGTGCGCCGACCTGTTCGGCCAAGCGGCCACAAGCGTGCATGCTGCGATTGTACAAGGAGATAACAGAGTAGCCTTGAGTGACCAGCAGGCGTGCCAGGGCACCTCCCACCGTGCCGGTGCCCAAGAAAGCGAGTGTTGGTTTGGGGGGTGTCGAGCCGGTTATCGTGTCCAACAAAAAAACCTCCCGAGAGAATCCCGAGAGGCGGGGGTAACGAAGCTGCTATGCCGGGCCGCGAACCGAATCGTGGCCGGATAACGCAGGCTCCGCATCCCATGCCGTCTCGGTCTGACGATCCAAGCGGCCAGAGAGCTGCGTGCTCTATGCCGGTGTGTCGTGCGCTCACCGCCGGAATGAACGCGGTCGGTGGCGAAATCATGTTGCTGATATTATACATTTATTTGGTAGGAGAGTCAAATGAGTACCATCGCCTGGGTGTCCGTCATTTTTTTGCGCGGCACTCTCTCAAATGAACCATGAAGACACGAAGGCACAAAGAACAACCAGGTTGAATGTTTCGACGTTGGAACTGGAGTCTGGCGAAAATCATTTTGACCGTATAACGCGGCATTTTCAGCCACAGATTGCACGGATTTCCACAGATTTTCATCTATTCTTTC
>CAZFFM010000294.1:0-4282 GCA_964517425.1 uncultured Ardenticatenales bacterium | reverse complement strand
TGGGGGGTTAGGGGGGCGCGACATTCTGCTCACCCCGAATTATTGAGAAGATACATGACGGGCGATGAACGCTGTGTGGGGAAGTAGTGCAGCACGCCATCTTGGACCAGATAGACAATGAAAAAGTGAGGGGCTATGTCCGATAAAACCAAAACACCGAGAGAGCAGTGGCAAACGGAAACCTTGGAGCCTTTCCTTGCGAAGGGGGGGGAGCGCAAGGAGGCGTTCAAAACGTCCTCCGACATTCCCATCGAGCGGCTCTACGCCCCGGACGACCTGGCCGATTGGGACTACGCAGCGCAGGACGGCTTCCCCGGCCAATATCCCTACACCCGGGGCATTTACCCGACGATGTACCGGGGCCGCTTTTGGACCATGCGGCAGTACGCCGGTTTTGCTACGGCGGAAGAATCGAACCTCCGCTACAAATTTTTGCTGGAGCAGGGACAGACCGGCCTCTCCGTGGCCTTCGACCTGCCCACGCAGATCGGCTACGATTCGGACCATGTCTTGGCCGAAGGGGAAGTGGGCAAGGTGGGCGTGGCTATTGCGTCGCTGGAGGACATGGAGACGCTGTTCAAGGGCATTCCTCTGGACAAGGTGTCGACCTCGATGACGATCAACGCGCCCGCCTCGATCCTGCTGGCGATGTACATTGCCGTGGCCAGGAAGCAAGGAGCGGACCCACGCGCGCTGCGCGGAACGATTCAGAACGACATTCTGAAGGAGTACCTGGCTCGCGGCACCTACATCTTTCCACCCGCGCCGTCCATGCGTTTGGTCACCGACACGTTTGCGTATTGTACGGAGAGCTTGCCGAAATGGAACACGATCTCCATCAGCGGCTACCACATCCGCGAGGCGGGCAGTACGGCTGTGCAGGAAGTGGCTTTCACGCTGGCTAATGCCATCGCCTACGTGGAGTCGGCCTTGTCTGTCGGACTAGACGTCGACCGCTTTGCCGGCCAGCTCGCCTTTTTCTTCAACGCGCACAACAACTTGTTCGAAGAAGTGGCCAAGTATCGTGCGGCCCGCCGGCTGTGGGCGCGGATCATGCGGAAACGGTTCGGGGCGAAGAATCCTCGTTCCTGGATGTTGCGATTCCACACGCAGACCGCCGGCTCCACACTGACCGCGCAGCAGCCGGAGAACAACGTGATCCGCGTGACGGTCCAGGCGCTGGCTGCCGTGTTGGGAGGCACGCAGTCGCTGCACACCAACTCCCGCGACGAGGCGCTCGCCTTGCCCAGCGAGCAGGCGGTGCAGATCGCCTTGCGCACGCAGCAGATCCTGGCGCACGAGAGCGGCGTGGCCGATACGGTGGACCCGCTGGCCGGCAGCTATTTCGTCGAGCAGCTCACCGGCGAGATCGAGCAACGCGCGCAGGCCTACATGGACAAGATCGAAGGGATGGGGGGCGCGCTGGCCGCCATCGAAGCCGGGTACACGCAGCGCGAAATCCAGGACTCGGCCTACCAGGCGCAGAAGGCCATCGAACGAGAGGGTCAGGTCGTAGTCGGCGTCAACCGCTTCGTCGTGCCAGAGGAGCAGAAGCTGGCCCTGCTGCGTGTGGACCCTGCTGTGCAGGACCAGCAAGTGGCCCGCCTGCGCGCGCTGCGTGCGCGGCGCGATGGCGAGCGCGCAGCCGCGACCCTCGACCGGCTGGAGGAGGCTGCCCGGGGCAGCGAGAACATGTTGCCCCGTATCCTCGATTGCGTGGAGGCATACGTGACCCTGGGCGAAATCTGCGGCCGGCTGCGGGAGGTGTGGGGTGAATATCGCCCCTCGGCGGTGTTGTAGAGCAAGGAAAGGCGTAGACGCACTAAGGAAGCGAAACATTGCCGTATCGAATTGAATACTCTCCTGATACCGAAGATCATCTGCGGACATTGACTGTTCGGCAGCAACGGATCATCCTGGATACGGTCGCTAAGCAGTTGATGTACCAACCGACTGTTGAAACAAGGAACCGCAAGCCAATGCGACCGAACCCCTTGGCTCCTTGGGAGTTGCGGATTGGCAACCTTCGAGTATACTATGATGTAGAAGAAGACCCCGAGACTGTGGTTCACGTACGGGCTGTTGGGATCAAAGAACGCAATCGGGTTCGGATCGGAAAGGAAATGATGGAATTATGAAGACAGTCGAGTTAGTACAGGCAACGGCCCCACTGGCAGAATATGCCCGAGAGGTGAGCAAGGAGACTGTAATCATCACCTCTGGAGGCAAACCTATGGCGGCACTCGTGCCTATAGAGAATGCCGATTCGGAGACGGTAATGCTAAGCACAAATCCTAAGTTCCTGGCTTTGATTGACCGGTCACGGGTGCGGCAGAAGGCAGAAGGGGGAATTTCTGGCGCGGAGATGCGCCGCCGGCTGGGACTTTACCCCGTGCGAACAAAGAGAGAAGAAAATGAAGTTCCAAGTGGGGGAGCACCAAAAATCCGCCACGAATTTCACGAATTAACACGAAAAAAGTAAAGAATTCGTAGGCGTTCGTAGTTTGGTAGTGACAAAAAAGGCGGACTTCCTCGCAGTCTCCCATGTTGTGAATGCGCCCGAGATGGTTGAATGGTGATGGAATCTATCCAAGGACAGGGTTTGGAGACAAAAATGCAAGCCCCGCGAAAATCCAGAACGGTCGTGATCGTTTCGGCGAACATTGAATGGCAGGCGATCCGCAGAATCTTTCCGGAGATTGCCCGGCAACGTTCTCCCTATGGCCAGTGGTTCACGGTGGACCTGGACATAGGCGGGCACGAAGAACCGGTCCTGTTCTTTCACGGTGGGTGGGGCAAAATTGCGGCGGCAGCGTCGGCACAATATGCCATTGACCGGTGGTCTCCCACACTCATCGTGAACATCGGCACCTGTGGCGGATTTGCAGGGGAGGTCGAGAAAGGTACGATCATTTTGGTCGAGCGCACTATTGTCTACGACATTGTAGAGCAGATGGGCGATTACGACGAACACATCGCCCATTACACAACCGACATGGACCTTTCCTGGCTGGGTGATACCTATCCCCAAGAGGTCTATCGCACCCTGCTTGTCTCCGGCGATCGCGATCTTCTCGTGGAAGACATCCCGCACTTGAGAGCTCAGTTTGGCGCGGTGGCCGGCGACTGGGAATCGGGAGCCATCGCCTGGGTCGCTGCCCGCAATGGCGTGAGATGTCTCATCTTGCGCGGAGTCTCGGACCTGGTAGGCAACGATGGGGGAGAGGCATACGAAGGGAACATCCAACTTTTCGCGGAAAATGCTGCACGAATTTTGGAACGGTTGGTCCATTACCTGCCGGCGTGGATAGCCGACAGTCTTCCCGTTGCGTATGCTTAGCGCGGCTTGGTCTGAACATGAACATTACGGAGAGCTAAGGGAAGATTTTTGTGATGCGCTTACCGTGCTTGATGAGAAAAGGGGCACAGTATGCCACAGCGAATGGAGAAAGGAACGAATCTCAGGCAACGATTCGATCCATTTCAAATTCGTTGTAGTGTTCCTGCCACGCTAATTTTATAACATCAGAGGGAGACAAGCTATGCCTGCTGGTATTTCTGTGTATGAAAAAGATTTGATTCGGGAAATCAGGGGGACACCACAAGAGTATCTCCCGAACTTACTTCAGATTGTCCGGCTGTACCGCGAGAGCGTGGTATTGAAGCCTGCTGAAGCCAGCTTCCAACAAGGCTGGAAGGAGGCAATGAAGGGAGAGACACGCCCTGTCTCTGAGCTGTGGGAGGGTATTGATGCCGAATGAGCTGGCTGAGCAGGTACACATTGAGTACACTCCGGAATTCAAACGTAACCTGCGCACACTGGCCAAAAAGTATCGCCACATTCGTTCCGATGTTGAACCAGTAATTGACAAATTACGTTCTGGTAAAATTATTGGTGACCAAATACCCAGAACACGCTATACGATATTCAAGGTGCGAGTGCGGAACAGCGATATTCAAAAAGGAAAACGCTCTGGATATCGTCTGATCTATCACCTCAGGACGCCGGAAAATGTTGCCTTGGTGACAATCTATTCCAAATTGGATCAGTCGGACATTACAGCACAACAGATTCGGCGTATTATTCGGCATGGTTCAGCATGGCATGAAAGCAGGTTGACAAATTGAGTCTTGGCGCCAGGAAGAATCTGTGTGAAACGTAATGCGTGAAAGAAGGCCCTTTTCACGTTTTGCGGATCACGCCTCACGGATTTTGCCTGCGCGAACCGTATCATCTCAATAACTTGGGGAACGCCCCCCGGCCCCCAATTCTGGGGGAGCA
>CAZFFM010000293.1:0-4283 GCA_964517425.1 uncultured Ardenticatenales bacterium | reverse complement strand
GGATGGGACCGCTCGTCGGCTTGCTGGGCGTGACCAGCAGTTTCTTTCGCGACCTCTTCGCCGGCTACGTCTGGGTCGAAAACGGTAAGGTGGTGGGCAATGTCACGATCAGCCAATCCCGCAACTATGCCAACGAGTGGATCATTAGCAACCTGGCTGTCTATCCCCAGTACCGCCAGAGGGGTGTTGCCCGTCACTTGATGGGCGCAGCCATCGAGCACGCCCTGAAACGGGATGCGGATTGGATCAGCCTCCTCGTGCGTTCCGATAACACACCGGCAAAAGATCTCTACCTCAAATTCGGGTTCCAACTCCTCGATACATTTTCCGAAATGCACGGCCAATATCTGTCTCCGCCCAAGCTCGTTACAGAACCTGACTACACGATCACCGATCCAGACAGGAACAAGCGAGAGGAAATTTTTGAACTGGAGAAATCGGTTGTTACCTCCTCGCTGCAGCAGATGCGGCCGCTAGACCCCGGGGAGAGCATGACCCACTGGGCACCCGGATGGCTGGCGCGCGCCGGAGAGATTTTGCAAGGAGGATGGTCCCGCAGACGATGGGTGCAGCAGAGGGGAAAACTGGTTGCGGCGGCCAACCTTACGCTCAGTTTGGGAAGCGATTCGCACACCGCCTCCTTCCTCATCCATCCGGATCACCGAGGAAGCGTTGAACATCTGCTGGCGGCTATGCTAGTTCAACTTACCGATCACGCCCCTCGCCGGTATGTCGTCGCAAACGTTTCTACCGACTACCCACACCTTATCAAAGAATTGGAAGAAATCGGGTTTAAGGTCATTCGTGAGCTGGACATCATGGGCGTTCCCCTGCAACAGTAGCACCATGAAAGATTCCTGTCATGATTATCCCTTTTTTCGTGTAAATTCGTAACTGTTCAGGGATTGCCTTGGAAACACCTGGTTCAATCTCCTTTTTGCCACGAATTACACGAATGTTCACGAATTTTTTCTTTTTTCGTGTAAATTCGTGCAATTCGTGGCGAGAAATCTTTTTGATTCTGGCCCGGCCAGGTTAGGAGAACCCTTTGGAAAAACGCGATACAATCGTCATTCTGGATTTCGGCTCGCAGTATAGCCAGCTCATCACCCGGCGCGTTCGTGAGGCGCAAGTTTACTGCGAGATGCTTCCGCACGACGTGGCCCCGGCCACACTCGAAAAGCTGAACCCGCGTGGATACATCTTGAGCGGCGGCCCGGCCAGTGTCTACGCTCCGCATGCGCCCACTATTTCGCCCTTTGTCCTGGAGAGTGGCCGCCCCATCCTGGGAATCTGCTACGGTATGCAGTTGCTGGCCCACCAATTGGGCGGCGCGGTGGCCGAGTCTGACAAGCGGGAATACGGCTTTGCTCGACTGCACCCGGCGGAAGGTACGGATTTGTTTGCCGGCCTGCCTCCCGCTCCGCAGGTTTGGATGAGTCATGGCGACCGGATTACCCGACTCCCCCCTGGCTTCGAACCGGTCGCCACTACGGACAACTCACCCATCGCGGCGATGGGTGACCGGCAACGCAAGCTGTACGGCCTGCAATTTCACCCCGAAGTGGTACATACGCCGGATGGGCCGCAAATTATTCGCAATTTTCTATTCCGCGTCTGCGGATGCCAGGGTACCTGGACGCCTGGATCCTTTGTGGAAGAGCGCATCGCCGCAATCCGCAACGAGGCAGGAGACCGGCACATACTTTGCGCGCTGTCGGGCGGCGTCGATTCAGCGGTGGCGGCCACCCTGGCCGCAAAAGCCGTCGGCCATCAACTCACCTGTGTTTTCGTAGACCATGGGATGCTCCGTCAGGGCGAAGCCGAACGCAGCCTGCGCCTGTTCGACCAGCACATAGATGCCGAGGTAATCGCCGTGGATGCCAGCGAGCGATTCCTCCGTCGGTTGCACGGCATCGTCGCCCCCGAGGAGAAGCGGCGTATCATCGGCACCGAATTCATTCGCGTGTTTGAAGAGACGGCCAAGAGCCTGGGTGATTTTCAATTTCTGCTGCAGGGGACTCTCTATCCCGATGTCATCGAGAGTGCCGGCCCCCAGACCGCGGCCACAGCCGCCAGGATCAAGACACATCACAACGTGGGAGGGTTGCCCGCCGATATGAAGTTCAAGCTCATCGAACCGCTGCGATACCTCTTCAAAGATGAGGTGCGTGCTGTGGGAAAGGCGCTCGGTCTGCCCGATGAAATGGTCTATCGCCAACCCTACCCCGGCCCGGGATTGGCCGTGCGCTGCATCGGCGAGATCACACCGGAGCGGCTGGCTCCCTTGCGCGCAGCCGATGCCATCGTCCGGGAAGAGATCGAAGCGGCCGGCCTGGGGCGGGACGTGTGGCAATATTTCGCCGTCCTTACGCCGGTGAAAAGCGTGGGGGTGATGGGCGATGGCCGGACGTATGCCGACCTGGTCGCCGTGCGCGCGATCACCAGCGAAGACGGCATGACCGCCGACTGGGCCCGTCTCCCGCACGACCTGCTGGCCCGCATCTCCAGCCGCATCGTCAATGAGGTGGGCGGCGTCAACCGCGTGGTCTACGATATCAGCAGCAAGCCCCCGGCGACCATCGAATGGGAATAGGCCTGTGCCCCATTATGGCCGCGGGGCGAAGAGCGAAAAGTCGTACTTTCCACCGGCATTCCAATACGTCCAGCCCGCGCTCCCGGCACGTTCTGCAGCCTTTCGTTCGATCAGGAATTCATCCCGGCCGTAGGTGACGCCATTCAACGAATAGTGCTGCAACCACGGACGAATAATCGTCGTCGTGCGGCTGCGCGCCTTGACCACACTGCGAAAGACAATGTCGTCCGGGTGCAGGCTGGGATTCTCAAAGCCCATGCTGCCGGGCGCGAAGGTGGAAGGATAGACCATCGGACACAAGTAGTCCACGTACGGAGCGATGTTTTCGATCTCCTGGCCGATGCCCATTTCACCATTCACCCACGGTACCAACCCAAAAACGTCGCCCGAAGTGAATACAGGATACCGGCGCAGGGCCGTTGACAGACGCGACATAAACGCATCAATGGCCGCGCGACGAGTCTCCGCCGTGTTCTCCTGACCAAACACAATGTTGTGGATGTCTCCATCGGAAGGGAAGCGCACGTAGTCAAATTGGATCTCGTCGAAACCGAGACCGGCCACCTCTTTGGCTATGGCGATGTTG
The DNA here is from genome assembly GCA_964517425.1 of uncultured Ardenticatenales bacterium. Taxonomy (GTDB): domain Bacteria; phylum Chloroflexota; class Anaerolineae; order Ardenticatenales; family JAADHH01; genus JAADHH01. Next base: position 1,101 of record CAZFFM010000293.1, on the reverse strand, counting down.
TAGTTCTGCACCTCGGTGCGGAACGGATTGCCCCAGGCCAGGTTCTCTTGATCGCGCCAAAGCGTGCCATCGGCGCGCAGCGTGGCCCATTCCGGATGGGCCACGGCCAGCGGTTCGTCCTTGAAAATGACCAGGCGGGCTACCACGTAGATGTCGCGCCGGTGTGCATCCCGCACAAACTGGTCAATGTCTACCAGCCCCGCTTGCGGTGCGCCGATCTCTTGGGCCAGCGGGACCTTGCTGGCGTACGCCAATCGCCCCCGATCCCCTTTGATGTCCACGACCACCATGTTCAACTCGGTGTGCTGTACGGCATCCATGATCGCGCGGGCGCGGCTGGCGCTGGCCAACAAGCCGAAGGGGATATACACGCCTCTGGCGTGAAAGGGTTGCAACCGGAAATCGGCGGATATGGCCGCCCCCCGCGCAAAATGGGTCAGCCGGTATCCGGGGATTTTGACACGCAGGTGTGCATCGCCGTCCAAATCGGGAAAGCGGAAGAACCCTTGCGAATCGGTTTGCACAAAGCGCCCCCTTCTGTCGTAGACAAGGGCATTGGCCAGCGGGTCACCGGTCGAAGCATCGCTTACTTTGCCGGAGAATTCTCGCGGTCGCAAGGAAACACGCATCGTCCGCTCCCCGAGATAGATAAACGAAGCGGGCAGGTAGCCGGTCGCCGACACATGAACCGTTGACGCGGGGGAGCGTACAGCGAGCGAGACCTTGCCCTGTGCATCCGTGCTGACAGTGCGCCCCCGCACCCGCACGGCAGCATCCCCCACCGGCGAGGCTGTGAGGGCATCCACTACGATCACCCGCACGGGGCCATCGGGGGGCCGCCGGATCGGGTAATCACCACCACCCCCCTCAATCGGAAAGGCGTGGGCCGGCACGGCGAACAGGAACAACAATCCAAGTGCCGCAAGCACAACCCATTTGCGGATTTTCCGGTTCAAAGAACTTGCCCTTTGTTTGCTACTGTGATTGCTGCCATGCAGCATTGTACCACGGGGGCCGTGTATCGTCAATCGGCAGAGTACCCGGGGGTAAGCGTTCAGGTACCCAGAAAATAGAACGCTGATTGCGCAGATTACCCGCTGA
>CAZFFM010000292.1:0-4296 GCA_964517425.1 uncultured Ardenticatenales bacterium | reverse complement strand
CCAGGATTCGATCTTTGTGCTGGATGTTGGTCTTGATCGTGTGTTGCGCTACCCGCGCTCGTCTGCCACGGAATCAGGCCAGAGTAGCACGGTACTGCAAATCGGTCAGGACGTTAACGGGCAGACGGTTAGTGAACTCCTGGACATAGCGTGGGTGGAGCCGGGCAACGGTCGTACCGATGCAGGCATCCTGGTGCTGGCCAGAGACGGCCACCTCTTTGAGGTAACAAAGGACGGACAAACACGTCAGGACACGATCGTACAAACCGATACGTGGAAGGATATCAAGAGAATTGACACGTTTGTTGGAAACTTCTACGCCCTCGATGCCGGCGCAGCACAGATTTACAAATACGCGCCAACACCGGAGGGCAGCTATACAATTCCCCCGGAAGCATGGATTCAGACGGGGCAAGAAGAAACAGGGCCGTTGGTAGATATGGCCATTGACGGAAACATCTTCTTGTTAACGACAGACGGAATAGTGAGCAAGTTTACCGCCGGCGAGAAGCAAGATTTTCCCATGAACGATTTAGAACAGCCCATCACGTCCTCCAAGAGCATCTTTGCCGAACCGGATGGACGATTCGTCTATGTTGGCGACCCCACAGGAAAACGCATCGTAGTATTCGATAAGGAGGGACAGTTCGTTAGGGAGCTTCGCACGACGGAGAAAGAAGGAGATGCTGGTCCGCTTGGAAACTTGGTCGGTGTAGCTGTAGACGAGGCACAACAACAAGTGTTTCTGCTTACCCCTAAACACCTGTGGAAAGCGACGATGCCAGATTTTGGTTCATAGAGAGCATAGCGTGCATATTCTTGGCATCGAAACCTCTTGCGACGAGACCGCCGCAGCGGTCGTCACCGGCGGGACGGCCATTCGCTCCAGCGTTGTCGCCTCGCAAATTGACTTGCACCGGCAGTATGGCGGCGTTTTTCCGGAGATGGCTTCCCGGCAACACGTACTCTCCATATCGTCGGTTGTACAACAGGCCATCGAGCAGTCAGGACTCCCGCCGCAAGAGCTGGCCGGCATTGCCGTAACATACGGCCCGGGGCTGGTCGGCTCTCTGGTGGTGGGCGTGAATTATGCCAAAGGTCTCGCCTTCGGATATGATTTGCCCCTCATCGGTGTGAATCATATCGAGGCACACATCTACGGCAACTGGCTTCATCCTGCAGAGGAAACCGCAGAGGTCTCCGATCCTGTTTTTCCCTCCTTGGCCTTGATCGTTTCTGGTGGCCACACGATGTTGATTTTGGTAAAAGGCCACGGGGACTACGAGGTTTTGGGTCAGACCCTTGATGATGCAGCCGGCGAAGCCTTCGACAAGGTTGCCCGGCTGCTGGGTCTCCCCTATCCGGGGGGACCGGCCATTCAGTCCATCGCCGAACAAGGAAATCCCCGTGTCTTTTCATTGCCTCGCGCCTGGCTGCGCGGCACGTATGATTTTAGCTTCAGCGGGCTGAAGACTGCCGTGCTCCGCGTTGTGGAGCAATATGGCGTAGACCCTCACCAATGGAAGCAAGGGGGGGGAGCGAGGAATGGGATGGCTGCTGTTTCCGCGGCGAGATTGCTGCCGGTAGCTGATTTGGCAGCAAGTTTTCAGGAAGCGGTGGTGGATGTGCTGGTCCAAAAAACAAAACTCGCTGCTGAGGAGCACCAGGTGAAGCAGGTTCTGCTGGGGGGAGGGGTCGCTGCCAATCAAATGCTCCGGACGGAAATGGCACGAGCGCTGGACTGCCCGGTACTTGTTCCTCCTCCGGTGCTTTGCACAGACAATGGTGCGCCAATTGCGGCTGTAGGCTATTATCGCTTGCAAGCCGGTGAGCGGTCCTCGTGGGATTTGGACGTCGTCGCCAATTTGGCTTTATGCTGAACCCCCACCGTGGGGCGCTGTAACGTCACGTTGCTCCCCTGAGCGCCCTTCCCCTTCCACGGCGCGTGTGATCGCGTTTTGTTCTTCTTCCGAAAGCGTATAACTGGATTCTCCAGCGGTGACCGGTTTGGCATATACGCGCGTGCCTTCCCTTGCGTGCAGACTGCTGATTACCACGCCGCTGTTATTCGCATCCAGCAAGGCCACAGAAAAGCTTTGGTCTCCTCCGGCATCGGCAAAGGGGTTGAAGCGCACCAATCCTATGTGTTGAAGAGTACGCTGCAATAGGGCTTCCTCGGACTGCATACGCGATGTGAGCGCCTGAATAGCCGATGTGTTGTGTTGCAACTGTCCGGCGTGATGGCCCAATGCTTGCTCTACGTCGAGATCATCCCCAAAGGACATCGCTTTCCGGTAACGGCCATGCAGGCGACGCAATTGGAAGCTGAGCACGGCAGTCCAAACAATGAGGACAACCAAAATGATCGCCGTGCCCAGCCACAAGTTCGCCATGTTTTCTGTAGAGAAAAGCTGCATGATTCATACCCCTTCAGTGATCACAACCTGCCCCCACCGTGTACCGTCTTCCGGTTCAAGAATACCACCAAGACGGTGTGTTACTGATTTCCTTTACTGATCTCTGCCTCAATCAAATCACGGAAGGCAGAGAAGGGCTGCGCCCCCACAAGTCGGTGGCCATTGATGAAGAACGTAGGCGTGCCCCCGACAGCCAGGCGTTGGCCCTCGGCCAGGCCATCACGGATTTCCGGCGCGTGGGTACTGGCGTCCAGACAACTTTTGAAGGCGTCCTCGTCCAGACCAATCTCGCCGGCCATGGTGACGAGAATTGGTTTCGCGTCGTCGCTGCTGGTCCATTTCGCGGCATCGCCGAAGATTTTATCGTGCATTTTCCAGTAGGCGTCCTGATCACCCGCACATTGGGCCGCTTGGGCCGCAGCCGGCGCTTGGGGGTGAATTGGCAAGGGATAGTCCACAAACAGCAGACGTACTTTGCCGGTCTCGATGTAGGTCTTGCGTAATTCGGGCAGTGTTTCATCTACGAAGCGTTTGCAGAAGGGGCACTGATAATCGGAGAATTCTACGAGCACTACCGGGGCATCTGCACTGCCCTCCGACGGCGCCTTTGCCAGAATCTCCGGATCCACCTCGTTGCCTTCCATCGGGGGGCTGGTCGGTGTTGGCGGAGCGGGTATCGCTGTGGGAAGCGGAACTTCTTCCAGTACCTCGTTTGACGCGATCCAGCCCGTGGCCAGCCCGACGACGTTCGGAATGGTTACGTCAGCCTTAGTGGCTATGTCCACCACGTGAATTTCCAACGAGTTTTGCTGTTGCGCCGTGTAGGCAATTTGCTTCCCATCCGGCGACCAGAGCGGGAAGAGATTGTCTTCTGCATTATTGGTCAAGCGCTCCACGTGGGAGCCGTCGGCATTCATCAAGTAGATTTGCGGCGCGCCGCCATCGCGGTCTGAGTGGAAGGCGATCCGTTTGCCGTCCGGTGACCAAGCTGGCGCGCCGTCGCTGGCCTCGTTGTCTGTGATTTTTTCGGGCGTTCCCCCTTCCGGGGAAATTGTGTAGATTTCTTGGTCGCCATCGCGATCCGAGGCGAAGGAGATCTTCTTGCCGTCGGGCGACCAGCTTCCCATCAAATCTGCACCGGGATCGGTCGTCAAACGGGTGACCTCTCCGTCGGGCCGGCTCACTACATAGATGTCGGGCGAATCTCCATCCCGATTGGATGAGAAGGCCAGCTGTTTTCCGTCGGGTGACCATACGGCCAGATTGTCCTGCGCCGGATTGTCGGTGGCACGGACAGCTTCACTGCCGTCGACGTTCGCCACATAGAGTTCCAGATTGCTGTCTCGACTGGATGTGAAAGCTACCTGTTGACCATCACGAGAAAATGTGGCGAAGGCATTCTCCCCCGGTTCTTGCGTGATGGGGCGACGACCAGTGCCATTTGCATTCATCACCCAAACTTGCAGGGCCTGATTGACCGGACCCATGTAGAGGATGTGCCCGGCCGTTGCCGGCGGGAGCTTGCCGGCATTCGCGGGCAGGGGCGTCACCGAGTCGGAGGCGCCCGGCGCTTGGGTTGCTGCCGCCGGCGTTTCAGTGGAGCTTGCCGTGGGGCTAGCGGGCGTGCAAGCTGCGATAATGCTCAGCCCCATCAATAAGATTGCGAGAAGCATTAGTCTGGTTTTCAAGAGATTCTCCTATTCTGTCTTGCCCAACACAGCCACTTTGAGGTGGCCTTGATTTGCTCATCCAAGTTCGGGGTGTAGTATAGCATGAAATCGAAAATAGGAAAAGCCATGGGAGCTTCCAGGAGGGAGTGCGTCATTTTTTGCGCGGCAACTCTCTCAAATGAACCACGAAGACACGAAGGCACAAAGAA
>CAZFFM010000291.1:0-4309 GCA_964517425.1 uncultured Ardenticatenales bacterium | reverse complement strand
GCACAAAGAACAACCAGGTTGAATGTTTCGACGTTGGAACTGGAGTCTGGCGAAAGTCATTTTGACCGTATGACACGGCATTTTCAGCCACAGATTGCACGGATTTCCACAGATTTTCATCTATTCTTTCTGGTTCTTCCGTGAAAATCCGTGACCATCCGTGGCAAAAGTAAAAAACGCCAGCGTCCAAGTTGGAACATTGGATAGGCCTGACGAGTAGGCTTTCTCGCTTGTCCCACTTCGTGTCTTTGTGTCTTGGTGGTAAAGGCAGGGCGTGAATGATTGCAGGCGCAAAACTTTGACGGCCACCCTGCTGGAAGCGCCGGGCTATGTTACAGAAATGGCCAAGAGTGGCGAAGAAGCTCTGCAAAGATCAACCCGCACATTGACCGGTGCTGCTGGATGTGATGATGCCCGGCATGGGCGATTTCGAGGTCGTCCCGCGCATTTGCGCAACCCTGGCGGTCGCGGATATTCCCTGCTGACTTCTTGAAAGCTATCCCTCGTTTATCAGCTTGTAATCTGCGCAATCAGCGTTCTAATTGCTGGGTGCCGGGACGATTTTTCCGAAGGGATCATGAGACGAGGGCAACATTCACAGCTTTGGCTACGGAGTCCAGTCGGATCAGCTCAAGGCCAACCTCAGCGTCAATCCGCGATCCTTTGGGTACGATGCAGCGCGAGAACCCCAGCTTGGCGGCTTCCCGCAACCGCGCGCTGGCCTGGCTGACCGAGCGCAATTCGCCCCCCAAACCGATCTCTCCGACGATGGCCAAGTCCGGCTGCACGGGAGCGTCCCGAAAGCTGGAGCAGATTGCTAGCGCCACGGCCAGGTCGGCGGCCGGTTCGTTGATGCGCAGGCCGCCGATCACGTTGACAAAGACGTCCTGGTTGAACAGACGGAGTCCCACGCGTTTGTTGAGTACAGCAACCAGCAGCAACAAGCGATTCAGGTCAATGCCATTCGCTGTGCGGCGGGGGAGATTGAAGCTCGTTGTGCTTGTAAGGGCTTGCACCTCCACGAGCAGGGGCCGCGTACCCTCCATGGTTACTGCCACAGTGCTTCCGGTGGCTCCGCGCCGGTGCTCGGCCAGGAAGACTTGCGAAGGATTCAGCACCTCAACCATGCCCTGCGAGGCCATTTCGAATACGCCCACTTCGTGCGTAGATCCAAAGCGATTCTTCGCGCTGCGCAGTAGACGATAGGCGTGGAAACGGTCCCCTTCCAGGTAGAGTACGGTGTCTACGATATGCTCCAAAACGCGAGGGCCGGCAATCGTGCCTGCTTTGGTGACGTGTCCGACCAGAAAAGTGGGGATGTTTTCCGCTTTGGCCATTTGCAGCAAGCGTGTCGTACATTCTCGCACCTGACTCACACTACCTGCGGAGGAGGTGATTTCGCCAAGATACACGGTCTGGATAGAATCGACGATCAAGACACTGGGGGCAAGCTGGTCCGTGTGCTGTATGATCATGTCCAGATTGGTTTCAGACAGGAGGTACAGGCTATCGTTCTCAATGCCCAGTCGTTTCGCCCGCATCTTGATCTGGTGGACAGATTCCTCTCCGGAGACATACAGCACTTTCTTGCCCTGTTGGGAAAGGAGGCCAGCGACTTGCAGCAAAAGGGTGGATTTGCCAATGCCCGGGTCACCTCCGACCAGGACCAAGGAACCGGGAACTATGCCTCCGCCCAATACGCGCGCAAATTCAGGTAAAGGCAGATCGAGGCGCTGCAGATTATCGGCCTGGATATCGGAGAGTTTTTGGGGTACAGAGGCCGAACGCGAGGTGTGCGTCTTTCGGGGTGCGGTATCGAGGACGGTTTCCTTCAGGGTATTCCACTCGCCACACGACGTGCAACGTCCGGCCCACCGCAGCGAATCTGCACCGCACGACTGGCAAACATAAACCCTTTTTACCTTTGTTTTCGTCCTTGCCATGTCGATTCCAGTCGCTTGTGGTCGGGTGGCCGTCAAAGTTTTGCGTCTGGAGAGCCAAACCCCGTCCGCTCGCGGCGGATGACAATCCGCCGCCGCAGGGACGCGGACTGTCGTCCGCTGTGAGCAAGTAAGGCATTCCAAAACGCAAAAAAATAACGGACACCCCTTGTGGTCAGCTATCTATCAGTCACTGGCTGTGAAGATGCCTCCGTCTTCTTGTTCTCCCTCCGAGAACAGTTGCGGTAAGCGTTCAGCCCCCCGGGAATAGGACGCAGATTTTCGCTGACTCCTTGTATCTTCTCAATAATTCGGGGTGAGCAGAACGTCACGCCCCCCTAACAGCTTGTCGGAGAAAGAATAAGGGGACACAGATTTGCAGGATAAACACAGATTTTCCAATGATTTGGCCTGAACATCTGTGTTTCTCTGTGAGAATCTGTGTCCTACAAGAGAAATTCAGACCTCTCCGACAGCCTGCTAACCCCCTAACTTTGGGGGGAATGTGCTCCCCCAGAATTGGGGGCCGGGGGGCGTTCCCCAAGTTATTGAGATGATACGACTCCTTGATATTATCTGCGTTTATCAACGTGTAATCCGCGCAATCAGCGTTCTATTTTCTGGGGGGGCTGAACGCTTACCAGTTGCGCAAAGAACTCATCGTCCTCGGTTGAAGCGCTTTGCTCATCGGTCACGCGGTCTGCACGTGCAATCGGCGAAAGAACGATTTCGCGCGAGCCGTTCTCTCCGCCCAGTTCAGCCTTGACCGCACTGCCGTCGGTAAAGGTTCCGGCAAGCAGGCCCTCGCTTAGAGGGTCAATAATCAACTGCTGGATGACGCGCCGGAGGGGGCGCGCACCAAGGTCAGGGTCGTAGCCCTCTTCGGCCAGAAACTCTTTTACTTCATCAGAAACGTCCAGGGAGAGGTCGTGTTCATTCAACAACGAGCGAAAACTCTTCAGCATAATGTCTACGATTTCGCTGGTCTCTTCCTTGCTCAGTGCCCGGAAGACAATGACGTCGTCCAACCGGTTGAGGAACTCGGGGCGGAACGTTCGTTTGAGCTGGTCGAGTACCTTTTCTTTCATCTTCTCATATTCGGCATCGGCTTTTTTCTGCTCATCCCGCGGAACATTGAAGCCTAACGCTGCCTGACGGGTAAGCATTTCTGCTCCGACGTTAGAGGTCATGAGAATGACTGTGTTGCGAAAGTCCACACGGCGGCCCTTGGCGTCGGATAGGTTTCCGTCTTCAAGAATTTGCAAAAGCATGTTGAAAACTTCTGGGTGTGCTTTCTCAATTTCGTCGAGAAGGACAACAGAGTAGGGCCTTCGTCGGATAGCCTCTGTAAGCTGGCCTCCTTCTTCATACCCCACATAACCTGGCGGCGAACCGACCAAGCGGGACACATTGTGACGTTCCATGAATTCCGACATATCAAGTTTGAGAAGAGCTTCTTCACTGCCAAACATGAACTCGGCTAGGGCCTTGCTCAATTCAGTCTTGCCCACACCGGTGGGTCCCAGGAACATGAAGGAGCCAATCGGTCGTTTGGGGTCTTTCAAGCCGGTACGAGCGCGCCGCACAGCCTTCGCAAGCGCGGTGATGGCTTCTTCCTGGCCGACGATGCGTTTGTGCAGTGCCTCTTCCATTTGCAGGAGGCGCATGCTCTCTTCCTCGGCAATGTGGGCTACGGGAATGCCTGTCCACATGGCCACGACTTCGGCCACGTCTTCGGGGAGTACGCGCAGGCTAGCCGTGTCCGATTGTGATGACCAATCCATCCGAAGCTGCTCGATTTGTTCCGTCAAGGCAAGTTCTTGATTGCGCAGGCTGGCCGCTTCTTTCCTGTGGTTGCTATCGAACGCGGCCTCCTTGCGCTGTCGAATATCGGTAAGCGCCTGGAATGTCTCCTTCAGGTCGGTGGTGGGCGGAGACTTGTACATGCGAACGCGCGATGCAGCCTCGTCAATCAGGTCTATGGCTTTGTCGGGCAAATGTCGGTCAGAAACGTACCGGGCGGAAAGATGTGCAGCAGCGACCAAAGATTCTTCTGTTATCTTCAGGTTGTGGTGTGCCTCATAGTGGTCAACAATGCCTTTCAGAATCTCAACGGTTTCTTCAATGGTCGGTTCTTCGACCATCACCGGCTGGAAACGACGCTCCAGCGCTGCGTCTCCTTCCACATACCGTCTGTACTCCTTCATTGTGGTAGCACCAATGCACTGCAACTCTCCACGCGCCAAGGCTGGTTTCAAGATATTCGTGGCATCTACGGCGCTGCGCGCAGCACCCGTGCCCACCAGCATGTGCATTTCAACATTGAATAGTATACCTTATGTCTTTTTGATTTTGTCATTTATCTTTTT
>CAZFFM010000290.1:0-4316 GCA_964517425.1 uncultured Ardenticatenales bacterium | reverse complement strand
GATTCCTCCGTACCAGCAAACGGCCTTGCAGGAGAAACTTGAAGCGCAAGGGACTCCGTTGCTGTTCTTGACCAGCGGGGGGGGGCATTCACCGGAGGGGCTGCACTTCCGCCAGGCTTTCGATTTTGTGCTGGACCGATGAGCGCCACCGTCCAACTGCGCAACATCTACTTGTGGGCCGGCACCATTGCGATGCACAACTGGCCTGTGCTTGTGTGGCTGGCGTTGAGCGGAATCGCTGCGGTAAGGGCGTACCGCAGGCCATCGCGCATGGCGCTCTCGTTCTTGTACGGCTTTGCCGGGTTGGTCCTATTGTTCGAGTACAGGAAGCACTTTATTGCCTACCTGGCCCAACCGGTAGATTTCCTGTTGCTCGGAGGGCTGCGTTCCTTCAACCCGGCGGGGCATTTTGTAGTCGAGGAGCTGATACCGGGATTGCTACTGCTCGGCTCGCAGATTCTGTTGATGGCCGGCGGCTTTGCGTGGTGGTACGGAGCAGCGGAGGAATCCGCAGCCAGACCGGCTGTTGCGCCATCCATAGCCCAAGCCCCCACCCCGGAAGAAGCCGAAGATATGAGTGCCCGGAGATGGCTCTCCGCCGGTTTAGCCATCACTGCTCTGGTTGCAGCCATTTACCGATGGAAGAGGACGGAGGTCCGTTGATCTTGTAAACACAAACAGTCGTTCGTCATTATTCGTCATAGCCTACAACGGAGGTCTGAATATCATCGATGCACACACAGAAGCAGACATCGCCTACGAAGAAGTTGCCCTATGAAAAGCCCATGGTCGCCAGAGTCAAACTGATACCCGAAGAAGCGGTACTCAGCGTTTGCAAAGGGGTGGGCCAAAATGGTTTTGTCACTGCCGGAGGTTGTTACCCTCTCGCAATTTGCCGAAATGCCGGGAGCTGAGCCTGGGCCAGGTGGTACGGCACAAATCACCATCGCCGGCCTCGCCATTCGCCTGGAAGGCCCTGCCCTGGAACACACGACGCTGTTGTTCGACGATTGCTACGGCCCGTTCCTCGGCAATCCGGAGGGATGCACCATTCCCGTGACGGACAGGCTTGCACTGCATTGGGCGGAGGGTGACCTGCCCGATCTCTCGGCGGCAGAGGTGGTTTTCGATTCTGGCGTGCTTTGGAGCGCCGCGCGGTGGGCGGACCGGTGGGCGTTGGTGTTGCATGATCCGATTTCGGGCCGCAAGCCATTCCTGGTCGCCTCGATTGCTCCTGGTTGGCAGTCCGGCGAGCTGGTTGTGCGCCCTGACATACTCCGACGCGAGCGAGAGACGTACAACCCGTTGACATACCCTTTGGATGAGGTGCTGGTCATTCATCTGCTGTCCCGGGGAAAGGGGCTTTTGTTTCACGCCTGCGGGTTGGATGTGGATGGACAAGGGTTGCTCTTCGTTGGCGTTTCGGGGGCGGGAAAAAGTACGACTGCCCGGCTGTGGCGTTCCTGGCCGGCTGTGGCGTATCTTTCCGATGACCGCGTGGTCGTGCGCCGGTGGCAGAACGGGTTTTGGGCGTGTGGTACGCCGTGGTTCGGCGATGCCGGCGTCGCGTCGCCGAAGGATGTGCCGTTACGGCACATTTTCCTGCTGAAACATGGGCAGCGCAACGAGTTGCGAGACCTTTCTCGTGCCGAGGCCATGGCCCAGATCATGCGTTGTGTGTTCCCCACCTATTGGGACCGCGACGGGATGGAGTTTTCCCTGGAGTTTCTCGCCGGCCTGACCCAAGCCATCCCCTGCCACGAGCTGTACTTCGTTCCGGACGGCAGTGCGGCCGGTTTTGTTCACCAGATGCTATAACGTGCGTGTGAAAGAAAAGTGATGACAACTTCTGTTCAAACATCAACGATGCCCCAGCCAGACGCTCCTGCGCCGGTGCCTACGGTTTTGATCCAGCCGACCAAGGGTCTGGCTTCGCTGCAACTACGAGCCTTGTGGGAATACCGCGAACTGCTCTACTTCCTGGTCTGGCGCGATGTGAAGGTGCGCTACAAGCAAACGATTCTGGGCATGTTGTGGATCGTGTTGCAACCGGTGGTGAGCATGGTCGTGTTCAGCGTGCTGTTTGGGGGCTTGCTGAAGGTACCGTCCGGAGGTGTGCCGTATCCCATTTTCGCGTATGCGGCGTTGCTGCCCTGGAACTACTTCGCCGGCTCGCTCAATCGATCGTCCAGCAGTGTGGTAAACAGTGCGCAGCTCATCACCAAGGTCTACTTTCCCCGGCTGATCATCCCGATCAGCGGAGCATTATCCGGACTGGTTGACTTTGCGGTGGCCTTCGTGGTGCTGCTCGGTCTGATGGTCTATTACCGGATCGCGCCGACGCCGGCGACCTTGCTGCTGCCCGGCTTCATTCTGCTGGCCATGGTGACCGCTCTCGGGTTTGGGATGTGGTTTGCGGCCTTGAACGTGCGCTTCCGCGACGTTCAGTATCTGGTGCCGTACCTGATCCAAATCTGGATGTACGTGACGCCGGTGATCTACGGCAGCACCCTGGTCCCCGAACGTTTTCGCATCTTGCTCGGTCTCAATCCGATGACGGGGGTCGTCGAAGGCTTTCGTTGGGCGTTGCTTGGCAATCACCTGGCCGATGCGCACCCCCCGAGTTCCCTGTTTCCCCTTTCGATAGCCATTGCGCTGGTCGTGTTTGTGAGTGGCATCTTCTTCTTCGTGAGCACGGAGCGCACGTTTGCCGATGTGATATAGCAGTTTGTCGGAGAAAGAATGGATGAGAAATGTGATCTACTTTGAGTTAGACAATATCCACTACAAGCTGACCAGACTGGACGATTGCGAGTACCATGAGCTGTGGAAGAGGAGTATTCCCATCGGGAATGATTATGGATTTGACATGTCATTCTCGCTCTACTTGATACGACGAGGCCATCATCTGAATCTCGCTCAATTATACACGGCCCTCAAATATCTATGCGGTGAGAGTGGTACCTTTTTCGATGACTGGAAAAGTTCATTTTCTTTTCCGTTTTCGCTCGACATCAGCAGGGAGAATGGTCAATTTGCCTACCTGTTCCGCATCGGCGATTATAAAGGCGGCTTGGATTATAGCATACGCAAAATCGTAGAACCGGATGACTATCGATATGACAGGAGTGTCATCCGCCAACCATTTGAGAACGAATTCTCGCGAGAGGAAATAAACTATTTCATTGCCTATTTTTATCATTACCTGCTCGGTTTCTTTGAGGCGATCAAAGACCGTCATCACGAGTTCTTTTTCAAGCAAGTTCAGACCAACTTGCTTCTATTCGGGTACAGGAATGGCACCTTTTTTGAGGAACAGTACGACTCTCCAGAAGAATATGAGCAAGCAGTCAAAGCAATTACACAATAGGTTTAAGGACAGACCTGGGTGTGCGCAAGCGGGAGATCGACAAGAGAGATGTGCTGGCGGCCTTTCAGTTGCTGCGCTACCTGGTGTGGATAGGGAAGCAAGACCTGCAGCAACAGGGAACGCTGAGGCCGATCTTCCCTGTGGTGTTGTATCACGGGCCGGTGAAATGGACGGTAGGGCTGAATTTCTGGAGCCTGTTCGATGCACCGGAGGAGTTAAGGCCGTATTTGCCGGATTACCGCTATTGGCTGTGCGATCTGTCGCAGTACAGCGAGGAGGAGATCGAGGGAGCGGTGGTCTTGCGGGCCACGTTGCTGGCCCTGAAGTACATCCTGCCGGCACGCAATCGAAAATCCCATGGCGTCTCCTTACGAGGTGAAGCACGGCAAACTGGGTTTATATGGTGAACCTTGGGAGGTATGAACGGTGAATACGTGGAGTACATCTTCGGAATTTCAGAGGGTTATCGAGGTTGTGGAGACACTGCCTATTGACGATCAGATGCTATTGACCGAAATCATCCGCCAACGCTTGATCCAGCATAGACGTTCCGAACTCGTTACCCAGATCGCCGAAGCACGACAGGCTTACCAAATGGGGAATGTGCAACGGGGCACCGTGGAAGATTTGCTGGAAGAACTGGGTACGTGAAGTCCCTGGTCTGGAGTGCTAGCTTCACCCGCACATTTCGAAGTGCGGTCCGCCGACAACCTGGATTGCGGGTGCGGGCTGAATCTGCCCTCCTACAGTTGGCAGAAGACCCTTTTCCCCCTCGCTGCACAGCCACAAGTTGAAAGGGAAATTGGCCGGTGTTTGGGCATGTACAGTGGATATGACCATCGCATCCTCTTCGAGTTTGCCCAGAATCCGGAATCAGATGAAGAGGAAATCGGGTGGCCGTCAGAGTTTTGCGTTTGCAATCATTCACGCCCTGCCCTTACCACCA
>CAZFFM010000289.1:0-4318 GCA_964517425.1 uncultured Ardenticatenales bacterium | reverse complement strand
CACAGGAGCCTGCGCCGTCTGGCCGTGCCGGATTGAAATCGGCACTGGACTGTCCCGTCAAGCCGCTAAAAGCGGCTGCACTCCCGCAAGGCAGTCGCTTGAGCGACTTTGTCGTGCCGCCAGTGACGGCTTCAGCCCGTCACGGCAACCGGCTGTCCAAAACATTAGCTGATGAACGTCTATAGCAGCCAATTCTAACCGGAGGGACTCGCCATGCGGACTCTTGCTCGAAGAGATTTTCTCCGCTGGGTCGTCGGCACCGGAATCGGCGCATTTCTAACCGCCTGCGCCCGGCTCGGGTTGCCCGCCGTTGCCCCATCCCCCTCCGCAACTCTGCCGCCTGCCGGCATCACGCCGACAAGTGCTGCCGGATCATCCGCAGGGACACCACCAGCGCCCGCCGCCCAATTTCCCGGTCTGGCAAAGATCAGCACCACACCCAACGAGACGTTTTACGTGGTAGATATTGGCGCCGGCCATCCCCAGATTGACCTCTCCAGCTGGCAACTGGAACTCACCGGCGCAATCAAGACCCCCGTCAGTCTGACCATGGACGAGTTGCAAGCGCTGCCCCACGTCACGGAAATGCGCACGCTGGAATGCGTCAGCAACCCGGTCGGTGGCAAGCTCATTGGCAATGCTGTCTGGGAAGGGGTGCGCATGCGCGACGTACTGGAACTGGCCGGCGTTTCGGAGAGCGCAGTCGAATTGATGGTCAACAGTGCCGACGGGTTTTCCAGCAGCATCCCGCTGGAGCTGACCCGCCACGACCACGCCCTGCTCGTCTGGTCCATGAACGGCGTCCCCCTGCCGCGCGACCACGGTTTTCCCCTCCGCTGCTTGTGGCCCGGCCGCTATGGCATGAAGCAGCCGCGCTGGGTCACAAAAATGGAATTGCTCACCGAACCCCAGAAAGGATACTGGGAGTTGCAGGGGTGGTCCAACGAAGCGAAGATCAAGACAAATTCGCAAATCAGGGAGCCGATGGGAGGGCACCAGCTCCTGCCGCTAAAACCCCTCTCCATTCGCGGGACGGCCTTTTCCGGGAAGGACGGCATTGCGCGCATAGAGGTCAGCACAGACAACGGCCAGAATTGGTCGGAGGCGGAGCTGCTGCGCGGGCCGGCACCGGTGACCCCATACGTCTGGACCGAGTGGGCTTTCGATTGGATGCCTACCGAATCGGGGTCGTACATCATTCAAGTGCGCGCCACGGACAACAGCGGCTTCACCCAGAACGAGATGGGCCGGAGCATTCTGGGAGGTACATACCCCGACGGTACCGACCATATTCACACGGTAACGATCAACATTCGAGAAGGATAGGATGACACGACGAAGATTGACTGCTGCCGGCGTTGTCCTTGTCGCACTGTTGCTACTGGCCGCGGGAGGAATCGCCGCAGCGACATACGTGGAACAGGACGATGCCTTCTGCGCCTCCTGCCATACCGAACCGGAGTCCACCTATGTGGCGCACGCCGTGGAAACTCTTACGATGCCGCCGGGCGCAGACTTGGCCTCCTTTCACGCTGTGGCCACCGAGCCTGTGCGCTGCATTGACTGTCACGGCGGCGAGGGGGCGTTGGGACGCGGGCGGGCGTTGGCTTTGGCCGCGTGGGATGCGGCGAAGTTCGCCACAAATCGCTTCCACCAGCCGGCCATGCCCATGTCACCGCTGCCCGATTCCGCCTGCACCAAGTGCCACGCCGACTCGGTGGTGCGCAAAGGCTTTGAGAACCACTTCCACAACAAACTGTCCGACGAGAAGGCCCCGGAAATCCTCTGCGTACGTTGCCATACAGCCCACAAGCCCGGCGAAGAACGAGAGAGCTATGTCACCCGCTCGGTCGCCTTTGAGCAGTGCAACTTCTGCCACCAGCAGATGGGCAAAGGCCCGCACGACCTCAAATAATCTTCCTTCGGCGGGCAACCGCGACTGCCTCGCCGCGCGTTCTTGCTCCCAGTTTTCCGCGAAGTACTTCCACGTGTTTCCGTATGGTACCATGAGCAAGTCCCATGGCCTCCGAGATTTCGCGATTTCCCAGACCTTGTTCCAGATACCGGAGAACCTCCATTTCACGAGAAGTCAATGTCCAGGGATCGGGATCCCCCCGTTCGGCAATCAAGCTGAGTTGGTTTGGGGTCAGAGCCACCATTCCTGTGGCCACCGCCCGCAGCACGCGAATGATTTCCTCGATGTCCCAATCCTTGCTGATGAACCCCGACGCACCGGCTCTTATCGCACTGCGCAGCCAATGTGCGTCACGAGAAAACGAGATGCCCACGATGCTGGTATCGGGTACGTGTACCCTCAGCAATTCGATCAGGTCAATCCCGTTGTGATGTGCAGCTGGGCTTGCGGGATCACTGCTGCCCATTATCCGCAGGTCGACGAGAGCAAGATCGGGCTGGTGCTTGCGAGCCAACAACAGGCCGTCTTTCTTGTTGTCGGTCGTGGCCACGATGTCGAATCCACCTTCCCCCTCAAGCACAGCACGAAGCCCCTCTACGAATGTCTTGCTATCTTCAACGATGATCATCCTAATCGAGAACGGCATTGTCAGATTCCTCCAGAGGCATTGAGAGCCGGATCGTAGTACCTTGAGAACCACTAGAGATTTTCAAATCGGCATGTATTCGGTCAGCGCGCATTTCCATGTTTCGTAGCCCCAAGTGCCGGCGAGATGTGTCCGCTTCCAGCTTGCGAGCCTCTTCGACTGAGAACCCCTGTCCATCGTCGGTGACAGACACCAGCAAATCGTCCTCATGAAACCGCAACCGGACAGAAACATGATTGGCCTGTGCGTGGTCCCGGCAATTGTTCAGTGCCGTGCGTACGACCCAATAGATGTCTTCGGCAATGCGGGGATCAACGCGGTCCACGCCATCATCGGCAATGAACTCGATTTCTGTTGTCCACCAGCCCGCTTTGTTGGCCTGGGAAATAAACCGTTCCAACGGCTGAACCAAGCCTTCCCTGGCAAAGTCCACCGGCTTTGCCCCCTCCATGATTCGACGGGCATCTTTGTACGTCTTGTCCAGCGTTTGTTCCATGCGCACCAGCGTCGCCGCGTCTTGCTGTTCAAGATTGGGTTGCAGGCGACGGCGAAGTGCCCGAATCCACAATTGCAGGCCGCGAGAATCGGGAACGATCGTATCGTGCAATTCGTCGGCCAACTCATGGAGTGTTCGCTCCCGAATGCCTCGAAGTTCGCTTACCTCGTCGGCAAATTGGTTCTTGATCTGCACCTCCCGCTGCAACGTCTCAATCAGGTCTACGTTGTACGCCGCGTAGACGAGCATCAGGGGATAGATCATGCACAGAGGCAGCAACACTTCGGTGAGGATCATGGTGGTACCGTGAGTCACAAAGGGCAGCACGCCTACGCCCAACATGAGCAGCACACCTACCGCCCACACGGTACCCAACATCACGGCCCACCCGCGGCCTTCTGGCCCTGGACGGAAGAAGGACCAGACGGGTCGCACCACGACGGAAATCGCCCCCACGCTCAACGTGCCCAACACCAAATTGAAGACGAGATTGTTCGTGGCCGGCTCGAAAAACCAATTGCTGAGCAAATAGATTGTGCCAATAACGAATGCCCAAGCGTAAAGCAAGAAGCGAAGCGAGGGGCGATTTTCCAGCCACCGGAGCGGCCGGGGAAAAACGAGAGCAAAATGGAGCAGAAACACTCCCATCATTGGATAGGTATAATGCCAGATCACCGACGAGGGCACGTCCCAGGTGAAGCAGAAATGGCTGATACACCCTGAGTAGCCGTGCCCCATGAACCCGGCCGACGCGGCCAGAACGGCAAGGGCCAGAACAATACGTGCTTCGTCTGTTGCGGTCCGTATGAGCAAGAAGCTGGACAACAAACTGGTTATGCCGGCCAAGAACCAGAAGCCATAGAATTCGACGAATCGCTCGAAGGCAAAGGCGCCGACCGGCACAGATATGCGAAGTTGTTTGTCATCGCGCAGCACCGCGAAGGTGACGTTTTCACCCAACGCTTTGCCGGCAAATCCTTGTTGCATGAAACGGTAGGGGTCCTGGTCATCAATACGCAGGATAGTATCCCCGCCCCGCAAGCCGTGTTGCGGGCCGGGCCAATTCCAGGGAACATCCACGTTAACGTTGAATCCGTTCAGGCGATCCCACGAAATTGGAACCCCGCCGAACGATTGGCCGATGTCTGGCCGCAGACGCCAGAGGCCACGGATTCCCAGAACGAGGAAGAAGAGCGTGCAAATGTAGCAAGCCAGCCGAATACGCCGGTAGTTTGAGGTGTTTTGAAGAGAGAAAACAGAG
>CAZFFM010000288.1:0-4337 GCA_964517425.1 uncultured Ardenticatenales bacterium | reverse complement strand
GTACATCACCGGCATGCTGGTGCAGGTGGCGGCGTTCGGCCGGTTTCATTTCCTCGTAGGCCACCTGTCGAATGCGGGAATGGCTGAAGCGGTAGCCGGCGGAGGACTCTTCCCACAATTTCCGGTGCAACAATGCACCTGCTGCGGTCAGGCACTGTGCCCTGCTCAGACCACACAGTTCGGCCAACTCATCGAGAGTGGTTTCTTCACCCAGAACGGCCGCGGCGTGCAAGACCCGGCGCTCTTCCGGCCCCAGCCGCTCTAGCCGCCGGGCAATCACGTGGTACACGCCGGATGGCACAGGCAACTCGCCATAGTTGCTCGTCGTCTTATCCCAGGGAGTACTCCAATCCCCAGTTTCGTCGCGGTAGAGAAGTCCCTCATCGTGCAGGGCATACAGCGTCTCCAAGACAAACAAGGGGTTTCCCCCGGTCTCCTCGTACAGCCGCGATTCGAAGCGAGGCGCAGGGGCCGACAGCCCCAGACCTTGCCGCACGAGGTTGGCGGTCTCGGACGCCGTCAAAGGGGCCAGCTTCAGCCGCTGGTATCCCTCGGACCATTCCAGCGCCTGCAACTGTTCCCACACCACCGGCCGTTCCTGCGCATCCTCGCTGCGGCAGCTACCGAGCAACAGCACGCGACTGCCGGTCAGCCGGGGCGTCAGGTAGCCCAAGGCCTTCAAAGAGGCCTCGTCTACCCAGTGCAAGTCCTCCAGAATGAGCAGCAGTGGCACGATCTCGCCCAAGGCGTGTACCACCTGCGTCAGCCCCTCCCAAAGCCGGGAACGGGCCAATTCCGGCCCTGCTTCCAGCGGCGATGGCAAGTCGGGGAGCCACTCGGCGAGCGTGGGCACCAGCCGGCTCACCTCTCCCAGCCAAGCCCCGTCAACGCGGTCGGCCAGCAAGCGCGCCCTGTGCGGGGACAGCGTGTCTTGCAACACCTGTTCGAGCGCGCCGTACGGGGGCAGGTCGCCGATTTCCCGTCCGCGGCCGATGGCGACCTGGATACCGCGCCAATCGGCGTCTCTCGCGATTTCTTGTAGCAGCCGGCTCTTGCCTACGCCGGCTTCACCCTCGATGAGTACCGTCTGCCCCCGCCCCTTCGCGGCCTGTTCCAGGTTGCGGATCAACAAGGCGCGCTCCCGCTCGCGACCGGCCATCGGCATTTTCCCCGACTCTTCCAGCAAGGGTGAAGGCACAGGCTTCTGTTTTGCGGGCAGATAGGGTGCGCCATCGTCCACGGAGCGGGCGACAATCTCCTGGAAAATGGCCATCGTCGCTTCGGAAGGCGCTGCCCCCATTTCCTCGGCCAATATGGATCGGCACAATTCGTACTGCTGGATGGCGTCGCGGTCACGGCCCAGCAGATGGAAAAGTTGCATGGCGTCGCGGTGGGCTTCCTCGTTCAGGGGATCTTCAGCTACCAGTCGCTGCACGTAGGTGAGCGCTTCCTGGGGGGATCCTTGCGATTTGCACAGAACAACCAGACGGTTCAACACGGATAGGGCCATCTCGCGTAAGCGCTCTCGCTCGATGACCGCCCAATCGTCGTAGTAACCGGCCAGGAAGTCGCCCCGATACAGTTGCGCGGCGGCACGGAGCCGGCCCAGCTCATTCTCCAGCGGCGTGCGACGGCTTTCGTTGTAAACGGTGACAAATTCGGCGACGTCAAGCCAATAGGTCGCAGCGCGGTTGACCTGTACAGCACCCGCCTCCGCGAGCAAGTAGGGATGTTGCGGAGAATCCGACTGCAACACACGATTGATCTGCCACAAAGCCTGTGTGAGCCGCCTGCGGGCCTGGACGTCGGGCAAGTCGGGCCAAAAGGTGCCGGCCAGCAAATCTCGCGTGTGCGCACGATCGCGGTACGTGACCAGGTAGGCAAAAAGGGACCGGGCCACGCGGCCGGAAATTGTGGGCAACGCCGTACCCTCCCTGCCCAACGAGACTCCACCAAATAGGTGAATGTGCAATGTGGTCACGACGGTTCCTTGCAATCAGCCATGAATTGCGGTTGTATCCGTCCGGCCCCCTGAATAGGACGCAGATGACACAGATATACGCAGATTTTCGCTGACTTCTCGTTACTGCTCAGGCCGGCCGGCTTCGGCAAGCAATGAATTGCCCGCCTATAATGCAGAGTCTCGATAGTCAGCAACGCGTCCCGTTACGGGAAAGCGTACCAGGCGGTGTTGACGAACAGCTCCTTGCCGTTTTCGGTCATCGCTGCCGGGCCATAGTTGAAGCCCCACAAAAGGTAGCGGGCCTGCTCCCGCGCCAGCCAGTAGAGACTGCTTTCCGAAGGCCGGCGGGCCAGAAGCTCTACGCCAGGCATCTTCTGATCCAAGTTGACCGCCACCCCGGGGCTGCCATTGCCCTGGTAGATCGTGGCCACCGGCGCACCGGCACCTAGCGCCACATCGAATGGCTCGTTCCAGAGGACGTGCGTCGTGTCCACCGCAAGGACCGCGGGATCGGCCCGGTTCACACCATGGTTGTAGCCGATGTTCAGCTTCAGCTTGCCGAAGAAGGCGTAGCCTCCATCCCCCAGCCCCAGCACCGGTTTGCCTGACCGGTTGATCTGGTTTACCTTTGCCGTGTCGCCCCACACAGCGTCCTTACCTGTATCTGGGCCAATGATGATCAGTTGGAAGGGGCTGAAGTCGGTCGTGGCAACGTCGGCCATCTTGACCAGCGTGACCGGGAGGCCGTTGCCCTCCAGCAGGGCCTTGTACTTATTTGCCGTGGCGTCATCGGTGTCCCAAACGTACGCGGCCCGCGGATGAAATTCTACGCGGAACTGGCGCATAAGGTTGCGGGTAAACAGCTCGCCGTCGTTGGCCGTGCCCAGCGCGTGCGCCTTGACCGAATAGGTGCCGGGCACGGGGATGACGTATTCGTTCGTGTACACGCCATCGCCGGCCATGCCGTCGCCGTGGGAGCCGTCATCATACATCGTCAGCACATCAATCACTCCGCCCGGCCGCTGGACGTCCACCTTGACGGTGGCGTTCTTGATCGGCCCAACGTTGTCTACCAAAACCACGTAGATCGGCATGTTTGCGCCGACGACGCGCTGCGGCGGCAACAGCCCAAATTCCAGCAGCATGGTCACGTCACTGTTAGCGGAGGCTACGGCCAGGTACTCGACCGTACTCGTCTTCACCTGCTCCGCGCTGAGCTTCAGAATCCAGTTCCCCTTGTCCGGCGCGTCCATGCGATAGACCGTGTGCGTAGCGTCGTTCTTGTAATGCGCGTCCGGGTCGCCTGGGATGACCTGCGGGCCCGACGGGCGGTAAAGCGACACGCCGAGGGGCGAACTTGCCGCTGACCAGTTGACGGCGAACGTCGCCTCCGGCAAGCCACTCTCCAGATAGATCGTCCGGCTGATCAACTCCCCTCTGTTCAGGATACCCGCCTCTTCCCAAAGCCGCTGCTGGTGCGTGTTGTCATCCCCGATGCTGATGTAGATGTCGGCCAGCGTGTTCTGTAGCGTCAGCGGGAAGGCCAGTGGCGCGGCTCGCGTATCCGTCGGTTGTAAATCATTACGATTAGTATAATGCTGCGCCCTACTCTGCCTGCTTTGCCCCGCAGCGGAAGCCAACAGGCTGCTCTCATCCACCGTTGCGTTCCACGCCTCCCCACACGTCTTGCTGGCCACGTCTTCCAGCAGCGACCGCCAGCTTGCGTCCTCCGGGCCGAGGGTCACCGTGTCCACGGCGATATCCGGGCAGCCCTCGGCGGGCACGAAGTCGGGCTGCACCGAAGCCTCTCCCTCGCAGGCCGCATTGCCGGCGCTGGTGTCCCAGCAAGGGGGCACGTTCTCCATGCCGTCGCTGAGCAGCACGATGTTCCAGGTGTGGGTGGGCACGCCGTGAGCGTCGAGCTCATCCTTGCCGGCTAGCAAGCCGGCGCCGAGAGCCGTCCAGTCCAAATCCGTCATGGAGTCGATCTTGCTCTTAACGGTGGCCAGTTCCGCCTCGCCGGCCGACACCTCCGTGAGGTTGTAGAGCGTGTTGGTGACCGATTCGAAGTAGGTCAGGCCGATCTTGTCGCCGGCCTCGCGGCGGTCGGCGAAGGCGCGGGCGGCGTTCTTGGCCGAATCGAGCTTGCCGTAGTCCCCCATGCTACCGGAGTTGTCCATCACAATTATCTCATTTACCGGAGCGCGTGCCTCGGCCAGGAAGAAGATGGCGTCGGTGCGCGTGGCCCGGTCAATCGTTTCGTACGTTTCGGCGACGCGCTGGTCCACCTGGTAGGTGTCCTGCAACGTCACCTCGATGTCGTAATAGATGCCGGCGGAGAGTGTGTCCGGCGGGCGCACGACCAGGTAAGCCA
>CAZFFM010000287.1:0-4339 GCA_964517425.1 uncultured Ardenticatenales bacterium | reverse complement strand
CGGACACCCCTTACCCAGGCAGCGCGATTCATCCGCTGCCGGCCAAACGCAAAAAAATGACGGACACCCAAAATGGCGGACACCCTACGCTTAGGAATGGGAATTAAATAACTTGCCTGTTTCTTCATTTTGCACAAAGGATATTTCTCTCTTTAATCCGGCACTTGCCCTACCTGAGTAGTAATAAGAAAAGATTGAACGTTGCAACGTTTGGGTGCCTCGTGTCCCTGTGACTTCATGGTAGGAGGGAAGAGCGCCGGAACTTGCGCAGGGCGTGCCGCCTCACTCCGACAGCCATTGCCACAGGGCACTGTTGCGATCGGCAGCGAGAACTGTTTCCCGGTCGCCGCGCAGCATTTGCCACACCGCACGACTGCGCTTCACAAACAAATCCTTCAGCCGGACGACGTAGTACAGATAGACCAGGGATGATTCAGGGGAAACGCCGTAATCCCGGTAAATGGTCTGCGTGGAAGGAAACACATCCCTGAAGAGTTGGGGAACCTTGTCCTGCAGCCGGGCGGAACCCTTGAGGTGTGCGACGCCCGGAGATACCCCTATCGAGACAACCGCGTCGGCGAGCGACTGCTCCCGCGCAGCCGCAAGGATCGCTTCGTCGAAATCGGCCGGCCGGAGCGCGTGCAGCACGTCATCCGGCACAGCGGCACCGATCAACTCTTTCGCCAGGCGCAGGGCCACGTACGTGCCCTTGCGCCAATGCCACCGCCCGGCACGTTGTTGCACCAGACCCCAATCAAGAGCGCTGCCATACCGCCGCACCACCGCCGCGATGTCCAGAAAAGGCCTCACTCCCATGATAAAATAGTGTTGGTAAGAAACGTGCATGGCCAGGTAAAGAAGCAGGTCTTCGGGTGCCAGGCCCAGCACGGCGGTACCGGCGATTGTGGCCGGCACGGCGCGTTCCCACATTTCGTCTACGCCGACGCTGTAGGGCAAATCCGGGTGGGTCAGGTTCCAGTGGACTTCGACGGTTGTCCCATCGGCATTCACGTAGCGCGGCAAATGCAATTCTGTTTCCAGCTCCATCTCGATGGAAAACGGCCGTTCCGGCTTGAAGTCCAGAGCGTGCAGGGCATGAACGACTTTCTCCAGATCGCGCCGGCGCACGAGGATGTCCAGGTCGTTCATTTCCCGCAAGGCGATGTTGTCGTATACGACCGCGGCCAGGTGCGCGCCCTTCAGCACGAGGATCGGCACGTCATCATCCTGCAACATGCGCGCCAGCATCTTGAGATCGATGTATCGTTGCAGCGTCTGGATTGAATTGCGTTTGCTTCGTCTGTACAGACGCTGCATGACATCTGGCAGGACGACATGATCCAGCTTCCGCTCCCGCAGACGTTCGTAGAGGAGTGGCCCGACGCGCATCTTGATGGCCTGTTCACGAAACGCGTGCCAGTCGGCGACGGACAACTGCCGCAGATCGGTCTCGCTTACGCGGCCGGCCTCCTCGTGCAGACAGTCTAGCAACAACGCGCAGATTTCGTCGGGTTCCATACTCCTCATCTCAACAAACGGTTCAGCCTTCCGACGTTTGCCCCTGCTTTTCTTCGATCGAGCCTTCGAGCCTTGGTGGTGAACCCAACCACGGAGGGAGGCGGTAAACGAGTGCTGGCAAACGTGGACACGACGGCAAACCGCTCATGGCCCGGCCCGCCGGTGAGCACGTGTGGCCCGCAGCGCAGCCAGGCGTGGGCTTGCCACGCCTCGGTCTCTCCCTTGGCCATGCCCAGGTAGAGGGTGCCGGGAATTCCACGCCGCTGGAGCATGCGGTCGGCGGCGATGGCCTGGGCCAGGCAAGCACTCTCCCAGGGTGTGCGGCACGCGACACAGCGCACGGCCCAGCCAATGCGCAGGATGTCTTTCTCCGGGTGGGGACCGAGTTCCGGGCCGGTCTCGGCCTTCTGCCGGCCCAGGAAGGGCGCGATCCATTTGAACGGCACGGTGAGCAGAGCCAGCCGAGCCACCCCCAGCCACAGCGAGGCTTCCAGCAGCAAGCCCCGGTCGGCCCAGCTCAACTCACGCAGTTTACGAAGCGTCCGCACCGGCAACCTGCACCATCCCTTCTTCCTGCAGATCGGCCAGGAAGCCCAACACGTCGGCCTCGCACTGTTCCGGAGTGACACTGAATTGGGGTTGCAGTTGGGCGCACAGGTCGGCCACGATGACGGGCGCGGCCAGGAGTTCCCACACCCGGCTGCCGATGTCATCCAGGGCGTAATAGTTGCCCTTCTCCAGGCTGATCATGACCAGCTCGTTGTCAACTGTGGAGGCCAGGAAATCGTCGGAACGAACGACTGTTGTGTCTCGCGTGATGGTCGTCATTTTCACCTCTCTACAAACAAGTGCTGCGTCAAGTCTGTTTTAATGGCCCGTCATTCTCTGAAGAGACGAGCTACACGTGTTGCGTATTTCGTGTTGCGTCGCACCGCTACTCCCGACACCCGACGGCTTTTCCTTCAGAGCAAGGCTGTGTTTTCGTCACCGTTTCAATACAGCGGCTCATCGCCATCGGTGAGGTAGCCGAAGCGGCGCATTACCGCCCGGTGGTCTTCGATCAGCCGGCGGACCTGGTCGGGCGTGAGTTCCTCGCGCCACGAGCCGGCCTTGCCCTTGCGGAAGAACGATTTGGAATCGGGCCGCCGCTCCTTGAACCCTTCGTTCGCTTCCTGCGCTTGCAGCCGGTCGAAGCGGGAAAAGTCGATGGCTTTCTGCACCCGCGCCGGTTCCACCGGCAGCCCGACCGCGCGGACAACGGTGGTGAATGTTTCTTCCGGCGAATGCACCATGTCCTCATAGCGCACGACGTGTACCGGCAGCCCGGACTCGTCCACCCAACTGCGCACGTGACCGCTCCAGGAGAAGAGACGCTGATGAAGCTGCCGCCGCAGCCGGTGTCCATCGAACCGCACCAGGGTTTCCTCCTCGTCCGCCATATCGGCAATTACCTTCTCAATGCTGTCACTTTGGTGGTGTGCATAAGAAGGAGCCACATCCAGCGGGTTTCGTATGAGGTAGATGACGACCGCCGTGGCCGTGGCCGGAAAAAGGGGAACACCCTCGTCGTTGCGACGCCAGGCATCGTGAACTTTCATGAAGTGCGGCCCGTCGCTCTCGCCTGCCACCTGCTCGTACACCGCCGGGCGGAACCGGTCGATCTCCTCCGCGGTCAAGTCAGAAGACTCCACGCCGATTACGCGGTCGAAGATGTCGCGCGCGCTGGCGATGGGGCCGCCGTCCAGGTTGTTGATTTCTGCCGGCTCGTCACTATCGCGCAGGTAGTTGGTCAAAAAGACCCGCATCCAGGTGTTGCCCGACTTGGGGAAAGAAGCCAGCCAGACGATCCCCCGCCCATTCAACGAAAATCCCTTTCCAGCAAGTCGGCCAGCTCCTCCAGCATAAAGGGCTGCTCCGGCCGGCTGACCCGCGCGACGCGCACACCGTTGGCGACGGCCACCGCCATGCGGAAGTGGTCGACATGTCGCCCCATACGCTTCAACACCAGCTTCTGGAAGGTGTAGTCCAGGAGTACGTTGAACTTCCGCGCATCCTGCAATGGCTCCAGGTACAACTCTGGCCCGTTATGGGGGCGGAGGGCGTAGATGGCGTGCAACGGTGCCGGCCGGTCGGCCAGCCGGTCCGCGGCCGGAACGGCGAACTTCGCCAGTTCGGGCCGCACCCGGCGCAGGCCATCCGTCGGCTGGGCCAGTCTCTCTGCACTATCGGCCCACAGCTTGATCTGTTGGTAGCCGGGGAACACTTGGGGAACCCCTGCTTCGTCCGGCACAATACCGGCCACATCATCGGCCAGCATGGGGTAGCCCCGGTTCAGGAAGGTGGTCAGCAGCGTTGACTTTCCGAAGCCGGAGTGGCCTACAAAGAGCACCGCTCCGCGGTCTGTGCGGATCGCGCTGGCGTGGATGGGCAGAATCCCGCGCTGGTGCAGCAGGAGGGTGACCACCGTGCCAAGCAGGAACAAGCGCACTTTGTCATCGCCGGCGTCCGCCTCGCGTTGGATCACGATCTCGCGCCCCTCGCGCGCCAGATAGCGACCGACACCGGGAAACCGGAAGCGGATGGAGTCTGGCCGCACCTGCCGCAAGGGGCCGGCAGCGGACGCGGAGGGCAGAAATTCCGGCACAGCGCCATAGCGGACCACCATGTCGGGCCGGTCGCGCGCGGCAGGCCCGGGCAACAGCTCCGGGCAGGCCAGCGGCATCTGCCAGACCAGGCCGTAGGCACTGTAGGCGTATGTAGGATTATTCTGGTCTTATGCTAGTTTAGACGTGAATGCTCGAATGTCCTGCCGTGACGGGCT
>CAZFFM010000286.1:0-4367 GCA_964517425.1 uncultured Ardenticatenales bacterium | reverse complement strand
GTGGTAAGGGCAGGGCGTGAATGATTGCAGACGCAAAACTTTGACGGACACCCTTCTTGAAAGCGAAAGAATCAAAAAAAGTAGAGATGGTATCGCCATCTCTACAAATTGTTGCACAGTTGACCACACCACAAGTGTGGACTGCGAATGACGTAAGCGTTCAAGGACTACCCTGGAAACATCTGCTTCAAGCTCTTTTTTGCCACGAATTACACGAATTTTTTTGCTTTTTTGTATCATCTCAATAACCTGGGGAACGCCCCCGGCCCCCAATTCTGGGGGAGTACATTTCCCCAAAGTTTTGGGGGGTAGGGGGGCACGACGTCCTGCTCACCCTGAAATATTGAGAAGATACCTTTTTCGTGTAAATTCGTGTAAATTCGTGGCGGATTCAGGGAGTGCTGAACGGTTACCGAATGACTATTGTTGGTTTGCGACGGTTACAGCAGGCAACGAGGTTGTTTCATCGGGATAGGGCCGCGTTCCGAGCCGCGACAGGATCACAGCGCCCACTCCCATGCTGGCAACGAGCACCTTGAACAGCGGGCCGATACAGGCTGGAGCTGCGGCCAGTGCAGATATGATAAACACGCCGATGATCGCCGAGACGATGGGAGCCACATTGCTGAAGTGTAGGGCCTGGAGTACCTGCTCGCCGACCAGCAACCCCATAGCAATCCAGCCAAAGAGAATGATCACAGCCGCCGCTATCCCCAAGAAGGGCAGTGCAAGTAAGCCTATGATCGTGATTGCCAGCACGATGGATGCAAGAGCCAGCACGATCAATCCCAGACATCCCACGCCAAAGGAGGGAGCCAGAGATTGTTGCGCTGTCTCGCTAACCTGTCGGGTCTGTTTCGGCAATAAAACGACCGCCAACGCCCCGATCGCCGTTACCGCCAAAATAGTAAGCAAGGTTCGAACCACACGGGTGATGAGTGCCAGCAGAGTTGTGCCTGGCTCCAAACCGCGCGCGGGGATCGAGAAGGGCAACAGGTGGGGCGAAACGACTGAGTCGGGCAACCCAAATTTGAATTGGAACCCTTCCACTTTCTTGCCCTGCACCCGTGCTCCGGGATCCTGGGTGATCTGGCCAAAGCCGGCCAAATCGCCGTCCACCCTCGCCGTGCGGGCCAGATGGACCGCACCGCCGAATGCCGCGAGATCACCCTGCACGTGGCCCGCGATTTCGAGCTGCCCGCCAAAGGCGACCACGTCGCCTGCCACGACAGCCCCCTCCTCGATAGTCGCCTGCCCGCCGAAGACGGCCAGGTCGCCCGGCAAAGTTTCCCCTGAGTGCAGGATGTACGTGCCGCCGAACACGACTTGGCCGTCGCTGCCGTTGCCTTGTGCCGAAACCGGCGTAACGGACATGACCGCCAGGAGGAGCAAAACCAGAAGTATTGTCCACTTTTTCATCTAATCACCTCTTCGCAAACTGAAAATGAAGTACGTCGCTACTTGCCCCTAGCAGTTTGTCGGAGAAAGAATAAATGGGACACAGATTTGCAGGATAAACACAGATTTTTCGATGATTTGGCCTGAAAATCTGTGTCTCTCTGTGAAAATCTGTGTTCTAAAAAGAAAAAACTGTTCTCTCCGACAGCCTGCTAGGCCCGGCGCGTCGCCGTGCGTCGGACGCGGGTGAGCGAATAGAAACCTGCCCACCCGGCAATGATCAGGCCGGCCAGCAACACATTCCCAAGAACGGGGAACCACCAGCCGTGGCGGAACAGCATAGACAGCACCGTACCCACCACGTGGGCCATCACACGCCCTGTGATCATCAACTGATCCAGGACATCCCGCAGCCAGGCCAGACTACGCGGGTCGCGGACCTGATACCATATCCATTGAAAGATTCCGTTGGATGGCAGGAATACAAGGCCGGTGACCAGGAGCGTACTCAAGGCGACAAAGAGGATGGCCAGGGGACTCCAGCGATATGAGCGGCGGTGCGCCAACCGAACTTGGAGCCGGGCAGAAAAACCAGGGGCTGGAGCATACAACGGGGCATGACTGAAGAGGCTTTCCACACGCTGCAACGCCTCCCACCGTTCGCGACACGTCGTACACTGGCGCAGGTGCGCGTACGATTCTGCCCTTCGCCGTGCGCCCAACGTCCCCGTCACACCTTCCATCATTTGCTCCTGCACGATCTCGCACTTCATCGGCTACCTCCCCATGGCAACAGGTTGCGCCTTGCCCATGACAGGACGCCATTGATCGCTCCGCTTCCGCTCCTCGGTCAACAGTTCGGCCATGCGCAGCCGCGCCCGATGTAAGCGGGACTTGATTGCGCTTATCGTTGACCCGGTCACTTCGGCCATTTCGTCGTATGACAGATCGTACCAGTATCGCAACACCATCGCCAGCCGGTAATCGGGCGGGAGCTGATCTAGGAGCCGGCGGATCGTCTCCTCTCGCTCTTTCCGGACCAACTTCTGTACCGGTGATTCCTCTTCACAGGCAGGCTCGTTCCAGGGCGGCAATTCGTCCAGCGAGACAAAGTTGTTTCGTCGCCGTCGCAGGCGGTCTATGCAATGATGCGATGCAATCGAAAGCAGCCAGGACGAGAACTTGCGAGACGGGTCATAGGTTTGCAGCCGGGTGTATACCCGTATGAACGTCTCCTGAGCAGCGTCCTCTGCTTCCGCCGCATTGCCCAACATGCGGTAGGCCAAGTTGTAAACGGGCTTGGCGTACGCATCTGCCAATTGGATGAAGGATTCTTCGTTTCCGGCCAGAGCTTCCTTCACCCAGGCCCGTTCCCGATCTATCATATTTATTTCCTTTGACAACAAGTCCCTGCGTCACTACACACTACGCAATTATACCGTGTAAGGTTGCAAAAATCCAGAGCGTGTCTGGCTCTGGTAAAAATATTTGGCCTTTTACGGCAAGTAGTGTATACTTGTCGCATGATGAACACACGAAACTTTTGTATCATTGCCCACATTGACCACGGCAAATCTACCTTGGCCGACAGGCTGCTCGAGTATACCGGTACGGTGTCATCCCGCGAGATGACCGAACAGGTGCTGGACAACATGGACCTTGAACGAGAGAAAGGCGTCACGATCAAGGCCTCGGCGGTGCGCATGAGCTACAACGCCCGCGATGGTCAGACCTACGAGCTGAACCTCATCGATACGCCCGGACACGTGGACTTCGCCTACGAAGTGTCGCGTGCGCTGGCAGCCTGCGAAGGCGTGCTCCTGGTCGTGGACGCCTCACAAGGGATC
The DNA here is from genome assembly GCA_964517425.1 of uncultured Ardenticatenales bacterium. Taxonomy (GTDB): domain Bacteria; phylum Chloroflexota; class Anaerolineae; order Ardenticatenales; family JAADHH01; genus JAADHH01. Next base: position 1,122 of record CAZFFM010000286.1, on the reverse strand, counting down.
GAGGCGCAGACGCTGGCCAACCTCTACCTTGCTCTGGACCACGATCTCGAAATCATCCCGGTCATCAACAAGATTGATCTGCCGGTTGCCCAACCCGATCAGGTCGCCACAGACATCGAGAACCTCACCGGGATCCCCGCCGAGGAGTGTTTGCGCACATCGGCGAAGGAGGGCGTGGGCATTGACGAAGTCCTGGAGGCAGTCGTCACGCGCGTTCCCCCTCCGCAGGGCCGGCCAGACGCTCCACTGCGCGCGCTCGTTTTCGATTCGCATTACGACCCGTACAAAGGGGTCATCGTTTATGTGCGCGTCGTGGATGGCGAATTGGATCGAAGGACACCGCTGCGTTTCATGGCCAATCAAAATGAGTTCGAGCCTCTGGATATCGGCACATTTGAGCCGCGCATGACCCCCTGCGAAAAGCTCCGCGCCGGCGATGTGGGCTACATCGCGACCGGGTTCAAGCAGGTGCGCGACGTGGCTGTGGGCGATACCGTGACCGCTGCCGGCCGGCCGGCCGGCGCTGACCTTCGACGACGAGATCGACACCGGCGGCTCGCTGCTCTCCGCCCTGTATGCCCTCCGGGAGGCCGGCGCCACCGAGCTTTACGCGACCGCCAGCCACGGCGTCTTCTCGGACGGCGCAACTCACAGGCTCAGCGCGCAGGAGGACCTGGTGGAGGTCGTCGTCACCGACACCATCCCGCTGGCGAAAGACCAGCTCACGCCCAAGATCACCGTCCTCTCCGCCTCTGACCTGCTGGGCGAGGCGATCTATCGAATCCACAACGGCCAGTCGGTCGGAGCGATGTTCACCTACTAGCCCGGAGCGCCGCCCACACGGCGGCCCGCCTTGCACCCTGATACCCATGTCGCTGCTACAGACACTTACCGGATTCCTGGGCGACTCGAACGAGAAGGCCCTCAAGCCCCTCCGCCCGCTCGTGGAGGAGATCAACGGCCTCGAGGACCAGGCGCGCGCTCTCTCAGACGAGGAGCTGAAGGGCCTCACCCCCGAGTTCAGGGCACGGCTCGATGAGGGCGAGACGCTCGACGACCTCCTGCCAGAGGCGTTCGCGGCCGTCAGGGAGGCGGCGCGGCGCGCCCTCGGCATGCGGCACT
>CAZFFM010000285.1:0-4377 GCA_964517425.1 uncultured Ardenticatenales bacterium | reverse complement strand
TCCGTGGCAAAAGTAAAAAACGCCAGCGTCCAGGTTGGAATATTGGATAGGCCTGACGAGTAGGCTTTCTCGCTTGCTCCACTTCATATACTTCGTGTCTTTGTGTCTTGGTGGTAAGGGCAGGGCGTGAACGATTGCAGACGCAAAACTTTGACGGCCACCCGCCGTCCTGGTGGCCCTCTGCACTTGACGAGAACTTGCTTATTTGCTATGATGCTGGACATGGACGAGACTTTGGTGCAGAGGTTGCTGGCCGTGAATCGCGACCTTTATTCGACGTTGGCCGGACCCTTTGCCGCTACACGATTTCGAGAGCAGCCTGGGTATCACCGGTTGCTTGCTTTTGTTCCTCGTCGCAGCGTGATGCTGGATCTCGGGTGCGGCAATGGTCGCTGGGCCACGTTCCTCGACGGTCAGGGGCGGCAGACCCGCTATGTGGGCATAGACTTCAGCGCTGAATTGATTGCGCTGGCCCGGGCACGCGCCGAGTCGTACGATTCGGTCGAAGCCAAGTTCGTCGTGGCCGACATCGCCAAGCCCTCTTGGACGAAAGCGCTGCCACAGTCGCCTTTTGACACGATCAGCGCGCTGGCCGTCCTGCATCATCTGCCCGGCGCGGAGCATCGCAAGACCCTGGTGCGGAAGATCCGTGATTTGCTTGTGCCGGGGGGGCTGTTCATCTTCAGTACGTGGCAGTTCACGACTACAGAGCGCATGCGCCGAAAGATTGTGCCCTGGCGCGAAATCGGCGTGGATGAACGCGCCGTGGAGCCACAGGACTACCTGCTGGACTGGCACGCCGGCGGTCACGCGTTGCGCTATTGTCACCTGATCGACGAACAGGAGGCCGCCACGTTGGCTGCGGATACCGGATTCACGCTGCTGAAATCGTTTCGATCAGATGGCCGGGAAGGAAACTTGAGCTTGTATGTGGTTCTGCGCAAGTAGGCCGCTACACACAATACAGACTATCTCTTGGAGGAGAAGACACCGATGAAACATCTGCGATTGGCCCTGCTACTCATCTTGATCATCAGCCTGGCCGGCATTTTTGCCGGATGCGCGGGCAAGAGTGCGCCTCCCCCTGCGGACAGCCAGCTTTCCCTGTTCATTGAACCGCAGGCCGGCAAGGAGCCTGTTCTGGAGGCCATGAATGGCGCGGAGAAAACCCTCCGCGTGGTTATGTACCAAATCACCGACCCCGCTTTCATCCAGGCCATGAAGGGGGCCGTTGGCCGGGGCGTGGATGTCCGCCTGATTCTGGAGCTAAACCCGTATGGCGGCAGCTCCGGGAACGTGGATGTTGGGGCGGACTTGCAAAGCGCCGGCGTGAAACTGAAGTGGGACCCACGTACAATCAATTACCTGCACGAGAAGGCGATCGTGGTGGACGATGAATATGTGCTGCTTACCACAGGAAACCTTACGGCCTCGGCGTATAGCGCCAATCGTGAATACGGCCTGGTCATCCACGACCCCGACGTTGTGCAGGAGATCGTGCGTGTCTTCCAGGCGGATTGGGAGCGCACCCGCCCGCAGGTCAGCCATCCGGACCTGGCTTGGTCGCCGATCAATGCGCGGTCCTTTTTGCTGGAATTGATTGATGGCGCGCAAGAATCGATTGATATGGAACAGCAAAATATGCAGGACCCGGAGATCGAGGATCACTTGATCCAGGCGATCCAACGCGGGGTGCGGGTGAGGCTCATTTCGTCGCCCCACTATCCCATCGAAAACGACAATGATGAGCCGGGGCGAGAGAAGCTGCGCCAGGCGGGCGGTCAAGTTCGTTACCTGCAAGACCCCTACGTCCACGCCAAGGTGTTCATCATTGATGACCGGCTGGGCTTCGTCGGTTCCGAGAACTTGACCACGAACTCGCTCGATTTCAATCGCGAATTGGGGATGCGCTTCGACGACTCTGTGGCCGTCGGCCAGATGCGCGACCAGTTTGCGGCAGACTGGGAAATCGGCACGGTCGAGGCTTACCCCAAGAGTAGCCAGGCTGTGCCGGCCAGCGGTTATGTTGACCACAAAGATGCCAAGAAGTTCGTCTACCGGGAAGTAGCCGTTCAATTAACGGTCAAGGAGCTGTATAACAGTGGCCGGGTGATCTGGCTGATGCCCGATGCGGACCGCGACAACAATTTCAAGGTTGTGATCTTCCCCAGCGTGTGGAGCAAATGGCCGCAAACACCGGACGTCTATTACCAAGGCAAGACCATCCGCGTGACCGGCCTGATCAAGCTCTATCGTGGTTGGCCGGAGATGATTGTCGATGATCCGAGCCAGGTTCAGATTGTGCCGTGAGCGCAGGGCACTCGTGGCCGCGTGGGCACACGCGCCAAGAGAGGAGCGATGGATGATGGAGTACGGAACGTTGGCCAGAATCTTGCGTGAGCAGGGCTGGGATGTGGTGGTGTACGACACGGTCGAAGGGCAGAAAGATCCCACAGCCGGCCATGGTGTCTGGACTGTGGCCATTGACCACGGAGGCCAGGTGCTGTTTCGAGCCACGTGGCCGGCCGGCGCGCCGCGGGGCGAACGATTCGAGCGCAGCGGACATCACTATCGCCTGTTGCAAGAAGGCACCCAAACGCTCAGCGTCGCCACAGACATTGCTTCTGCCCAGGAATTGCCGGCGGTGCTGGATGAGTGCGCAAAGTTGGCGCTGGTGGCACTGGTGGCCCAGGACTGACACATCTGCGCCCCCCTATTTCTAACAAAACTTTAGCACTTTTCTTGTGTTCTTCTAACATTACTCTGGTATAGTAGAGACAGATTGAAAATCAGCCTGATTGCTCGCTCAGACATGTCCCGTTGGGCAGTCGAGTGAGCAATCAACCAGAAGCAAACGTGAGTTTGCTGAAGACTATACATGAGGAGGTAAGAATGGTGTCTTTAACGCGTTGGGAGCCTTTCCGGGAAATGGTTGCTTGGAACAATGTGGTAGACCGATTGCTAAATGATCGTTGGGGGCAGGTGCCGGTAATGCGACCGGTGCCGGCTACCGGTCGCGCGCTCCATAACGGCGACGGGCGTCTCCTGGCGATTGACCTGTATGCAACGGACAAAGATGTCGTGGTCAAGGCTGCCGTACCCGGCGTGCGTCCCGAAGAGGTTGAGGTCACAGTAACCGACGATGTGCTGGCCATTCGCGGTGAGATCAAAGAGGAAAAGGGCGTGGAGACCGAAAACTATTTTCTGCGGGAGCGCCGGCACGGTACATTCTCTCGCTCGATAGCTTTGCCGGTCCCCGTGCAGGCGGAAAAGGCCGAGGCGGTCTTTGAGCAGGGCATTCTCACCCTGACATTGCCCAAGATTGAAGAAGTGCGTCCCAAGACCATCAAGGTCCAGACGAAAAAGTAATACCTGTCCGATTTCGTTGTCAAAAGAGGGGATGATCTGGCGATCATCCCCTCTTTGTATATGTTGGATTGCAACGACGGCGGGCGGTTCATGCCAACGTCAGGACGCCTACGATCATCCGGTTAGTCCTGCGCGCGTGCTATGCGACGGGAGACGGTCTCGGCCAGGTGCGCCGGCCGGTCGACGATTTGTGTTGCGGGCAGAATGCCGGCGGCATGCAGGGTGTGTCCGGTCAGCGGAGTTGCAACGGCGACCACGTCCATGCCGGCGGCGAGCGCTGCTTTGACACCATTGAGTGAGTCTTCGATGACCAGACAACTTGTCGCATCAACTTGCAATTCTTCCGCGACCAGTTGGTAGATTTCGGGGTTCGGTTTGCCGTGCGAGATGTCGTCGCGTGTGGCGATGAAGTCAAAGGCGTCTTGCAGTCCCAGCGCACGCAATACGAACAGCGCGTCTTCGCAATGGGACATGGTGGCCAGCGCCACGCGGCAATGGGAGGCTTTTGCGGATTCGAGCAGGGCACGCGTGAAAGGCCATTGATGCTGGCGCAGGAATCCGGGTTGGCGGATCAGCGCTTGGTACGCGCGGATGCGCAACTGTGCCAGCGTTTGCCACGTGGTCGGCAGCCCCATCTCGCGTTGTATGGGATGCAGCACCGCGCTCAGATTGAAGCGCGACTCAAGATGCCGGGCAACTTCGCGGCGCGTGAGGCCGACCACTTCCCGATAGGCCTCGAGAACGTCACCGGCGGCTGGTCGTGGTTCCGCCAAGTCTTGAATGACCTGCGTGTAGGCCTGCGCCTTCAGTTGCTCGGTTTGCACCAGTGTGCCGTCAAGATCGAAAATCAGTGTATTGATCATGTTTTCACCCCTCTACTTTAGACGCGCAGATGGGCGGTCTTCTTACGCACGTTTTAGAGGCAAGCGCCGGCACATCTCCTTCGAGGAGGAGGGTGTGCGTCATATTTTTGCGCGGCAATTCTCTCAAATGAACCACGAAGACACG
>CAZFFM010000284.1:0-4400 GCA_964517425.1 uncultured Ardenticatenales bacterium | reverse complement strand
GCCGGCCACAGAGCGGTACCGCGTAGCGGCGTCCCCCTCTCCGAAGGCATCGGCAAAGTTCGCTGCGGCAGTCAGGCCGGCCCACACGGCAGCGACGGTAAAACTGAGTACGCCTCGTCGCTCCTCCCACAGGTCGTAACTTTCCAGCGGCAAGTGATCCGCCGGGCTCCGGTAACTGACCATCCATTCTGCTGCGCGAATGATCAACCCCCGGTAGAGCGGCTTGATGAACTCGACATCACGAAACTTTTTGTAGTGCCGCCACAAGGCCCAGATCACCAACCCTGTTTCGTCCTCTTGAACGGGCAGACATTTCTCGCCATTCAACAGCCACGGGTGCCAGGACGAGGCCAGTGTCCCGTCGGGATTGTATTTGTGCAGGAAGAAACCCTCCGAGCTGATGATGCGGTGGCAGAAATCGAAGAACTGCCGGCTGACCTCGGAGTATCCGGCCTCGACCAGCGCCGATGTGACCAGCGCGCCGTCGCGCGGCCACATGTAGCTGTAGGTGTCGCGGCCAAAACGGGCGATGTCGAAATCGTTGGCGGCAATTACCGCGCCGCCATTGTCAATCTGGGTGCGCAGAATGGCCAGGCTGCGCCGGAAGAGGTGGCAGACATCGTGCGGCAAGTCTCCCAGGTTACGATCTTCCTTGTTCACCCACAAATCCCAATAAGCTTTGGTGCGCTGAACGAATGTATCGGGTCCTCTGTTGCGCACTGCGCGATGGATTCGTGTAACCTCCTCGAAATCGCGCCCCACGGCCATCCAGTAGTGAACGACCGCCTCCCCGCCGGCGGGCACCGTGGCGTGCAAAGCCGCAGCAGAGTCGACAGACCCCTGCGCAATCGGATTGCCTGCCAGGTGGCCGTCTTCCGCGTCGCGCCAGGTCCCTTCCTGATCGGCGACCTCCTTGTTGCCGGTAGCCCACTGGTCCAGCCTGTGCGCCTCACCCTGTCGTCCCCCGCTGATCAGGAACCAGCGATCTTGTTTGTAGTGCAGCAAAGCGCGCCGTTCCGGTTCGTAGTAAGCGGTATCGCCCACTTCATTGCCGAGTATGTGGAAATCGTGATGGAAAAAGAGGCGCACCTCACGCTCGCGGTCTGCTTCGTTGTGTATGGTGACGCGACGCAGGTACAGATTCTCGTGAAAGTCCACCACATCGTTGCAGACCAGGCGCAAGGCCAGGTCAGGATGTCGCAGGGTCACTTTCGTCATCAGCGTGTCGCCCGCGTAATCCAATTTTCGCTCCCAGCGCGAGTCGTCCACCCAGCGGAACTGGCCCTCCGTCCAGACGCCAAAACGGAAGGGGTGCCCGGCACTGTGGTTTTCCTGGCCCACGTGGGGATAATAGATGTCGCGTAAGCGGTAGCTGGCGTCGAAATTGATCAACAGCGATCCGTTGCCAATGGGCAGGTCTCGTGGCATGGTTAGGCCTCCTTCAGGTACTCTCTGACCATCAAGGCAGCGGTCGCGCCCTCACCGGCAGCGGTGGCGACCTGTTTGGTGCTGCCGGCCCGCACATCGCCGGCGGCAAAGATACCGGGCACGCTCGTTTCCAGCAACATCGGCCGCCGTTCCCGGCTGATCCCCGGCACATGAACCAGGTCATGGCCGGTTAATATGAAGCCCCACTTGTCAAGCTCCACCATCTCGGCGGCAAATTCGCTGTTCGGTTTCTGGCCGATGAAAACGAACACACCGGCCGGCGTCAACGTTTCTTCAATGCCGGTCTGGGTGTTCACCGTGCGGATGCCGGTCAGCTTGCCCCCCTCGCCGTGGAAGCTTTTGACGGAGGTGTTGAAGCGGACTTCGACGTTTTCTTTCTGATTGATTTTGTCAATCAAAACCTGGCTTGCTTTCAATTGCTCTTTGCGGACCAACAACGTAACATGCGGGGAAAACTTGGTCAGGAAGAGGCTCTCTTCCGTCGCGCTATTGCCGCCGCCAATGACGACCAGGTCCTGGCCTTTGTAGAAGGGGCCGTCGCACGTGGCGCAGAAATGAACGCCGGCACCGATATAGTCTTCTTCGCCGGGGGCGTTCAAGCGTTTGTAGTCGGCACCGGTCGCAAGCAAGACCGTCCGCGCGCTGTAGCAGCTCCCGTCGCCGGTGAAGACGTAGCGGTACGGGTCATGCGCCTCGATCTTGGAGACCTCTTGGGCCTGCAAGATTTCCACGCCATAATTGCGGGCCTGTGTGGTCACCCGTTCGGCCCATTCCTGGCCAGTGATTCCGTCTGGAAAGCCGGGGTAATTGTCGAGCCGTTCGGTGGCGCTGGCCTGTCCGCCCAGGCCACCCATCTCGATGATTAGCGTATCCAGGCCCTCGCGCGCTGTGTAGATTGCTGCGGTCAGTCCGGCCGGCCCCCCACCGACGATGATCAGATCGTAGAAATCCATCTTCGCTTTTGTTTGCAAGCCGAGCTTGGCCGCCAAATCGGCGTTGCTCGGCTCCACCAGGATATCGCCATCGGGAAACACGATCGTGGGGATGATTCGTTTGCCGTTGTTAACTCCTTCAACGTAGCGACGCGCTTCTTTGTCCTGCTCGATGTCTACCCACCGGTACGGGACCATCTGTTCGCCAAGAAACTTCTTGCTTCGTTTGCAATCTGGGCACCAATGTGCGCCATACAAAACGATTTCTTCTGATGCGGGCATTTTCTCCTCCTAAAGTTGAATTTGAACTTATCATACCGGCTACGTAATCCGTGATACGTGATCCGTGATCCGTATTGCGTATTGCGTGTTGCGTATTACGTGTTCTACCGCACTCCACTCCCTATCTCGACGACAATCTTGATTGCCGATTTTTCGTGGTTCAGCAAGCGGATCATTTCTTCGTAATTCTCCAGGCCGTCCACGCGATGGGTGATGAAGCGGCCAAGCAGCCCGGGCCAACGTTCCTCGGCACGTTGCATGTCCACAACACCCCGCTCAAAGTAACGCCGGTTGGCATTCACCGTACCGACGACGACTTTGTTGCCCAACACCATATCCAGGTTGAATTTATCGGCAGGGATTTCAAAGCGCCGGTCACCACCGGTGACACTGGAGAGGATCAATACGCCGTTGTTGCCCAACACTTCCATTGATTCGAAGGCCAGCGGGCTGTAGCCGGTCGCCTCGAAGATGATGTCGAAGCGGCCGTACGTTTCGTCCAGCCCAGGGACCGGTTCCTCGCGACTGTTCAGATAGCGCGCGCCGGTGGCTTCGACCAGGTCAGCGTGACGGTTCGGTTTGGGTGTGCGGGCTACGGTGAACACTTCCAACCCGCGAAGTCGCAAGACGATCGTGGCCATGAGACCGACTGTGCCCGCTCCCAGCACGAGTGCTCGTTGAGGCTTCCAAACCAGGCGCTCCTGAATCTTGTAGGCCTGCATGATGCCCTTTTCCACGATGCTCAACGGTTCCAGCAGCACGCCGACTTCCTTCAGCGCGGAGGGGACGTTCACCAGGTATTCCGGTGCCTCGACGTAGAACTCGCTCAGGTATCCGTGGCGGCCTTTGATGCCCCGTTCGGTGTAATTGCCGGCGATGCACATGTCGTATTCGCCGGCGCGACAGTTGATGCAGTCGTCCGGGCGACGCACGGTCGCCACCACATAGTCGCCGGGCCTCAGCTTGCCCACACCCGGCCCGACCTCGACCACGCGCCCAAACGATTCGTGCCCAAGGACCAGAAAGTCGGCGCCGGTGGGTGTCGCGCCGTACAGACCCTCGTTGATCTCGCGATCGGTGCCATCCACGCCCACACGAATCACCTCTACCAGCACAGTGCCGGCGTGGAGGGTGGGCCGTGGTGTCTCCACCAGGTGCGCGCTGTTTGGCTTGCCAGGAATTACCGCAATTGCTTTCATGTCTCCTCCTGCGAAGTCGTGTCTTGGTTTATTAGTGGGAATCTGTCCCTCAAATCTTACCCCACGGATGGGGCAGACCCGGATTCGCATTTTCCGTAATCGCAGTGGCGACTTGTTGCGAGTAGGCGTATTCAGTATACACCAGGCGGCGGGTAAAGTCAACAACGTCGGTGGGAGCGGGTCCGTCATAATTTTGCGTTTGGCCGGCAGCGGATGAATCGCGCTGCCTGGGTAAGGGGTGTCCGTCATATTCTTGCGCGGCAATTCTCTCAAATGAACCACGAAGACACGAAGGCACAAAGAACAACCAGGTTGAATGTTTCGACGTTGGAACTGGAGTCTCGCGAAAATCACGTTGGCCGTATAAACGGCATTTTCAGCCACAGATTGCACGGATTTCCACAGATTTCCCATTTGACCTTTCTGATTTTTCCGTGAAAATCCGTGTAATCCGTGGCAAAAGTAAAAAACGCCAGCGTCCAGGTTGGAACATTGGATAGGCCTGACGAGTAGGCTTTCTCGCTTGCCCCACTTCGTG
>CAZFFM010000283.1:0-4409 GCA_964517425.1 uncultured Ardenticatenales bacterium | reverse complement strand
CCCGTCACGGCAGGACATTCGAGCATTCACGTCTAAACTAGCATAAGACCAAATTAGTTCTGAATGGATCTGGAGTAACCGCAATGCGCATACTAATCACCGGAGGAGCCGGCTTCATCGGGTCTCACCTTTGTGACCGGTTGCTTGACGATGGCCACGAGGTCATCGCCATTGACAATTTGAGTACCGGTAACATGGACAATGTCGCCCATCTTTTTGGGAACGAACGGTTTTCATTCATTAAACATGATGTAACAAACTACGTCTATGTCAGCGGGCCGCTTGATGCCGTTCTGCATTTGGCATCATTGCCGAGTCCTGTAGACTATCTTGAAAAACCGATTCAGACCCTTAAAGTGGGGGCCTTGGGTACACACAAAACGCTGGGACTGGCCAAGGCCAAACAGGCGCGCTTTCTTCTAGCCTCTACTTCCGAAGTGTATGGAGACCCTCTTGAACATCCGCAACCGGAGGAATATTGGGGAAACGTGAACCCTGTGGGACCCCGTGGCGTTTACGACGAGTCAAAGCGCTTTGCGGAGGCTTTGACCATGGCCTATCATCGCGCGCACGGCATTGACACCCGCATCGTGCGCATTTTCAATACCTACGGCCCGCGCATGCGCCTTGACGATGGGCGCGTTGTCCCGAACTTCCTTCGCCAGGCATTGCGCGAGGAACCCTTGACCGTTTATGACGATGGTTCCCGTACACGCAGTTTTTGTTACGTCAGCGATCTGGTCGAAGGGATTGTCTGTCTGTTACACTCGGATGAAATCTACCCCGTGAATCTCGGTAACCCCAATGAGATGACCATTCACGAGTTTGCCAAGCGGGTGCTCGATGTGTCAGGGTCTCGATCTTCCATTGCCTTTATCACTCCAAAGGATGAACGGACAAAGGACGATCCGCAAACGCGCAGGCCAGACATCACCAAAGCGAAGCGAGTTTTAGGGTGGAGCCCTGTAGTTGACTTGGACGAGGGCCTGGAGAAGACTGTTGCATGGTTCCGAAGCAAGGTATAGCGGCGGAGGTGTACCTGGCAAATCTCCGTGCCTCCGTGGTACCTTCATCGGGTATGCTGCCAGGCCGGCGATGGCCAACTTTGAAGTCGTAGGCGCAGTTTTAGCCTCCGGCAGCTTTGGTCGTGAATCAGAGCACGGTGGGGGATGGCAACAAACGCCGGCGAAACCTAACCCTACTCCCGATTAAGTTTCCACAGTTTTTGCAACCAGGACGGGACCGTGGCCGCACCGACCAAATCACCCCGTATCAGATAGGGTTTGATGTCAACCACGGGCGAACAGGTGTACGCATCCAGGCCGCGCACCCGCAGAACGTTTTCCTCGCGTTGTAGCAATTGGACGACCGTCATGCCCAACGGATTGGGACGCCGAGGCGTGCGGGTCGCGAAGACACCACGCAACGGTAGGTCGTCGCGTCGTTCGGGATGAATCTGCAGGACCTCTCCTCGACCTTGCTCGTGCTGGTGCATCCACCAAATGACGATAATGTGGGAAAATTCTTCGATGCCTTCCAGTGCCGGCACAAGGTCTTCCAACAATACGATCTCCGATTCTACTTGATCCCATTCGGCCTCCATGGGAGGGGCGAATTCATTTTGCACCCAGCCGATCGGGTGCAAGGTGACTGGGTCCATTGCCGGGGTTTCGCGCATGTTTGGCTCCTGAATTGATTTTGGTGTAGATTATTATCCTGCAACAAGTGTACCACAAAGGGCACATTTTGGCAATGATGGACATCCAAGCAGACGCATTCTTGCACAAAAGCCCTAAAGATGGTAAACTTATGGGAGAAAAGGTGCAGATAAGGATAGGAGACTCATGGCTCGTCAGGCACTCTATCGTAAGTGGCGTTCCCAAACCCTCGATGAACTCATCGGCCAGCGGGCTGTGGTGCGCACGCTGACCAACGCGCTGGCTGATGATCGCGTCGCCCACGCCTACCTGTTCACCGGACCGCGTGGCACAGGCAAAACCAGCACGGCACGCATTCTGGCCAAAGCCGTGAACTGTGTTGGCGACAGCTCCCAGAAACCTTGCAACGAATGTTCCCTTTGTGTAAGTATCACCAACGGCAGTTGTCTGGATCTGCTTGAGATTGACGCGGCGTCCAACACCAGCGTGGAAGATGTGCGAGCCTTGCGAGACAAAGTACATTTCTCTCCGAACGAAGGCCGTTTCAAGGTCTACATCATTGACGAAGTGCACATGCTTTCCAAATCCGCATTCAACGCTTTGTTGAAGACGCTGGAGGAGCCGCCTGAGCACGCAATTTTCATCCTGGCGACCACGGAACCGCAGAAGATTCCGGCAACGGTGCTTTCCCGATGCCAGCGCTTTGATTTTCGCCGCGTTTCGCTGCCCGACATTGTGCAACATTTGCAAAAGATCGCCACGGCAGAAGGTGTTCAGATCGAAACGGGAGCCTTGGATCTGATTGCACGGCAGGCCAGCGGCAGTGTGCGAGACGCACTGAGTTTGTTGGACCAATTGATTTCCTACGAGGGGAATGAAATCACGCTGGCCCGGTCCCGCGATGTTTTGGGGTTAGCCTCACACGAGGCGATTGCCGAATTGATAGACCTGATCGCTGCTTCCAACATTGGCGGCGGGCTGAACCTGATCAACGAGATATTGGATCAGGGCGTACACCCCAGGCAATTGGCCACGGAGATATTGGAATACTTGCGCAGCGTCCTGCTTCTGCAGGCGAAGGCCGATGACAGCCTGCTCAACCAACCGGCTGAGGTCAGGGCTGAGATGATGCGGCAGGCGGGGGAACTTTCTTCGTCGGGTCTATTGGACATCATCTATGCCTTCAACCAGGCAAGCTGGGATATCAAACGGGGGCTATTGCCACAACTTCCTCTGGAGTTGGCGCTGGTGAGAGCAACCGCTTCCGTAGGCAGAAGCAGCCGGCCGGAGGAGACTCAGCAGCCGGGGAATGTGACCCCGGCGGTGACGGCAGCTCCGGCCAAAGTGCGCGCAAAGCCGGCCGTACCCAAGCCGCCGGTCCCACAGGCATTGCCGGAAGAAAAGGTCAAACAACCTCCGGCAGCCCCAACCGCTCAACCCAAAGAGGCGGTCGCTTCCGGCCCTGTGAAGCCACCCGAAAAGACCGTGGCGGCAGAGCCTACGGTCTCCGTTGAACTGGATTCCCTTTCCCAAAACTGGGACGCGTTTCGCCAGCAATTGCGCGAGTCAGGACCAAAGGGCCGTCAAATAGCCGCGTTGCTGCGTTACGGGACTCCCGTAAACGTTGAGGGAGGGACGATTGCAGTAGGCTTTGAATTCTCCATCCACAGGGACAAGGTGAACACGCCTGAGGTGCGCAAGATGCTGCAAGAAAATCTATCGGCATTCCTGCGCCAGGAAGTCGCAGTCGAATGCACTTTGAGCGAGAAGAAAAAGCCTTCGCCGATGCCTGAAGGCCCGGCAAACCCTTATGCAGAGGCGGCAAGAGACCCCGTCGTACGGATGGTGATGAAAGAGGGAGGCCAAATTCGTAGCGTGACAAGCAAACAACGATGAATGGAAGGTAACTGTTCAGGGGGTGCCTTGGAAACACCTGTTTCAATCTCCTTTTTGCCACGAATTACACGAATGTTCACGAATTTTTTTCTTTTTCGTGTAAATTCGTGCAATTCGTGGCAGATTCAGGGATGTGCTGAACAGTTACAATGGAAGAAGGTTGAGAAAGAGATAGGGGCAGAGACAGGGATAGGGAAGCGGCAGTCGGATGCTGACATCTGACCACTGACGACTGACGACTGACGACTGGCGTCATCTGAAAAATTGGAGGAAGCGCGCAATGGCAAGAAAAGGTCGACGTATGATGGGGGGAGGAGGCAAGAAAAGTTCATTTGGCGGAGGCATGGGCGCCGGCGGGCAAGGACTCTTGCAGCAGATGCAAAAGCTGCAAGCTGATATGCTCACGGCGCAAGAAGCTTTGAAGGAAGAGACCGTGGAGGCCTCCGTCGGGGGAGGCATGGTCACTGTAGTAATGACCGGAGACCAGGAAGTGCAGGAGATTCGATTGTCACCCGACGTGATAGACCCCGATGATGTCGACATGTTGCAAGACTTGCTGGTAGCCGCCTTCAACGAAGCGACGGAGCGCACGCGTAAGCTGACAGAGGAAAGGATGGCTCCGTTCACCAGTGCGTTGCAAGGGGGCATGGGAAGTCTGGGCGGCCTGTTAGGCGCTTAACGGTCACATTCTTGTACCGGTACTCTCCCGCGTGGGTGTTGATAAACATAATCAGCCACGGATTATACCTTGTAGACAAAGCAAGAAAATGAGCCACAGATTTTACGGATGACACAGATTGAAGGCTCCACTGAAAAAAGGTGCTCTGAGGCCCGTCCTCGGGCCGATTTCCCGCA